>CAMBOZ010000009.1 GCA_945869505.1 Bifidobacterium breve
TGTCTGCCAAGAAGCTGCCTGTCCAAATATTTTTGAATGTTGGGAGGATAAAGAAGCAACATTCCTGATTGGTGGAGATCGCTGCACGAGACGTTGCGACTTCTGCAACATTGACACTGGCAAACCATTGCCGATTGATCGCGAAGAACCACGCAAAGTTGCAGAATCAGTAAAATCTATGGGCTTGCGATACGCAACCATTACCGGCGTCACTCGTGATGACTTACCTGATGAAGGCGCTTGGTTATATGCCGAAACAATTCGTAAAGTTCACGAATTGAATCCTGGTTGCGGCGTGGAAATGTTAGCGCCAGATTTTCACGCAAAGGCTGAACTCTTAAATCAGATTTTCGAAACTCAACCTGAAGTATTTGCTCACAATCTCGAGACAGTCCCCCGCATTTTTAAGCGAATTCGCCCGGCATTTACCTATGAAAAATCTCTACAGGTAATCGGTATGGCTCGTGACTTCGGCTTAGTAACAAAATCTAATTTAATTCTTGGCTTGGGAGAAACTCGCGAAGAAGTTTCACAGGCCCTCATCGACCTTCACGGCGCTGGTTGTGACTTGATCACCATTACACAATATCTTCGCCCAACAAATAAACATCATCCGGTAGAGCGTTGGGTCAAGCCAGAAGAATTCGTAGAATTAGCTGCTGAGGCAACGGCCGTTGGATTCTTAGGAGTTATGAGCGGGCCACTAGTGCGCTCGAGTTATCGCGCAGGACGTCTATACAAGCAAGCGGTAGAAGCCCGCACCAACCAGGGATTACTGCGTGGCTGAAGTTGTTTATCCGCCAGTGATTTTGGTGCTAAAAACCTTTTGGAAGTACTTAGGGCTGCAATTTAATTTTGAAGGCGATGCTCATATTCCACGTAAAGGCGGAGCGATTCTGGCTATGAATCATATCGGCTATTTAGACTTTGCCTTAATCGGTACTGCCGCTCTTCCAGCAAATCGCTTAGTTAGATTTATGGCTAAGAAAGAAATTTTCGACAATAAATTAGCTGGTCCACTTATGCGTGGAATGCACCATATAAATGTCGATCGCAACAACGGTTCCGCCTCCTTTGTAGCCGCTCTTCGCAAACTTCGATCAGGTGAAATAGTTGGAATATTTCCAGAGGGCACGATCTCAAAAAGCTTTGAAATTAAAGAGTTGAAATCTGGCGCGGTGCGTCTTGCTATGGGTGCGAACGTTCCTGTGATTCCAGCGGTAATTTGGGGATCTCAACGTATTTGGACAAAGGGCGTAAAGCGAGACTTGCGTCGAAAGAAATTCCCAATTTATGTCTCATTTGGTGCGCCCATGTACTTTGATAAATCTGCTGATGTTGAGGCGGGTGAGAAAGCGCTCCGTGAAACGCTTTTAAATCTCCTGCACGAAGTGCAAGAAAAATACCCAGATAACCACCTTGGTCAGCGTTGGGCACCCGCTCGTCTTGGTGGTACAGCGCCCGCTCCCCTAAACTGAGGCCATGTTTAAAAAGAAGAAGGCGAAAGAGCCAAAGATCAAAAAGGTCCGTTTCCAAACTTTCCGTGATGCATACAGAGTAACCAAGAGCGTAAAGCCTTGGATTGGCGCCGGTATTTTCGGCGTATTCTCAATCACTTGGGCAATTGGTATTTCACTTGGTATTTTCATCGGGCATCCAATTTATCTAGGCTTTGTTTCTCTTCCCGTTTCAGTTCTTGCAGCGATGTTCTTTTTTACTCGAATTGCATCATCTGCCGCTTACGTTTCAATTGAAGGACAGATGGGTGCCGGCGCTAGCGTTCTTATGGCAATTCGCAAAGGTTGGATAACTACTCCCGCCGTTGCCGTAACCAAGAACCAAGATATGGTCCATCGAAGTATCGGTCGTGCTGGAATCGTTTTAACCGGTGAAGGAACTCAAGCGGTTCGTGCAATGTTGCAGGATGAGCGCAGAAAATCAGAACGTTTTGCTCCTGGTGTTCCAGTTACTGACATTTATGTTGGCGATGGTGCTGAACAAGTTCCGCTTCGTAAGTTGCAGAAGCGTCTGGCTAAACTTCCTAAGAAATTATCAGCCCATCAGATGCGCGAAGTTCGTGCCCGCTTTAAAGCAGTTGGTGGAATGTCGATGCCAATTCCAAAGGGACCAATGCCAAAAGGAATTCGCGTTCCAAAACGCTGATTACTTTCTACCTTTTCTCGTATCAACCAATCTAGTTCCGCTAAGTCGCTCGTGAATTCCGCGACCATTTTCGTCGTAGGTAATGGCAGTGACCACCAAACAGAGCAGAACCGTCCTGACCAGCGCCTGAACCGGAGTTGGGTTTCCTCCGCCATTGACCTGGACGACTCTCAACCCAACGATTCGATGGCCAGCAGTAGCGCCTCCGAAGGCAGTTAACACCAATACCTCGATGAAGAAGATGATCAGATGTGGGATTCGGGCTTGTGGGGCTCGTTCGGCAAATGAGGCGCTACCTCCAAAGAAACCAAGGGCAATCGCGTAACACATCAGCCAATCGATGCTCAGACCTAGAAAGCGGCGACCCAAACTGATCTCGTGTTTCATATGGGTGAGCGTACAGACCCGAAAGAGGCGCTGCATGTTTTACATGGCTGTAACACTCCAGTTATGCCAAATGGCCTTTGGAGTCTTAGGGTTTACCCAGATCGGTCGCCCTCAAAGGTGAAGGCCCGAGTAAATCTGACTTTACACTCGAAAATTTCGAAGATACGAGGAGCAAGCTTTATGTTTAAGAATTCCGCAGAAATTTTTGCCTTTATCAAAAAGGAAGATATCAAACTTATTGATGTTCGCTTTACCGATCTTCCGGGTATCCAACATCACTTCAACGTTCCGATTGAGTCTTTTGACGAAGCAGTATTCACAGACGGCCTAATGTTTGATGGCTCTTCCATCCGTGGCTTCCAGTCAATCCACGAATCAGATATGAAGTTGTTACCAATTCCTTCATCTGCATTTATCGATCCATTCCGCTTGGAGAAGACGCTAGTAATACTCTTCTCTGTTCATAACCCGTCTGATAACACTCCTTACTCACGTGATCCACGTGGCGTAGTAGCCAAGGCTGTTGAATACTTGAAGTCAACCGGAATTGCAGATCAAGCATTCTTCGCGCCAGAAGCAGAATTTTATGTTTTTGACGCAGTACGTTTTAAAACTGGAATGAATGAGTCTTACCATCACATCGATTCTTACGAAGGCGCTTGGAACACAGGCATCGTTGCAGATCCAGATGGCACTCCAAACCGCGGATATCGCACACGCATCAAGGGCGGTTACTTCCCTGTTTCACCAACTGATCAATTCGCTGATTTGCGCGATGAGATGGTTATGGAACTCGGTCGTGCAGGACTTCTTGTGGAACGGTCACACCACGAAGTTGGTACTGCAGGTCAGATGGAAATTAACTACCGCTTCACGGACATTCTCAGCGCTGGCGATGAATTGATGAAGTTCAAGTACATAATCCGCAACGTTGCATGGGAAGGTGGCAAGACTGCGACCTTTATGCCAAAACCGCTCTTCGGCGATAACGGTTCTGGAATGCACGTGCACCAATCACTTTGGAAAGATGGCAAGCCACTGTTCTTCGAAGCAGGAACTTATGGCGATCTTTCAGATATGGCGCGTTGGTATATCGGCGGACTTCTAAAGCACGCACCTTCACTTCTTGCCTTCACTAACCCAACCGTTAACTCTTACCGTCGTTTGGTTCCAGGATATGAAGCGCCAGTTAATCTCGTTTACTCAGCGCGTAACCGTTCTGCTTGTATCCGTATTCCAATTACTGGCTCATCACCAAAGGCAAAGCGCGTTGAGTTCCGTTGCCCGGATCCATCATCTAATCCATATCTCGCATTCGCTGCGATGTTGATGGCGGGTATCGATGGAATCCTTAACAAGATAGAGCCACCTGCTCCAGTTGATAAGGATCTATACGAACTCGAAGGCGATGAAGCTGCATCGATTCCACAGGTTCCAGGTTCACTAGAAGCAGTCCTTGATAACCTAGAAAATGATCATGACTTCTTAACTAAGGGCGGCGTCTTTAGCGAAGATCTGATCTCAACTTGGATTGAATGGAAGCGAAAGAACGAAGTGGATTATGTTCGTTTGCGTCCACACCCAGCCGAGTTTGAGCTTTACTTCGATATCTAAAAAGTAAGTAAAAAGCCCGCCATCTAATGTTGGCGGGCTTTTTCTTTTCCTAGCTATTTTCTTGCGCTTGCCTTAAAAATTAACGTCGAAAGTAGCGCGCTGATCACAGAAGCAGCAATCACCGCAAGAACTGCTATGTCTTGAGTTTCAGGATCGCTAAAAGCCAAATTGGCAATAAAGATTGCAACGGTAAATCCAATTCCAGCCGCGCTACCAGTTGCCAGCAATGAAGATTTACTGACGCCGTCTGGCATTTCAGCAATCTTTGTTTTTTTAGCCCCGATTGCAGCCAACAAAACACCCAGTGGTTTGCCGATCACCAATCCAAAGAAAATACCCCAGGCAATCTTTGATTGCGTGGCC
This sequence comes from Bifidobacterium breve, assembly GCA_945869505.1. The sequence goes on from CAMBOZ010000009.1 coordinate 4,528, forward strand.
CCTTCAATTGAATCTAAGGTGATAACGACTCCGGTATTTGCAAATGCAAATAGTGGCACCACAAAGAAGGTGCTGATTGGATGGAACTTGTGCTCCAACCATTCAATAACCGAAACGGTTCCATCCTCTACATCTTCTAGGTCAGCTCCCCCGTGTGCAATGTTTGGGGTCATTAAGCCGAGAATGACTCCCGCAAGAGTTGGGTGTACGCCGGTTTTGTAGAGCGAGAACCATAAAGCAAGTGCAAATAGCGCATAAATAAAAATTGAGGTTACTTTCACTTTTTGTAGGGCAGCGATAAAGAGTACAGAAAGAACGCCTGCGGCCAGCCACGAGATTTTGATTCCGGTTGAGTAAACGAATGCGATTACAAGGATTGCCCCAATGTCATCAATGACGGCAAGTGCAAGCAGGAAAGATCTAAGTGATGCAGCAACGCTGGGGCCGAGCATGGTTAGCAAACCAACTGCTAAAGCAATATCGGTTGCTACTGGGACTCCCCAACCTTCTGGTGCAACTCCGCCCGCGATTGCTAAATAGATCAAAGCTGGAACTGCCATTCCACCTATCGCTGCAACCAAGGGCAGCATCGCTCTTTTTAGGGATGCCAAATGGCCAGAAGTCATCTCACGTTTGATTTCCAAACCGACGACAAAAAAGAAGATGCTCATTAGGAGGTAGTTAATTAACTTGAGAATTGAAAGATCGAGCAGATACCAATCAGCGCCGATAGAGATACGGGTATCAAGGATGGAAAAATAAGAGTTGGCAAAGGGTGAGTTAGCGGTAATTAAACCCAAACCAGAAGCGACCAGAATTAATAAGCCGCCAGTTGACTCTCGGCGCAAGAAATCAAGCAGCGGGGATATGCGTGACTTCATGTTCTCACTTTAACTTATAGCGCGATCTTGGGCTCGAATTTTTCGACGAGAGAGAACTAGATGACCAGCAAAACCAACAACGAGCGCGAAAATCACTCCCACATTTGCAAAAGCCCAAGGTCCTTCTTTCCCTCCGATTAGAAAGAGTAAGTAACCTTGCCAGGAGAGCCAACTGGCGAAAGTATTAGTAACAAATCCCCAGCCAATAAATGACCCAACCGCCATTATTACAAGTGGCCGCCAATTCCAAACACCATAACGGCCGGATATGGAAAACAGATCTGCTTCCACAAATGGATTGCGGCGCAGTAGGACATCGGTAACAAATATTGCCGACCACGTAGCAATTGGTACTCCAAGAGTGATTAAGAATCCTTGAAATGGGTAGAAGAAATTATCTGCAACCCACACTATGTATATGCTTCCGGTCAGCATGATTAAGCCATCAAGTGCTACCGCAACATAACGTTTCATAGGCAGCCCAGTTGAAATCAGAGCGAGGCCGGAAGAGTAAAGGTTGAGTATTGAACCGCCGACCAAACCTAAAATCGCGATCAAAGCAAAGATTGCCAGATACCAAGTTGGCAACAGCGTAGTTAGTGCTCCGATCGGATCGTTAGCTATAGCTTGCGCTAGTTTTGGATCACTTCCAGCGAGAAGTGCTCCGTAGATAACAAGAAGAATTGGCACTATTGATGCACCAAAAACTGTCCAACCAACCACTGCACGACTAGATGTTGTACGAGGTAGGTATCTGGAATAGTCCGCTGCAGAATTCACCCAACCAAGACCAATTCCAGTGATACCGAAGATGAGCGCTCCGATGAAGCCTTGGAAGTTTCCATTTGGTATTGAACTCACGTTTTGCCAATTAACGCTATCTAAAGTTAAAACGATATAGATCACCGTTGCAATTACAGTGGTAATTGTCAGATATTTCTGAAGGCGCATGATCACGCTGTGGCCAAGTATGCCACCGTACATAGTTAGGGAAACTGCTAGAACGAATCCAATGACCATTGCAATATCGTGGTCAATGCTTCCAAGGCGAATAAATATTGTTCCAGTTGCCAGCGTTGCAAGTGAGACTAAAACCGTCTCCCAACCAACGAAGACCAGGTATGAAAGGAATCCGGGAACCAAATTTCCTTTGATTCCAAATACCGCGCGGGATAAAACCATTGTTGGTGCATTAGATCTTTTACCGGCAAGCGAGCTAAAACCTACTAAGAGAAACGAAAGTATTGTGCCGATAAAGGCGGCAGCCGTTGCTTGCCAGAATGAAATGCCAAAGCCAAGAAAGAACGAACCGTATGAAAGAGCCAGCAGCGATACATTTGCACCGCACCACGGCCAAAACAAAGAGGATGCTTTACCTGTTCGCTCTGACTCAGAGATGACGTTGGTGCCATTTAGCTCTAGGTTCATCAGGCTAGGTTACGGTATTGCTCTCGCTTTTTAATCGAGGAAGAAGTCAAGGAGAAAATCCTTAGTACCCGGGACTACTGAATACTTGTCTAGTTCCGTTACTCCGACTGATGCCAAAACCTCGTCATCTACGAAGAAGTTTCCCGTGGCTTCTTTAGATGGTCTATTTAAAATAACGTACGCAGCATCTGCCAAAATTTCTGGGGTGCGGCAAGCCGCTGTATCTATTCCAGGAATCATTTGCAGGGCTGCAGTATCAATTGCGGTCCGTGGCCACAACGCATTAACCGCAATCCCGGTCTTACGGAATTCCTCAGACATTCCAAGGACGCACATAGACATTCCGTACTTAGCCATTGTGTAAGCAACGTGGTGCTGGAACCACTTAGCCTTCATCGAAAGCGGTGGCGAAAGCGTCAAAATGTGTGGGTTGCGGCCGGCTTCGGCGGATGCGCGAAGATGCGGGATCGCGGCCTGGGACGTTAAAAAGGTGCCACGCACATTTACATCAAACATCAGATCAAAACGCTTTGCCGGTGTGGCCTCCGTTGGGGTTAAATTAATTGCACTGGCGTTATTGATCAAGATATCTATGCCACCGAATTCTGCAGCGGTCTGTGCAATGGCATCGGCTATCTGATTTTCATCGCGGAGATCGCATTGAATAGGTAGCGCTGTTCCGCCAGCCGCACGAATTTCCTCGGCCGCGGTATGGATGGTTCCTGGCAATTTTGGATTTGGATCAGAAGTCTTGGCGGCTATTGCGATTGATGCGCCGTCGCGAGCAGCACGTAGCGCTATCGCTAATCCGATTCCGCGAGATCCTCCAGTTATGAAGATCTTCTTGCCTGATAAATCTCCGGTGATTGTCATTACTTCCCTTTCTTCGCCATAAATTTCATAAAGGCTTCCATCGCTTCTTCTGATTGCAGCGCAAGTGAGAAGAGTTCAAATTCGGCCGTCATTACCGCTGCTACTGCATCGTGCTTGCTCGCTTTCAAGAGCGCTTTGGTATTGATCATCGCTTGAGGAGGATTAGCTGCAATTACCTTTGCTAGTTCCATCGCCTCACCCAATGGATCATTTGCGATGGAGGCGACCATTCCCATCTCACGTGCACTTTCGGCGTCAAAGCTTTCGCCAGTAAAAAAGATTTTGGCAGCTCTTTGATAGCCAACCAAAAGTGGAAAGAGGTAACTAGATCCGGCTTCTGGAACTAATCCGAGGGAAGCAAAGGGCATTGAGAATTTAGCTGATGGCGAGGCAATTACAACATCGCAGTGCAAAAGCATTGTGGTTCCGACGCCAACTGCATTTCCCTTTACCGCTGCGATCAGGGGCTTTGGAAATTCCAGAAGTGATCCTAAGAACTTTGCAACGTCGCTATCTTCACCCGTCGGTGGATTTGCTAAGAAGTCTGCAATGTCATTGCCGGCGGTGAAGTGATCGCCTTCGCTGGTAATTATGACGGCGCGAATCCCGAAATCTCCGGCTGCCTCGTTTAGCCCACTTGCCAGACCCGCATACATCTCGCGAGTCAGCGCGTTCATTTTTGCAGGGCGATTAAAGGTAAGTACTTGGATATCGCCTTCGCGGCGGCTGGTGATTTCAGACATTGCCCTATCCTACTGGTTGGTAACCTAAGAAGGAAAGAGGATGATGGAGGCGACGGAGAGGTCAACATGGCAACCGATATAACTATTACCGCGCGAGAACTAAACCCATTCGAGCAATTGGTGCTGGGCTTGCTTTGTGAAGGCAAAACAAATTCGGCAATTGCTCGGGAAACATCTCATACTGAAAAAGTAATTGAAAATACGATAAGTCGGGCGGCTAAAGCTTTCAACATAAAATCTGATCCAGATACAAACATTCGAGTGCTACTCGCTCTCGCTTTTCGCACTCACTTTGGAGATGCCGCTTTTGATCGATTGAATGTTCCGTGTTCTCATTTACAAATCGGAGCTGATGGACAGTCGCTCTGCAAACGCGACATACATTAGATAGATCACTTTTTTCTCAGGGCTAGCACTCACCAATTTCGGTGAAGGGCTAGCCCTATCTCTTTTGCTCTTGCACTTAACCTCTTAGGAGTATTAATTGACCTGCACCTAATCATTGGTGCCTAAAAGGGAGAGTAAGAAAATGAAGAGAAAGAGTTTTGACAAAATTGTTACCGCTGTTGGATTTGGCCTTGCTGCGTTTTTATTGGTAGCTGCCGGTCTACTAAACTGGGGTGCGAGTTTTGCGGCCAATGCCGTTGCTTCACAGTTAGAGGCCCAAGAAATAACTATTCCGGCAGCCACAGGAAATGCTGAAGAATCTGCGGAAGTAACAGAATTCTTTGCTGCTAATGGAGAGAAAATTCTTTCCAACGCAACACAAGCACAAATGTATGCAGATCATTATCTAGGATTCCACTTATCTGGTATGCCTACTTACGCGGCTGCTAGCGCCGCTAACCGTGCAGCCAGAGCTGCTCTAGCGGAAAACCCTAATGATGAAGCACTTAAATCAGAGGTGGCTGCAAAGTCAGCGATGGTTGAAACCGTATTTAAGGGCACTGTTCTTAGTGGAACGCTTTTGACTGCTTATGCATTCGGAACTTTGGGTTCAATTGCAGGAATATCTGCATTAGTTTCACTCGCAGGTTCTCTTGTAATGCTTTTGCTGTCAGTTCTTGGGTTACTTCATATTCGTCGCGTCCGCGAGGATGCGACGATTTAACCCTCAACTCTCCGTGAGGGCGCCCCTCGTTAGCCGTGAAATCAGCGGCTGGCGAGGGGTTTTTATTGCGACTCGCCCCAGAATGACCAATTAGTAGTCAACTAGGCAGGAATACCCTTTATGCATCTTCCCTGCAATAAGTGCTCACACACGGTGAACGCTCTCGTAGCAACTTATTTGGAGAGGTAAACAATGTCCTTACTAACCTGGAAAGTCCACGGAACCGGCAAGAAAATCGCTGCTGGTGAAGTTGTTTCAACAGATGAAAGACTCAGCTGGCCCCGCACTATGGGTGTTGGTCTACAGCACATCGCCGCAATGTTCGGCGCAACGTTCTTGGTTCCAATCATCACTGGATTCCCTCCAACCACAACACTCTTCTTCTCTGGAATTGGAACAATCCTTTTCTTAATCATTACAAAAAATAAAGTTCCAAGCTATCTAGGTTCTTCATTCGCTTTCCTTGGGCCAATCGGCGCTGCAGTTGCCTCAACAGGCGCTGGTGGCGGAATGGCAGCAGCGCTCGGCGGCATCGTCTTCACTGGTGTTGTACTTGCACTCGTCGGCTTTGCTGTTCGCGCAGCCGGAATTGGCTGGGTTAACTGGCTCCTTCCACCTGTAGTTACCGGAACCATCGTTATGGTTATTGGTTTCAATCTTGCAGGAGCCGCAAAAGGTAACTTCACAAAAGATCCACTAATTGCGATCATCACTTTGGGAAGCATCGCGCTTATCGGCGTAATTTCTAAGGGTTTCTTGAGTCGAATTAGTATTTTCTTAGGACTCGCAGTCGGTTACATCGTTGCTCTGATCATGGGAGATGTTGACACTAAAGGAATTGAAGCCGCTTCTTGGTTTGCTATTCCGACATTCACAACTCCAACATTTAGTATGAATGTAATGATCCTCTTCCTCCCAGTAGTTCTCGTTTTGATTGCAGAAAACGTAGGACACGTTAAATCTGTTGCCGCAATGACTGGTAAAGATCTTGACGATCAAATGGGAAATGCGCTTATGGCAGATGGTGTTGCAACAACGCTTGCTGGCATGGGTGGCGGTTCAGGAACAACAACCTATGCTGAAAACATTGGTGTAATGGCTGCAACTCGCGTGTATTCAACTGCCGCGTATTGGGTTGCTGGAGCAGGCGCAATCTTGCTTTCGCTATCACCAAAATTTGGAGCAGTACTTAGCGCAACTCCTGTGGGAGCTCTAGGTGGAGTTTCTACTGCCCTATTTGGAATGATTGGAGTTCTAGGTGCGCGCATCTGGATTGATTCTAAAGTCAATTTTGCGGATTCAACCAATCTACTCATTGCAGGTTCAGCACTAATCATCGGTATCGCTGATTACTCATGGACTCGTGGCGATTACACGTTCACCGGCATCGTGAATGCAACTCTGGTTGCGGTTATCGGCTATCGCGTTCTTCACGCGATATCTGATGCTCGCGGTAAATAATCTAAAGTAATGCTGTAAGGAAGGGGCGGCACTTGCCGCCCCTTCTTCAATTTTCAAGAGTTACAATTCTCAAATGGTCATCCCGAGCCGATTAACCGAATACATCATCGCTGCGATGGTCATCATTTTGGCACCTGGCCCCAGCGTCTTATTCGTGATTGCCCGCGCTATCGCTTGGGGAAGAAAAGTTGCAGTATTTACAGTAGCTGGGAATGTAACTGGGGCTTTTGCTCTCTCTTCACTTGTTGCATTTGGATTGGGCCCAATACTTTCTAGATCGCATCTCGCCTACTCTGCGGTGCAATGGGGCGGCGGCGGTTACTTAATCTATTTGGGAATATCGGCAATCCGCGCCCGTAAAATTCATGCTGCCGAGATGCAAAATCAAGGATCTGTTGTTCCAACATTTTGGCGTTCAGTTCGCGATGGCTTTTGGGTTGGTGCACTAAATCCTAAAGGTTTAGTTTTTTACGCCGCAGTGCTCCCCCAATTTATTGATATTGAACGAGGGCAAGTGACTTCACAACTATTACTCCTTGGAGCACTCTTTTCAATATTGGCATTTATCTCAGATGGATCTTGGGGATTGCTCGCTGGTACAGCCCGTGTCTGGCTCGCAAGCGATGAGAGCAGATTAGAAAAGCTACGCGCAACAGGTGGAATTGTTATGGTCATCTTGGGTCTATCGGTGATTGCGTCAGCCCTGCGTGATTTAATCATCACATGAGCTTAAAAATTGTTAAACCTGCTTCACCCGCTCGCGACACTATTGCGCCATCTGATCTGACTTTTGGCTTATCAACATGTAAGCGATGCCTCTGGATCAAATACTGGTTCAAAATCACAATGCCCGGTCAATTTCCTTTGGTGAAACCGTTATCTACTGCCCAAGAAGAACATTTCCGCCGTGCTTCAATGCCCGATCTTGATCCTTCACTTGCTCCAGGTGTTGTAAAACAATGGGGACAATGGGTAAAGAGCGCGCCTATAGAAGTAGATGGAAAAGCCACGCGTTGGCGCATTCTTGGAATATATGACTTGCTCGCACATTATGACGATGGCTCAGTTGGAATCATAGATTGCAAAGTCTCTGATTCTGATCGCGATAACGCCCAGTTCTATGCTCCGCAGTTGGAGGCGTACGCCTACGCGCTAGAGAACCCTGAAAAAGGAAAGCCTTTCCCGGTCTCATCGATGGGGCTCTTAGTTTGGAAGCTAGCTGGAGTTACCGAGACAGCAGATGGCGCTTATGGATTCGGGGTAACTCAGCACTACCTTCACGTAACCCGTGACCAAGCGCAATTTAACTCATTGATATCAGATTTGATTGATGTAATTGAAGGAGAACTGCCAGATGCTGGAGCGGATTGCGATACTTGCAATTACTTAATCAAGCGTCTTGCAATTGAAAGTAATTAACCTTCAGTCTCTTCTGCACTTTTCTTTGCCTTTGTCGCATAGGTGTCAACATACTCTTGCCCAGAAAGTGATTGTATTGTTGCCATAATTTTATCGGTAACATCTCTTAAGTAAAGCAAGTCAGTCGAATCACCTTCGAAATACATAGGCTCTCCAAAGATCATTTCAACGCGCATAACTTTTGGAACTACCGTTCCGGTTGGTTGAATTTTCTCAGTATTAAACATTGCTACCGGAATAATCGGCGCACCAGATTCAATCGCCAAACGCGCGATACCAGTGCGCCCCTTGTAAAGACGGCCATCGGGTGATCGTGTGCCTTCTGGATAAATGCCTAGACACTTACCTTCAGCGAGGACTTTAAGACCGGTAATGAGCGCTGCTTCACTACGTCGTCCGCCAGAGCGATCAACCGGAACTTGGCCAAGAGCAATAAAAGTTAATTTCTTCAATAACCCTTTAGGGCCAGGAGATGTGAAGTACTCGCTCTTGGCAAGGAAGGTAACTTTGCGCGGAACAACTAAAGGCATGAAAATAGAATCGCTAAAAGATAAATGGTTTGAGGCGATAATCACTGGACCTGTGCCTGGCACGTTACGAAGACCTTTCACCTTTGGGCGAAAGAGGATCATCAGAAACGGGGTTAGGAATGCGCGCAAGATGCCGTACGGCAGATTGTTCATGGAAGTAATTTAGCGCCAAATGGTTGGAATGTGCGAATATGAACCATGGAGCAGGAGTTATGAGCGAAAAAGATAAGCACCGGGAAGACCCAGAAGACGCTACAGAACGTGAATTGATTGAAATGGAATTTCAATCAATGGTCGAAAACCTTTCTTTGGATGAATCCACTCCATCGTCATATCTAGACGAGCTAGATGCAATCTCAGATTACGAAAAATTTATAGCGCCCAATCCCGCCAAAAAAAGTGCATCACAATCTTTTCGCGATGCAATCACCGCATTTAAGAAATGGAAAAATGGAAAAGAATTCCGTGACGATGACGGAGTCGCACTCTAAATTCTTGAAAGGTCCGCCACGCCAACCAAGCCCGCGTTATTGCCAAGTTCTGCAGGAATTATTTCGGGATATGGATGCTTTCCGCTAAATGGGATTAAACGCATAGCCGCTTCTCTCGTTGGTCCAAGGAAGATTTCACCGGCGTCAATTACGCCTCCACCTAAAACAATGCAAGATGGATCAATCACCGCGCAAAGTGAAGCAATACCTGCTCCCAAATAACTTGCCATTGTGTTGAAAGCGGCAAGCGCAACTGGATCACCATCACGCGCCGCTTCAGTAATGTGTTGGCCTTTTAAGCCTTCTAGTGTGCCATCACCGCGAGCAAGCAAATTTCGCGCAATATCCGGACTAGCGCTTATCGCTTCGCGGGTATGTCGCATAAGCGCAGATCCAGATGCATATTGCTCTAAACAACCACGAATACCACATCCGCATAAATGGCCTTCGGGAACAATTCTTATATGGCCGAGCTCTGCGCCAATGCCAAAGGCACCACGAAATAGCGATCCATCGAGAATTAGCCCTCCACCTACTCCGGTTCCCAAAGTTAATAACATTAAATCTTTGCGGCCGCGACCAGCGCCAAATTTAAATTCGCCCCAGGCTGCGGCGTTAGCATCATTTTCTAAGACGATTCGCTTTCCAAGAATTTCGGTTAACTCATGATCTAAATCAACGCCATTCCATCCGGCGATGTTTGGCGTTGCCAAAATTGTTTTCCGATCCGATGAGATAAAGCCTGCGGCAGATACGCCAATAGCTTCGCTTTCAAATTCTCGCCCTAATTCATTTGCCACATCAGCAATGGCTTGAGTGAGAGCGCGCCCACCTTCACGAGGTGTATCGCGCCGCGCAGTCGCAAGAATTTCGCCAGTTGCACTGACAACACCACCTAGAACCTTGGTGCCACCTACATCGATACCGATGGTGTTGGAAGCCACGCGGTTATCCCTCTATATGTTCTTTAAGCTGCTTCAACGCGGTATCGATAGTTGATTTCTCTTGCTTGGCGATCATCATCGCTGGGATCGGCATTGATAATCCAACCGAGAGTTCATAGGTAACTGAAGTGGCGTCGCCGCCTAAATTCTTAAGTAAATATGCGCCATCCATTTTGGTAAGGATGTTGGCATCGTCGAGTGAAAAAGTCACCTTGTCCGGCGCAGCGCTCCAGTCAAAGTCAAGAGTCACTACATCTTTAACAGCGCCCGCATCAACAGTTAACTTTGCTTTTGTTGCGCGCCCTTGATCGTCAGTGGCTAGTACATCCACTTTTTTAAACGCCCCGGACCATTCTGGGTAGGCGGCTATCGCGAATAAGGTAGCCCCCACTTCGGAGATAGGGGCATCGATCGTAATTGTCGAACTGCTGAAATCGCTCATGGCCAAAGGTTACCCGTAAAAAGTTCTTTCCCGCCTCTCCCCTTTTTTCAGGACGGGCGCTAGCGTTAGGGCATGAATGAAATCTCAATCCCGGCCCTTGTCCCTGCTGCCGCTTCAGGCAACCTTACGAATTTGATCGCTGAGCGCGCTTGGTTTGAACCTAATCGCGTGATGCTCTCCCGCCCTCTCGGTGATGGCTGGCAAAAAGTTAGTGCACAAGAGTTAGATGCTGAAGTTCGTGCAACTGCGAAAGGTCTCGTTGCCGCCGGTATTCAGATTGGCGACCGCGTAGCAATCATGGCTCGCACCAGATATGAATGGACGATTCTAGATTTCGCAATTTGGTACGCCGGTGGTTGTGTAGTTCCAATTTATGAAACATCCTCTGCTGAGCAAGTGGATTGGATCTTGAGCGATTCTGGCGCAGTGGGTTTAATTGTTGAAACGCCAACACATCGCGAGCTAGTAAACACAGTATTGCCATCACATACCAAGCACATTTGGACTATGACTGAAGATGTGCTTTCGGTACTAGCTACTGCAGGTGCACATATCGGTGACGATGAAATCGACCGTCGCAGAAACGCACTTTTGCCTGACTCGCTAGCTACTTTAATTTACACATCTGGAACTACTGGGAAACCAAAGGGTGTGCAATTAACTCACGGCAACTTCTTATCAGAATGCGGAAATGTCGTTGAAGGTGCGAGTGATCTATTCCTTAAGCCAAATGGTTCAACGCTTCTCTTCCTACCTGTTGCACACGTATTTGGACGCATGGTTCAAATCGGAGCAATTCGCGCTGGGCTACATCTAGCTCACTGCAGTGATCCAGTCGGACGCTTGCAACCAGATCTTGCATCATTTAAGCCGACCTTCGTGCTCGCTGTACCTCGCATCTTTGAAAAGGTTTATAACGGCGCTGAAGCAAAAGCAGATGCTGCTGGCAAAGGAAAGATCTTCCGCAAGGCTGCTGATGTGGCAATTGCTTATAGCGAATCGTTAGACAAGCGCGGTTTTAATCCACTGCTGACTATTAAGCATGCGTTGTTCGATAAATTGGTTTTTTCTAAAATTCGCGCCGCTTTAGGTGGAAATGTTGAAGCAGCTATCTCTGGAGGTGCACCGCTAGGCAAACGTCTCGGACACTTCTATCGCGGCGCTGGTGTAACAATTTATGAAGGTTACGGACTAACCGAAACCACCGCAGGTGCGACTTTGAATATCACTGGCGCGCTAAAGGTTGGCACAGTTGGAAAGCCTATTCCTGGCACAAGTGTGAAAATTGCCGAAGACGGTGAAGTTTTAATTAAGGGACCAATCGTTATGCGCGGTTACTGGCAGAACGAAGCAGCCAATGCTGAAGTATTCACACCAGATGGTTGGTTCCAGTCTGGTGACTTAGGCCAGCTTGATTCAGATGGCTTCCTTTCTATCGTTGGACGCAAAAAGGAATTGATTGTTACCGCCGGTGGAAAGAATGTTGCTCCAGCCGTTCTTGAAGATCGCCTGCGCGCGCATCCGCTAGTTAGCCAGTGCGTAGTCGTCGGAGATAATCAACCATTCATTGCTGCCTTGATAACAATTGATCAAGATTCACTTAAATCTTGGATAGTAGCCAATAAGAAAGATGGCGCGACTATTGCCACTTTGACGCAAGATCCTGATCTGGTAGCTGTCATTCAAACCGCAGTAGATGAAGCGAATAAAGCGGTAAGTAAAGCCGAATCTATTCGTAAATTCACCATTCTTCCTACCGACTTCACGATTGCTGGCGGCCAATTAACGGCGAAACTTTCTATAAAGCGCCACGTAGTTGCCCAGGAATTTGCCAAGGAGATCAACGAACTATTTGCTAAGTGATTACGCCGCAGCGTTTAGCTTTGGCCCGCGAGCTTCATGACGGGGTGGCGCAAGATTTAGTAGCACTTGGCTATGAGTTAGATCTGCTATTAGCGGCTGCCGGTACTCAGGCACCGGTGCGCAAAGGTATTCGTTCGCTGCGCTTTCAAGTCGACGAAATGATCACAAAGGTTCGTCGTGAGATGTACCAACTCAGGGAAGTCCACATTGAATCTGTTCAAGAAAAGTTAACAGATGTAGCGATCAAGATTTGTGGATCTAAGTTGTCGCGGATAGAGATAGCTGAGTTCGATATCGATCCAGTGATAGGAATAGAAATAACAGCAATTGCTACTGAGTTAATGCGAAACTGCGTTCGTCATTCTAGGGCTAGCGAGATTGAAATATATCTAAGCCAAGTTGAAAATCACACCTACCTAGAAGTTCGCGATAATGGAGAAGGAGGTGCGACCTTGCAAAGTTCACGTTTAGGTTTGATTGGTATAAAAGAGCGAACCGAAGAACTTGGTGGCGCATTTTCTTATGTATCGACTAGTTCAGGAACCCGGGTCGCTATTACTCTTTGATTGAAATCGAAATTCCACAGATCTTATTGGTAGATGATCATCCTTCAGTTAGATCAGGAATCAAGCGAGCTATTGAAAGTGCCGGCATGGCTTGTTGTGGCGAAGCAGCAAGTCGCTCTGAAGCATTTGCACAGATTGCTCACAAATCGCCTGATGGAGTCATTCTTGATCTAAATCTTCCCGATGGATCTGGCTTTGACATTGTGCTGTGGATACGTAAGCACTCAAAAGCAATGGCAATAGTGGTCCTAACTATGAGTGACGATGAAGCTCACTTAATCGCTGCAATGCGCGCTGGGGCAAGTGCTTTTTTGAAGAAGAGCGCACCGCTCGAGGACGTTGTATCGTCTTTAAGAAGTGCGCTAAGTCAACCAAAGAACTTCAGCGCAGCAGGTTTGGGAAGCGCGCTAAAGAAAACTGAGGCAGCCGATGTACTAACTCCACGAGAATTGACAGTTCTACATGCGCTTTCACTTCCTGGCACAAATAGCCAATTAGCAAAATCACTTTATATTTCAGAGGCGACCTTTAAGACGCATTTGGCTGCGATATATCGCAAACTCAAGGTGAGCAATCGATTAGGTGCGGTGATGAAGGCGCAGAGCCTTAATCTAATTTGAGAAGATCTGAAAACTTTCCTGACCAGATTTCCCAGCGCCAACTCGAAATAATCCATTCCCGCCCGCGCTGGCCCATCTCTTTAGCCTTAATTGGGTCATCAAGTAAGAAATTTATAGCTCTGGCAATGTCAGTCGAATCTCTTCCATCAACTGTAAATCCAGTCTCTCCCTCTAAAACTGCATCAGGTGCCCCACCAGATTTACCTGCGATAACAGGTAAACCACACGCACTCGCCTCTAGATAAACGATTCCTAGACCCTCAACTTCTAGCCCAGCAAGACGCGAGCGTGATGGCATAGCAAATACATCGCCAACAGATATATATCTAGGAAGATCTGCGTACTGAATTCGGCCGATGAAGGTAATGGAATCTTGTACTGCTAATTTCTCAACTAATTCTTGAAGGTGTTTTAGGTATGGGCCTGTCCCCACCATCAAAATATGCGCCTCTGGATGGTGTCGCAAAATTTCGGGAAGTGATGCAATGAGCGAATCTTGGCCCTTGCGATGAACTAAACGGCCAACACTAACGATTACTTTCTTATTGGTAAGCCCGAGCGATTCTCGCAGTTGCGATGCTGAAGATTGAGGCGCGAAATGTGCCGTATCGATTCCTGGTGCAATCTTTACCATGGCCGAAGTTGCTTTCGAGGATAGCGATCGCGAAATTTCTTGGCGAGTAAAATCGCCTAAATAAGTGAGGTGATCAGCGTTGTTACCTATATATCGAATCGCCCAATTAAATGGCCAAAGTTTGGCCCACCAAACTTCGTGTCCATGCGTTAGCGAAACGATTTTGCGCGCTCCAGATTTGCGCAGCCCACGAGCCATAAATGCGAGCGGTGCTGCGGCACCGAAAAATACAATTTCAATTCTTTCTTTAGCAATCAATTTCTTTACTGCTCGATTTACTCTTGGAGTTGGCAATAAAATTTTCGATCTATCTCTGACTACCTTGACTCCCAACCGATCTAGCCAGTTTCGGTCATAAACCTTGGTATCGCCCTGCTGTGATGTGTAAACAGTTACTGAGCCATGTGGCAATCTTTCGATAAGACCCATCACAAATGTTTCAATTCCACCGGCGCGTGGGCCAAAATCATTTGTTATGCAAAGAATTTTTTCGGTCATTTAATCAATCTACTTAGAGGCGACGTGCGCCGACATATGGTTTACGTCCTAGGCTGGATGCACTAGCAACCTTCACGCGTGATCCAGATCGAGGAGCATGCACCATCTTGCCGTTACCGAGATAAATTCCTACGTGCGAAATTGGACGTCCAAAGAAGACTAAATCTCCAGGCTTAAGATCGCTGCGTTTGACCGATTTTCCGTAACTGTATTGTGCGCGCGATGAATGCGGGAGTGAGACGCCAGCGCTTTGAAATGCTCGCATAGTCAAACCAGAACAATCCCAATATGTCATTCCGGCTGCGCCGAAAACGTACTTATCGCCAATTTGCTTTAGCGCATATTGCAGAGCTTTACCCGAACGACCTGAAACGCCCGACAACGCTTTTGCTGCAGCCAGAGATGATTTTTGATCGGCATCTTCTTCTTGTTGGGCAAGTCGGGCTAAACGCTCTCTATCTTCCTTCTTAAGTTTAGATAGGAGCGACTCAGCTTCAGCTAACTTTGCATTCGCTCTTGCGCTCTGGGCTGCTAATTTCTTTTGGGCCGCCTGTACAAGAGCTAATTTGTCATTAACTGTTAGCGAAGTAGCGGTTAGGCGTTGCTTTGCGGCCTGAAATTTGCGAAGTTCGACTGACTTTTTTCGAGTAATTGCTTCTAGGGAACCAGCGGCGGAGAGATAAAGTGCTGGATTGGATGAGAAGAGTAATTCCAAACTTTGGCTTAGCCCACCAGTTTTATATTGCTCTACCGCAATCGCACTCAATGACTTAGAAAGAGCGCTAACGCTCTGACTTTGTACTTCTTTCTTGGCCTGGATTCCGGCGAGTGTGCGGTTTAGCGTTGCTAGCCTTACCTTCGCTTCTTGCGCACCTTCTGCGGCGGTGGTTGCCTCTTCTTCAAGTTGGCGAACTCGAGCCTGTACTTCCGCCAAAGTTTGGGCGGCCTGCGCTGAAGGCGCGATAAAAATAGGAGCTGCGATTGCGAAAAGTGCAACTAGGACAGCAGTGACTGATCGCAGTCGTATCCCTTGGCCGATGGTTAACATAAGAGTTAAAGGCTAACGGGGGCGCTCGTGCAATCTCAACTTGAGATACGCGTGGCTAACCTGTGAATTTAAGTAAATCTGGGGATATCACGCTGAATTAAAGCGCAATGGGCGTACGAGTCCTCGTGATGAAAGCAAATCTATGGCATCGGCGGTTGAGTCGGGAATTTCATGGAGCGCTTCTTGCGGCTCCTTCTTGGAAATAAAATAAGTCAGAATGCAATCATTGCATCCAACATC
The DNA here is from genome assembly GCA_945869505.1 of Bifidobacterium breve. The sequence continues at coordinate 20,320 of CAMBOZ010000009.1, forward strand.
TCGTATGGCGCAGGTATCACAGGAAATGATCATGCAAAAAAATATATCTACCTCCACTGACATCACATCTTGGCGCGGTAGCCTTTTGAGATGGCGGTATTTGCTTCTTTAGTCGTTGGAGCCGATGGATCGACCACTAAAGATGGAAACTCCCGAGGCATTGCCAGCGGAATAGACCGAAGCACCTTCTTGGCCCGCCGGCGCAGCGCAGACTTTCTCTTTATTGGTGGCCAAACTGCTCGGACCGAGCCTTATCACCGCACACCAGTACCGGTCGTAGTCGCATCTCGTTCCATGATCAACGCCTTGGCCGATAACCGGTTGGCGCACTGGTGGAACCTCTCCCCTACAGCGGCACTTGCCAAAGGAGTGAAAAAATTTGGTGGGAATGTTCTGGTCGAATCTGGCCCATCAATTATCGTTGAACTGCTTTCAAGTAAAGCACTAGATGGAATTTACTTAAGCATCACATCTATCACTGGTGGCGAAAATCCAATAGATATTTCATCGTTCTTAGCAAAATTTGTTGAAGTCAATCGTCAAGAAATTGAAGGAACAGAATTTATCGAAGCTAGAACGCGGAAATAACTGCAACACCTGCGACTGCTGCGAATATTCCGATGTATTGAACGCGATGTAGCCTCTCGTTTAAGAATTTGAAAGCCAAGACTGCAGTAAAGATTGGGTATAAAGCGCCCAGCACCATCGCGAGAGTTAAACTTCCTTTAGTGGTGGCATATCCCAAGAGAATATTTGCCAAAGCATCCGCACAGCCAATAAATATCAGAACCGGCGCAACCTTAAAGTTCAAGCCACCAATGGTGCGATACTTCAAGAGTATTCCCAGTGAAATAACCAAAGTGGTTGCGCGCATCATTACCATTGTCATAAGCACGCTACCTTGCGAACCGATAGCCATTCCAATTAAAGCAACACCGAATCCAGCGGCTGCGCCAAGTGCGAGAATAAGCGGTTTGATCGGAAGGCCTTGTGAAAGTTCTGGACCGCTTGCTAAGAACGCACCGACAATAGCTAGCGCGGCACCTATCGACAGAATTATAGATAAGCGATCCCCTTTTACAAAGAAAGCGTAAGCAACTGGGACCAGCGCAGATAATGCGCTAATTGGAGCGACAACTCCCATGCGTCCGGTGGAGAGTCCGGCATATAAACAAATTAGACCAAGGTAACCAAATACACCCGCGAATGCACCAGGAAAAAAATATCCATTTTCACCAAAAGCGTTAGCTGAAAATTCTCCAGCGAATAAAGCGAGAATAATTCCAAAAACTAGACCGATCGCTTGTGTTACACCTAGCACTGCAATCGCCGGATATTTCTTACTTAAATTCCCGCCGTGATAATCAGCGGTCCCCCACAAAAGGCTAGAAAGCAACGCAAGTAAGGTGGCCATAGCGAGCAAGGCTACACAGTCTTGCGCCCCGCCTCCCACTTATCTTGCATCGCCATCTTTAGAATTAAGCAGTGGATGTAGCCCAGTTCAATCGCATGGTCGATCACCTTCGATCCGTAACTCCACGATCTGAAATTATCTTGGAAGAAGTTCCCGCTCCCCAAAAATTAGCTACGTACTCCTTCGCATTTACTGCAGATGTTTCCAATGGCTTACTGGGCGACGCTGAAGACGAGATCGCATCAGGTCGCTTTGTGCTTTTACATGAACCAGGCGGGCAAGATACCTGGGAAGGTGAGTTCCGCTGTGTCACATTCTTAAGTGCAGATGTTGATGAAGCGATGCAGGATGACCCACTTTTGCCAGAAGTTGGATGGAGTTGGCTCCTGGATTCACTTTCCGCGGCAGGCTGCGAATTTAACGCACCGAGCGGAACAGTAACTCGAGTTTCTAGCGCTTCATTTGGAAAATTATCGCCACGCAATAATGAATCAGAGATTGAAATCCGCGCATCCTGGAGCCCGATAATCAAAGATGCTAACGAGATGTTGTCTCACGTTTTAGCTTGGTGCAATCTGCTCGGTGAAGTTGCCGGCCTGCTTCCTGCGGTGGAGGGTGTTGCTCCGATTTCTGCAGCACGTCGCAAGGCTTAGCCGCGCGCTAAATATCTTTAAATATGGATAACGTCAAAGAAGATACCGCCGATAACGAACCGGTAATTACCGCGATTCCGCTTTTAGCGCCTGCCGATGGTGTTCCAAAAATTATTTCAGATGAAGCATCCTTTGAAAGCGCAATCCGTGAGTTAGCAGAAGGTTCTGGTCCTTTTGCTGTTGATGCGGAGAGAGCTTCTGGCTTTAAATTTAGTGCGCGTGCATATTTGATTCAGATTAAACGCCATGGTGGTGGTTTGCATCTGGTTGATCCAATTCCATTTGGTCCAAACCATCGCTTGTTTATTGAGTTAAATGCACTTTTGCAGAGCGATGAAGTAATTTTGCACGCCAGCACGCAGGATCTTCCTTGTCTGCGCGAGTTGGGGATCAACCCTAAAAAATTATTTGATACCGAATTAGGAGGTCGCATTGCCGGACTTCCTAGAGTTGGGTTAGGACCACTTCTTGAATCTCTTATGGAGGTCTCACTCGCCAAAGAACATTCGGCGGCGGATTGGTCACAACGACCACTGCCGCAAGAATGGCTAAATTACGCCGCACTTGATGTTGAGTTATTGGTAGAACTACGTGAAAAGGTTTATGGACTTTTGGCGAGCGCAAATAAATGGGAGTGGGCGCGTGAAGAATTCCAGGCGATTCTCGATGCTCCCCCACCGCCACCTCGGATTGATCCTTGGCGCAGAACTTCGGGGATGCATAAAATTAAGAAACGAAATCAGTTAGCGGTAGTCCGCGCACTTTGGATAGTGCGAAATGAAATCGCGCAGGAAGCTGATATCTCCCAAGGGCGCCTTCTCTCAGATGCAGCAATCGTAGAAATTGCCAGCGTCGCCCATGTGAAGACGATTAAGACGAAGAAAGATTTGGAGCGAATTCTCCGTCCGCTTGGTTTGCGAGCGCGTTGGCTGGAAAACGCCGCTTCCTGGATTAACGCGATTTCCGATGCCCTCGCCCTTAGCGAAGATCAATGGCCGCAAACCAGAACCGATACAGATTCATTGCCGCCGTTAAAGATTTGGCGCGAGCGCTTTCCAGATAAATACGCTCCGCTTACCCATGCGAAGGCTAATTTACTGGCCAAGGCAGAAGAGCTCTCTATCCCACTTGAAAACATGCTGACCCCGGAATACATCCGCCGGATCTGCTGGAACGCCCCTAAAGGCGAGGTGGCAGGCGCTTTGGCTACTCTGGGTGCTCGTTCTTGGCAGATAGAGATCGCAGCCCCCATTTTGGAGTCAGCCCTGCTCGAGACCATCCCGCTGGCGTCCCCTGAGAGCGAAGAGCCTGAAGTAGCCCCAACCGAGATGTGAGGAATTACGCAACACTTAAGTTGCGTAATTCAGGGTGCAGTTCTAGATTTATCCCCATGCTAAGTACATTCATTATCGCCCTCCGTGAAGGCCTTGAAGCCGCACTCATCGTGGGGATCTTGGTCGCCTACATTGTGCGCACCGACCGCCGCCACTTGTTAAAGCCTGTCTGGACCGGCGTGACTCTTGCAATCACGGCAAGTCTTGCCCTTGGTGGAATCCTTTCTTTCACATCCGCTGAATTAACGAGTCGCGGTGAAGAACTATTTGCTGGCATAACATCTTTTCTAGCAGTTGGACTTGTCACCTGGATGGTTTTCTGGATGAAGCGCACTGCTCGCACTCTGCGTGATGATCTACAAGGCAAAGTTGATAGCGCAGTATTGACTGGCCCATTAAGCCTTGCTTTAGTGGCTTTTTTCGCTGTTTTACGCGAAGGTTTAGAAACCGCGCTTTTTATTTACACCAACTTCAAAACTGTTGGCGCGGCATCATCTGCCACAGTTGGATTAGTACTTGGTTTGGGACTTGCCGTCGCACTTGGATATTTGATTTATAACCGAGCTGTGAAATTAAATCTCGCAAAGTTTTTCACTGTAACTGGAGTTGCACTAATCATCGTCGCCGCTGGAGTACTTTCATATGGCGTCCACGAATTCCAAGAGTTGGGTTATCTACCTGGCGTTGACACATACCTGTGGGATGTAACTCCATGGATTGCAAAGGAATCTCTTCTTGCCGCAATCCTCGGCGGAACCATTGGCTTTGATACCACTACCTCGATCGTCCAATTCTTAGCCTCAGGTATCTATCTTGCAGCGGTCTTGATTCCCTACCTTTCAAAGAAGGGCGCATCTGCACCACGCGTGCCAGCCAGCGCTTAATCCAGCCTGTTCCACTTTTCGCTACTGACGAGTAACCTATCCCTAGGAGTTACCTAGCCTTCACTCGTTAGAAAGTAGCGCAAATGTCTCGCACCGTTGTTCTAGTCGATGCTGTTCGTACCCCTTTTGGAAAGGCCGGCAGCATGTACTCCGGTACTCGCGCCGATGATCTGATGGTGCGCGCGATGCGCGGCTTGCTAGAGCGCAATCCGAAAGTAAATCCCGGTGACATCGAAGATGTTGCGATCGCTGCTGCAACACAAACTGGTGATCAAGGTATGAATTTAGGTCGCAGCGCATCACTTCTTGCCGGCCTGCCAAATACAGTGCCTGGATATTCAGTTGATCGCTGGTGCGCAGGTGCGCTCACCGCAACTACATCGCTAGCTGGCGCAATTGCAATCGGTTCAATCGATATTGCAATTGCTGGCGGAGTCGAACATATGGGCAATCACCCAATTGGTGATGGTCTTGATCCGAATCCAAGATTTTTAGCTGAGCGAATTGTTGAACAAGATGCGCTCGCCATGGGTGCAACCGCAGAACGTTTACACGATCGCTTTCCGCAATTAACTAAAGAGCGCGCAGATCGCTATGCCTATAACTCACAAATGAAAACTGCGGCCGCATATGCCGCTGGAAAAATTCAAAGAGATTTGATTCCAACTGCTGCACGAATTCCAGAGATGGGTTGGGGTATCGCAACTGTTGATGAGCCACCACGTCCAACAACGACAATGGAAGGCTTATCAACACTCAAGACTCCATTTCGCGCCGCAGGTCGCGTAACACCTGGAAATTCATCTGGTTTAAATGATGGCGCAACCGCCGCACTTCTTGCGAGTGAAGATAAAGCAAAAGAGCTGGGACTAACCATTAAGGCCAAGTTAGTTTCCTACGCATTTGCTGGCGTCGAACCAGAAGTTATGGGTTTTGGGCCTGTTCCTTCGACGATCAAGGCTCTAGCAAAAGCTGGATTAAAGATTTCTGATATCGGTGCCTTTGAAGTTAATGAGGCATTCGCTGTGCAAGTTATTGCCTTCTTAGATCACTTCGGAATTGCAGATGATGATCCCCGCGTTAATCCATATGGCGGAGCAATTGCTGTCGGCCACCCGTTGGCCTCATCCGGAATTCGCTTAATGTTAAATCTGGCGCGCTCTTTTGAAGAGCACACCGATGTTCGTTACGGCTTAACCACGATGTGTATTGGACTTGGTATGGGCGGCACCGTTATTTGGGAGAACCCTCACTTCACTGGAGGATCAAAGTAATGACAACAGAAATGAAATTGCCTGAAGGCGCTCCAGAAGAAGTCATCACTAACGCACTTGTACGCGATGTTGACCTAACTCCATTTGGCCACAAAGGCTCACTCGCGCTTATTACTTTAGATAATGGTTTAGACCACAATCGTCCCAATACTTTCGGACCGCAATCTCTGGCTGCTCTAGATGCTGCAATCACCGATGCAATTGGTCGTGCACCAGCTGCAATCGCGATCACCGGAAAACCATTTATCTTCGCCGCAGGTGCCGACCTTTCGGCACTCTCCTTCCTAGCAAAGCGCGAGCAATCACTTGCGATTGGAAAATTAGGCCACGATGTATTTCGCAGATTTGATGAATGTGGAATTCCAACTTTCGCATTTATTAATGGTCTAGCCCTCGGTGGCGGACTCGAAGTCGGCCTTCATTGCAACTATCGCACCTTGGCCTCAACTGCATTTACTGGATTACCAGAAGTCTTTCTTGGTTTAGTGCCAGGTTGGGGCGGTGCCACAATTTTGCCTAAGTTGATCGGACCAGAACGCGCCATACAAGTGATAATGCTAAATGCGCTAAATAACAACACAATGATGAAAGCTAAGGATGCTCTCTCACTTGGTGTCGTAGACGCTGTTTATGAACCAGCAGATTTCTTAGAACGTTCAGTTTCCTTTGCTGCAAATGTTCTATCTGGCAAAGCTAAAATCGAACGCAAGGATTATTCGAACGATCCTGCTTGGGAAACAGCACTGGCTACAGGCAAGGCGGCATCGTTAAAGAAGTATGGTGGCGCAGAAATTGCATCACCAATGCGCGCTCTTGAGTTAATTGCTGCCGCGCGCACAAACACCCGCGGCGCAGGCTTCGACGCAGAAGATCAAGCACTCGCCGATTTAACAATGTCAGATCCGCTACGCGCTTCGCTATATGCCTTTAATTTAATTCAGAAGAAGCGTAAAAAGGTTGAAGGTGCTCCAAAACCTGCTGTTGCTCGCAAAGTGACCAAGGTTGGCGTTGTTGGTGCCGGTTTGATGGCTTCGCAACTTGCACTTCTTCTTCTACGTAATTTGAAATGCCCAGTTGTAATGACCGACATTGATCAAGAGCGCGCAGATAAAGGTGTTGCCTGGGTCAAAAATGAATTGGCAAAGTTAGTTGAGAAGAAGCGCATGAGCGAAGAATCCGCTCGTCGCCTTTCCCTGCTAATTAGCGGTTCAGCGGATCAAAACTCATTTGCTGGCTGTGACTTTATTATCGAAGCGATCTTCGAAGAGCTATCGCTTAAGCAAGAGCTATTTAAGAAGTTAGAGAAGATCATCTCCCCTGAGTGCGTTCTTGCCACAAACACTTCATCGCTTTCAGTGGAAAGAATGACTGAAGGTCTAACAAATCCAGAGAGAGTTATCGGATTCCATTTCTTCAACCCGGTTGCAGTTATGCCGCTTCTCGAAATTGCACGTACTTCCACGACAGATGATGCAACTACCGCGACCGCAGTAGCTGTAGGCAAAGAGTTAAAGAAGACAATGATTATCTGTAAAGATGCACCTGGCTTCGTCGTTAACCGTTTGCTCACTCGCTTTATGGGTGAAGTAACCGATGCTGTAGATGAAGGCACCTCACCTGCGGTTGCAGATGGCGCGATGCGCAGCATTGGTTTTCCGATGTCACCATTTGAGCTACTGGATTTGGTTGGCCCAGGTGTTGCTCTGCACGTATCGGAGACTTTGCATGCAAATCTAGGTGAGCGTTATCGCATCTCCCCCACAATGCAGGCGATGGTTGCGGCTAAAGTCCGTAACTTCTACATCAAGGGTAGTGATGGAAAATTAACGCCAAACCCAGAAGCGCTAGCGTTAATGAAGCAAGGAACAACAGCATCTACAGCTGAACAAGTTCGCGAACGTGCACTTAAAGCGTTAGCGGTTGAGGCGCGCATGATGCTCGATGAAGGAGTTGTTTCAACTCCCGCTGAAGTTGATCTTTGTATGCTGATGGGCTCTGGCTGGCCGATGCATTTAGGCGGAATATTGCCTTACTTAGATCGTGAAGGAATCAGTGAAGCGGTTTGCGGTCAGCGTTTTCACGCGCCGGGGATTGCATCTCTTCCATAATTTCAATTGAGTTGACCGATCCGTTAGAGCTATTCCACTCAACGATACTGCGCGCAATGCTTTGAGAAGTGATGCCTAGGTCGCTGAATATTTCGTTCCGCTTGGAATGTTCAATAAACTCAAGTGGAACACCAATTGAGTGAATTGGAATA
>CAMBOZ010000010.1 GCA_945869505.1 Bifidobacterium breve
TACCGCTTCGCCAAAGGTGCGGCCAGTCGCGGCCCACGATTTACCTTCAAAAATTCTGCCATCATCTAATACAAGAAAGGCTTTAGCCATTACTTACCTCCCTGTGAAGTAAGTTTCCCGTTGAGATAAGTGGGTGAGCCGCGGAAGAAGGTTGCCGTAACAACACCCTGCAGTTCCATGCCGTGGAAAGGAGTATTGCGGCTGCGGGATGCGACTCGGTCGCGATCAACGCGCATACTTTGAGTGGGATTAATTACGGATAGATTGGCCACGTTACCGACTGCAATTTCTTGTCCGTGATCCGAATATCGGCCGATTCGCGCTGGCGCATAACTCATTCGTTCCGCCACCGCCTCCCAAGACATTAAACCCGTAGCCACCATAGTCTGATTAATGATGGATAACGCACTTTCTAGCCCAAGCATTCCAAAGGCCGCTTCCTGCCATTCCACCTCTTTCGCCTCCGCTGGATGAGGTGCGTGATCGGTTGCCACAATATCGATGGTTCCATCGGCGAGGCCTTCGCGCAGCGCCTCAACATCACGTTGCGTACGAAGTGGCGGATTAACTTTATAAATCGGATCGTAACTAAGTGCTCTCTCATCCGTTAGCAGTAAATGATGTGGAGTTACTTCAGCCGTTACATCTATTCCACGTGCTTTCGCCCAGCGGACTATTTCGACTCCCCCAGACGTTGTTAGATGACAAATATGTAGGCGAGATTTAACGTGGTCGGCTATTAATACATCGCGCGCAATGACCGCTTCTTCAGCAACAGCTGGCCATCCTTTTAGGCCAAGCTTTGAAGATATTTCGCCCTCATTCATCTGAGCACCAATTGTTAAACGCGGCTCCTGAGCATGTTGAGCAATGACACCATCGAACTTCTTCACATATTCCAGTGCTCTTCGCATTACCAAAGGATCGAAAACGCAATTACCGTCATCGCTAAAGATTCGCACACGCGCGCGTGAATCAGCCATTGCGCCAATTTCAGAAAGATGCTCCCCTAACAATCCGCGAGTGACCGCGCCAATCGGAAACACATCCACGAAGCCAGCGCTCTGTCCTAACGCGTAAACCTGCTCAACTACGCCTGCGGTGTCGGCTACAGGTGATGTATTGGCCATCGCTGAAACTGCAACAAATCCGCCTTTAGCCGCCGCCATTGATCCAGATAAAACTGTCTCAGCATCTTCCTTACCAGGTTCGCGCAAGTGGGTATGTAAATCAACTAGTCCAGGAAGTACGACTGACCCACTCAGATCAACTTCGATTACATCTCCCGATTTTGCAATGGATTTTGATAGTGCGGATATTCTTCCGTTGCGAATTTCAATGTCGTTCTTACTGCCATCAGGAAGAGTTAACCCTTTAAGTAAGTAATTATCTTGTGTCATAGCGTTGCCTCAATCTCTTGGTTACCCGCGAGGAGTAAGTAAAGAACCGCCATACGGATACTAACTCCATTCGCAACTTGCTCAACAATGACCGAGCGTGCACCATCTGCAGCATCTGCAGTGATTTCCAGACCACGATTCATTGGTCCTGGATGCATAACAATCGCATCAGGCTTCAGCGCGCGAATTCGATCGCTATTTAATCCGAAGTATCTGGAGTACTCACGTGCGCTGGGGAAGAAAAGTTCACTCATTCTCTCCATTTGAATTCTCAGCATCATCACCGCATCAACGCTATCAATGACCGCATCTAAATCATAAGAAATAGCGCACGGCCAACTTTCAACGCCAACCGGCAATAGAGTAGGCGGAGCGACTAAAACTACCTGCGCTCCAAGTTTGGCTAGAAGAAGAACGTTAGATCGCGCAACACGCGAATGTAAAACATCACCGACTATTGCAACGCGCAGACCAGATAAATCACTAGCGCCTTTCGATGAGTGCTTACGAATAGTGAAAGCATCAAGTAACGCCTGGCTGGGATGTTCGTGGGTGCCATCTCCAGCATTTATAACAGCACCTGACATCCAACGTGAATCAGCTAACCTCTGCGCAGCACCGGATGCACCGTGTCTGATAATCACAGCATCAGCGCCCATAGCTTGTAACGTCTGCGCAGTATCTTTTAGCGATTCGCCTTTACTGATGCTTGAACCTTTTGCAGAGAAATTAATTACGTCGGCCGATAGCCTCTTCGCCGCAGCTTCAAAAGAGATTCGTGTACGAGTGGAATCTTCAGCAAAGAGATTCACGATCGTGCGACCACGCAAAGTTGGCAACTTCTTCATAGGCCCGTCGCTGACTCGTGCCATTTCTTGCGCGGTATCTAGGATTGAAATCGCTTCAGCTTTTGAGAGGTCATTTATTGAGAGTAGGTGCTTCATTCTGAACTGCCTTCAACCAATACCTCATCGACACCGTCTAGTTCGGTTAGATGAACTATTACGCTCTGAGACGATGCGGTAGGAATATTCTTGCCGACGTAATCCGCACGAATTGGTAGTTCCCGGTGACCACGATCAACCAAGATCGCTAACTGAACGCTCTTTGGACGACCAATCTCACCTAAAGCATCCAAGGCGGCTCTAATCGTTCTGCCAGAGTAAAGAACATCATCGACGAGAATTACATTTCTATCCTCAACACCAAGAGCGGGAATCATCGTCGGCATCAACGCCCGAGGCGGACGCATCCGCAGATCATCGCGATGCAGTGTTATATCTAAGGTACCAACCTGAATCGAAGCGCCTTCGATCTTGGAAATTATCTCGGCAATGCGTTTAGCAAGATGTGCGCCACGGGTTGGAATGCCTAATAAAGTGATTGTGCTGGATCCAGAATTTCTTTCGAGGATCTCATGCGAAATACGGGTCAGTGCGCGGGAAATATCTGGCGCAGGCAGGACAAGGCTCATTTAAATCTCCTTCCCCGCCTCGCAGGACGGGTCGTTAAAGGATGTTGGCAAATGATACACCGACCGGACCTCATCCTGTGGATGGAGAAAATGTGTGTGGCGCAGCGCAATCTAGCCTGTGGCCCATGAATAATCTGTCAGCCATCACTCAGCCAACACCTCAATCAGTTGCCATTCGCCTGCGCTCCATACGTAAATCTCGGGGATGGACGCTACATGATGTCGAGAGTAAATCAGATGGGTCAATTAAAGCGGTAGTGATGGGCTCATACGAAAGAGGCACCCGTGCGATATCACTAGCTCGTGCTCTTGAGTTAGCTAACTTATTCGCAATTCCGATTGCGGATCTTTTGAGTGATCCCGTTTCAGGGGGAGACGAGAAGTTAGGGTTTCGACGATTTGATCAGCGGCGAATTGTAAAGTTACTTTCCGAGAAAGATGATGAAGCGTTGGGGAAACTCAATAAGTTTCTGAATGCAATAGCCCGTCGAAGAGGAGATTGGAATGGCGAGATATTAACGCTGCGCAGTACCGATCTAGATACCCTAACTCTTATTTTAGAGATGAGTCAGAGCCAGTTAGGAGAATGGCTAAAAGAAGAAAGTATTGCCTTCGGGTAACGCTAAATCGCCAAGCTATCTTTAATTGAAGCGATTCGCCCTAAAACTCCGTGTATATAGGTTGCCGAGTCATCTGTCGAAAGCTCTTTAGCTAAATTAAGTGCTTCATCAATTGCAATGGCATCTTCTAAATCTTTACACCACAGAATTTCGTAGATACCTAGCCGCAAAATATTTCGATCAACCGCCGGAAGGCGATCAATATCCCAGCCTTGAGCGTAGGTGCTTATCAACTCGTCAATCTTGCGTCGGTTTTCAGCGATACCGAAAATCAGTTCCTTTGTGTACTCACGAATAGGACGAGCATCAGGTCCCTCATCTATTACATCGCGCAGGGCTAAAAGATCTGCGGGAGCTTGTCCGCGGATATCTCCCTCGTAAAGTAAATCTAGGCTCTGTTTACGAGCCTTACTTCTAGCGGACACTAGTTAGCGCGACCCAAATATGAACCATCGCGAGTGTCAACGAGAACCTTTTCATCTTGCTTAATAAACAAGGGGACTTGGATTTGAATTCCGGTTTCTACCGTCGCTGGCTTAGTGCCTCCTGAAGAGCGATCACCTTGCAGGCCTGGTTCGGTGTAAGTAACTGTTAAAACAACAGAGGCCGGAAGTTCGATATAGAGCGGATTATTTTCGTGGATAGCAACGATTGCTTCGGTATTTTCCAACATATATTGAGCAGAATCACCGACAGTTGCAGCACTGATATTCATCTGATCAAAAGTCTTATTGTCCATAAATACGAAATCTTCGCCCTCTTTATAGAGGAAATTCATTTCACGCTTTTCAAGGATGGCGACTTCAATTTTCACGCCAGCATTGAAAGTCTTATCAACAACTTTGCCAGTCAAAACTTGCTTAAGTTTTGTGCGCACAAATGCTGGGCCTTTTCCTGGCTTTACGTGTTGAAACTCAACAACAGTCCATAGCTGACCATCGATATCTAGGGTCATTCCATTTTTTAGATCATTTGTTGTTGCCACGATAACTCCAGTTCACGCACCAGCGTAATTAATCAACCGATTGCGTTCGAAGGGATTACCACGCGAGGTTGGCCTCCGATTTTCGAAGGCTATTGGAGAAGTTTACCTGAAGATTTAACTAGTTAAGGCCTTCAGCGCGATCAACGCCAATACATAGGAATTCGGTCCAAATCCACCGATCGTGCCATTGGCTACTCCAGAAATTACTGAAGTGTGTCTAAATTCTTCACGCGCTAAGGGATTTGAAAGATGAACTTCAATTAACGGCGCCTTAACCAATTCGGCTGCATCTCTGATCGCGTATGAATAATGCGTGAATGCAGCTGGATTGATTATTACCGGCATTGATCCATCTGCTGCCTCGTGCAACCAAGAAATAATCGTAGCTTCATCGTCGCTCTGTCTAACATCGGCAGTGAATCCGTGCGTCTTTGCAGCGCTCTCTATGTGGGCGACTAATTGCGGATAGCTCATATCACCGTAGATTGCAGACTCGCGAATATCTAGACGTGCCAAGTTCGGTCCATTGATTACTAAAACCTTCATGAGCTCACCTTTTCATATGCCGAGAACAGGACTTGCTCATCTGGATTCTCCAAACGATCTGTCTTGCCTATACCAGTAATGGTAACGAACCGAAGGGACTTCCCGCGCGCTTTTTTATCAAGAGACATATTTGCAAGGAGTATCGGCCACGCACCTCGCTTATAAGAAGTCGGTAGACCCAATCCTTTCAATATATCTAGATGATCCTTCGCTAAATCCTCTGCAATCAAACCTAAAGACAATTGCAGTTGCGCCATAAAGGCCATGCCAATCGCAACGCACTCTCCGTGGCGCATTAAAAACTTTGATTCCAGTTCAATTGCGTGACCTAAAGTGTGACCGTAATTTAACGCCTCACGAGCAAAGCTTTCTTTGAAATCTAGTGACACCACATTGGCCTTGACTGCTATTGCGCGCGTAAAAATCTCCTTCACGGTTGCCTTATCTGCACGAATCTGCGTCAGCGACTTACCGCGAATCTGTTTCAGGATCACTTCATCGGCGATAAACCCGGCCTTAACTACCTCCGCCAAACCGGCGGCGTAATCGCGATCAGAAAGCGTTTCTAACCAAGTGAAATCAACCACGACGGAAATCGGGCTATGAAAAGCACCAATTAGATTCTTACCGTAATCACTATTGATCGCTGTTTTCCCACCAACGGCAGCGTCGACCATTCCCGCAACGGTTGTCGGCACTGCAATCCAATCAATCCCCCGCAACCAAGATGCGGCGGCAAACCCTCCAAAGTCTGTCGTCGCTCCACCGCCAACTGCAATTACTAAATCATTGCGCGTGAATCCAGCAGCACCTAACCAATCCCATACTTGTAGCAGCGTTGCACTTGATTTTCCAGATTCACCATCTGGTACGGGGAAGGTAAAAATCTCAGTGTCACCGAATTCTAAATTACCAAATTTGGATTTCATATCTTCGGAGACGATCAGAGCCGCTCGAGAGCGTCCTTGGCTCAGTCTTACTAGTTCAGACTTCCAATCAACATCAATTAAAATCTCATATGAGCGTTCGGCGTTTACCTTGATTACGCTCATTGAGTAAGTCTAACAATCTCATCAGCAATATCCTTCGGAGCGCGATCATCTACTTTGACGATATGCGTTGCTAGCGCTTCGTAAATTGGGCGTCTTTTATCCATCAACTCCTGCCAGGTCCCTCTCGGGTTATTCATTAAAAGCGGACGGTCGCGGTTAAAGCCAACGCGTGGAGCAGCTGTTGCGAGTGAGACATCTAGATACACGACTGCAGATTCGCTCTTGTGCAGAAGATCCTGGGAGAAATCAGAAAGTGGCGCTCCTCCCCCTAGCGAAAGAACGCCGTTGACTTTGGCCAGCTCCTCTTGGAGAACTTCTTTCTCTAATTCTCGAAACCAAGGCTCACCTTTATCAATAAAGATCTGCGAGATGCTCGTGCCGGTGCGCGCCTCAATCAGGTCATCAGTATCTGTAAACGGAACATGTAATTTTCGTGAAATAGCCCTGCCAATTGTAGATTTACCTGAACCTGGTGGGCCAATGAGTATTAATGAATTAGACACGATGACTACTTAAATCTTAAATTAGCGAGATATGACTCGTAATTACGTCTCGTTTCAGTGACGCTATCTCCGCCAAACTTTTCAAGAACCGCCTCGGCCAGAACAAGTGCGGCCATAGCTTCGGCGACTACACCGGCTGCGGGTACTGCACAAACATCTGAACGTTGGTTAATTGCTTTAGCAGCTTCGCCTGTCTTCACATCGATAGTGTCGAGCGCTTTAGGTACGGTAGATATCGGTTTCATTGCGACGCTTACTCGCAAAATTTCCCCATTAGACATTCCACCTTCAGTACCACCAGCGCGATCAGTGCGTCGCGCGATGAGTCCGTCGGTGCCGCGTTCAATTTCATCGTGAGCTACTGATCCGCGTCGCTCTGCTGTACGAAAACCATCACCAATTTCAACGCCTTTAATCGCTTGAATACCCATCATTGCGCCGGCCAATCGTGCATCGAGTCTGCGATCCCAATGAACGTGCGAGCCCAGTCCTGGTGGCAAGTTGTATGCGAGAACTTCACAGACTCCGCCGAGTGTGTCTCCATCAGAGTGCGCTGCTTCTATTTCTGCAACCATTCGCAAACTAGTTGCCGGATCTGCACAACGCACCGGATCGGCATCGATCCGATCCATATCTGTTGCTAGTGGAAGCGCCGTACCGTCTGGGATTCGTGCTTGTCCTATTGAAACAACGTGGCTCAAGATAGTAATGCCAACGCTCTGTTCTAAGAAAGCTCTTGCTACGGCACCGAGCGCGACTCGAGCTGCAGTTTCGCGAGCACTTGCACGTTCCAGAATCGGACGAGCGTCGTCTAAATCGTACTTTTGCATTCCTACTAAATCCGCGTGACCAGGACGCGGTCGCGTGAGAGGAGCGTTGCGCGCTAAATCTTTTATCTCCTCTAGTGGAACAGGATCAGCCGACATGACTTTTTCCCACTTGGGCCATTCAGAATTTCCAACTTGAATAGAAATTGGGCCACCTTGAGTCATTCCTAAACGAATGCCACCAAGAATCGTGATCTTATCTGCTTCGAAATTCTGTCTTGCGCCGCGACCAAACCCGAGTCGACGACGCGTTAAATGAAAATCAATCTCTCTTGAAGAAAGTTCGACGCTTGCTGGGATTCCTTCAATAATTGCAGACAGAGCCTGCCCATGGGATTCACCTGCTGTAAGCCAACGCATTGTCATATTGTGGCAGATATCAGCGCCAACTTGCGCACCAAATAAACGCGCCGCAAATGGCGGGGGCGAGAGCGATATTCGCCTGAATTGATCGTTTCTTAAGGACGTCAATCACCGTTACGAGAGCTGCTATCGCGCAGAAAACAAAAGTGAATTCTTGCACCATTTTTAAGGAGGAGGGAGCGAAAAAGATGCCAAACACAATGAACAACTTTATATCGCCCGCACCGACACTTAACTTTGAGAGAATAGGAGAAATTAGAAGAGCGATCAGAGCAATACGTAGGTGAAGAGATTGACCGTGAATTATTGATAGTGTCGCAAGGGTTGATAGCGCAAGAATGAGCGTCTGATTGCGAATTTTGTGGATCTTTAAGTCGATATAGGAAATGTAAATCGAAAAACCGATCAGGGCTAAATACACACGCGCAGAGTATTTTGAAACCGATGATGATTTATAGGCCCTGTGGATTAATTTGTGGCGTTAGTTAACGCGATACGTAACTGCCGATCAATCGACATTACGTCTAAACCCGTCACTAAATTGAGTTGGTCAATACCTTGATACAGCAACAATTCATATCCGCTGAGCGTCTTCCCACCAGCGTCACTCCAGCGCCTCGCCAGCAAAGTTGGCCATGGTTTATACAAAACATCGAAAAGTAGGCCGTTGATCTGTCGCGGTAGATTTTCCGCAACCAAGTCAGCTGCGCCAGATGGCGTGGTGTTGACTACCAAGTCATACCCGCTTAGATCTGCTAGGTCATCCCAATCTAGGAAATTGCACTCAATTTTTTCAAAGCAAGCTGCGATCGCAGAACTACGGCGCATACTTCGTCGCATTACATCAACCGAGTTCGCAATCTCATCAAGTGCGCCAGCGACGGCACGTGCGGTACCACCGGCGCCTAAGATCAACACTTTATCAAAACGTGAGTATCCGGCACTTTCAAGTGATTTTATAAAACCGGAACCATCTGTACTGGTAGCGGTCCAGGAGTTATTGCGACGAATCAAAGTGTTGAGCGATTGAATTCTCTTTCCCAGATCGTCTATTTCAATCTCAACTTTTAACTCCAAAGCCTCTTCCTTTAGCGGCATGGTCAACGAAAGATAATCAAATTCTGCTCCGCGACTTTCTATGAAACTTTGTAATTGCCCGCTCTTTACTTCGATCGCGGAATACTCGCCATTGATTCCCAGCAAGTTGAAGGCAGCCTTGTGGAGAAATGGTGAGAGTGAGTGGTTAATGGGGTATCCAAGGACCGCCCCGCGTAACAATTTCTCACTCATTTCGTACTCCCAAACGCCCCAACGCGTAAATTCTTCTTGTACTCAGCCTTCCATATATTGAACTGTTCAAGTGATGATGTGAAACGAGTGTCGCCGGGTGCGACCGTTATGAAGAATGTCCAATCGCCTGCAACAGGATTTACTGCAGCCACCATCGCCGCTTTTCCAGGGTTACCAATTGGGCCAGGAGGCAGGCCATATTGGCGATAAGTGTTGTACGGTGATTTAAGAAGAGTTGAGCTGGTGCTTAAGAAAATCTCTCCGCGGACTTTTTTGATGTAATGAACCGTTGAATCCATCTGGAGAGGTATTCCCTTTTCCAAACGGTTACGAATCACTCTAGACACTTTTGAAAAGTCTTTACTATCGGCTTCCGCCTGAATTATCGACGCGATTATTAACAGCTGTTCTGGGGAGTAACTACCATCACCACTTGAAATACCTGAGTTTTCCATTTCACTCACTGCGCGATCGAGCATATCTGAAATCGCTTTATCTGCTGAGGTACCGGCCGCAAATGAATATTGCGCTGGAAAGAGCAAACCTTCTAATTTTGAAAAACCAGTCGGTAGAACAGCGCTCTTAAGCGCGCTAGAAATATCGGTCCTGGAAAATCCACCAGAGAGTAACAATCCGACTATCTCCGAGTTCCAAGCGCCTTCAAATATATTGATCAAATCAGCAATCCGCTTGCTATCCAAGAGCTGATTGAGCGCATCTTGCGCACACAGGTTTATCTGAACTCTATGCGTACCAGGAGCGATGCGTCCTGAGCGATCATCAGCAACGGCAACTTGGAAGAACGCAGCACTGGACTTAACAACCTGAGCCTCAAACAATTGTTGTGCAATATCCGAACCAGTTGCGCCGTCTCCGATAGATATGGCTACATCTTTAGCCGCGCTCGTTGTACAAGGGAAATCTGGCGCTCCCCCACCCGCTTTGCGAATTTGATGCACTCCACCTGTGAAGATCGTTACGATCGCAAATGCCGCGAAGACTCGCAAAACTGCCGGTTTATTTACTTTCATTTGCAAGGCCTTGCTCAAGAATTGCAACTGCCGCTGCCGCGTCAATCAACGATCTTGCTTCTTTAGAATCGATACCCGATTCACGAAGCTGGCGTGCTGCGGTTACCGTTGATAGGCGTTCATCTACCAAGGTTATAGGAAGATCAAAGTTTTTAGTAAGAAACTCAGTAAAAGCCACAACCTTTGATACGGCCGCGCCATCACTTCCACTCAGCAACTTTGGATTACCAACATATGCCTTTACGGGCTCGTACTCACTTAACAATTTGGCGATTTCGTTCTTCAGTGCCGGGTTCTTACTTTGTAAAGTGGCGATTGGTGTTGCAAGAATTCCATCTGGATCACAGATCGCAACGCCTATGCGCACATCACCGTAATCGAATGCGATTCGACGCCCGATACGCGCCATTAACTACCTGAAAGAGCTTTCTCAATCGCTGCTAGCGCATTGGTTACTTCAGAAGCAGATGTTCCTCCACCTTGAGCGAAGTCATCTTTGCCACCACCGCCACCACCCAAAACAGTGGAACCAATTTTTACGAGAGCGCCCGCTTTAATTCCTTTATCTCGGGCGGCATCGCTAACTGCGCATACCAATACCGGTTTGCCATCAGCAACGCTGATTAATGCAACGACTGAATCAGCGTTGCGATTTCGCAAATCTAGTGCGATCTTTCGTAAATCATCAACAACAATTCCATCCGCAATTTTTAAAGCGATCAAAGATGTCCCGTTGACTACTTTCGCTTTCGCGGCAAGCGAGGAAAGATCTGACATGGCCGCCGCAGAACGCACCGCCGCAAGCTCTTTCTCGATCTCTTTCATCTTTGTTAAGAGATCTGAAATACGTTCTGGCAGCTCCTCCGCGCGTGAGCCCTTTATCAAATCTGTGAGTGAATTTAACAAAACGTGTTCGCGCGCTAGGAATTTATAAGCATCTATTCCGACCAATGCTTCGACTCGTCGCACACCAGCGCCAATAGAAGATTCGCTAAGAAGTTTTATAACCCCCATCTGACCTGAGCGAGATACGTGTGTGCCACCACAAAGTTCTCGAGCCCAATCACCGACGCTAATCACGCGAACGCGGTCCCCATACTTTTCGCCGAATAACGCCATTGCGCCAATCTTCTTCGCGGCCTCCTGTGACATAACTTCCGCGCTAACTTCTAGATCCTCAAGTAAAAGAGTATTAACGCGTGCTTCAACATCATTTAACACGCTATCTGGAACAGCGCCCGTTGCTGGAAAATCAAAGCGGAAACGACCTGGGGAGTTTTCGGAGCCTGCCTGAGTAGCGGTCTCACCAAGAAATTCGCGGAAAGCTTTATGCACCATGTGTGTTGCAGTGTGAGAGCGAGAGATCGCACTTCGTCTTTCGTCATCGATTTCGGCTAACGCTTCATCTCCTAAAGTAATCGCGCCAGATAAAACGCGACCACGATGAACAGAAAGATCTTTGATCGGCATCTGTACATCATCGATCTCAATCACTGCTCCGTTGGCTAGGGTGATTGTTCCGCCATCGGCTAATTGACCGCCACCTTCTGCATAAAATGGTGTGCGATCTAGAACGATCTCTACATCATCTCCTGCGCTGGCAGTCGGAACACTAATACCGTTTACCAAGATTCCATTTAACTTGGCTTCAGATTTAATGTGCGTATAGCCGATAAACTCGCCAACACCTTTAGCATCTGCGATCTTCTTATACTCGCTCAAATCTGTATGGCCGCTCTTTTTCGCCTTAGCATCCGCTTTAGCACGATCACGCTGCTCTTTCATCAACTTGGTGAAGCCGACTTCATCAACTTCTAATCCCTCTTCGCGTGCCATCTCCAAAGTAAGGTCGAATGGAAAGCCGTAGGTATCGTGAAGCTTGAAAACATCTTCTCCAGGAAGGATGTTCTTCTTCTCCTTCTTTAACTGTGTGGATGCGAAATCAAATATTTGCGTGCCACTCTTAAGCGTCTGCAAAAAAGATTCTTCCTCGGATAAAGAAACAGAGAGAATTCGCTTCTGATCGCTCACCAATTCTGGGTACTGCGGACCCATTGCACCAATAGCCGCAATAGTTAGTTCCGACATAATCGGATCATTTGTTCCAAGAAGTCGCATATTTCTAATGGTTCTACGCATCATGCGGCGCAGAACATAACCACGTCCTTCATTTCCTGGTGTCACGCCATCACCAATTAACATTGCCGATGTGCGGGCATGATCTGCGATTACCCGCAGTGAGATGTCAGACTTTTCATTTGCTCCGTACTTAACTCCAGTTAATTCCATTGCGCGCTTTAAGATCTGCATCGTCGTGTCAATTTCGTAGATGTTTTCTACACCTTGTAGCAAAGCCGCTGTGCGTTCTAGACCTAGGCCAGTATCAATGCTTTTCGCTGGCAGTTCACCAAGAATTGGAAAGTCATCTTTACCGCCATCAGCACCGCGTTCATTCTGCATAAAAACAAGATTCCAAATTTCCAAATAACGATTCTCGTCGGCGATCGGTCCGCCATCAATTCCATAGGCCGGGCCGCGATCGTAGTAAATCTCAGAGCACGGTCCACAAGGACCAGGTACTCCCATTGACCAGAAGTTATCGGCCATGTCCCGGCGCTGGATGCGCTCCTTCGGGATACCAATCTTCTTATGCCAAATATCTGCCGCTTCATCATCGGTGAGATAAACCGTCACCCATAATTTATCTTCCGGAAAACCATATCCACCATCGGAGATTGGTCGGGTCAAAAGATCCCAAGCTAGCGCGATTGCACCCTCTTTGAAGTAATCTCCGAATGAAAAGTTTCCACACATCTGGAAGAAAGATGCGTGGCGCGTAGTTTTGCCGACTTCATCAATATCTAATGTACGAACACACTTTTGAACCGATGTCGCGCGTTTGAATGGCGGTGTTATCTCACCGAGAAAGTAAGGCTTGAACGGAACCATTCCGGCATTTACCAGCAGTAAATTTGGATCATCGGCAATTAGAGATGCTGATGGAACAACGGTGTGTGTTAAACCTTCGCGGTTATCACTTTCGAAGAAGCGCAGCCAGCGCGAACGGATCTCGGCGGATTCCACTTTGTAGGCTTACTCGGCCTTCTTCTTATTTTTCGCCTTAGCCTTCTTCATACCCGCTGCGCTAATAATCGCACCGGCTACTTTTACGGCGGGACCGCTCTTATCCATAAAACCTGTTGTGGCATCAGCAACTTTTGTCGTTACATCTTCCACGTTCTTAGTAATGCGAGCGAAACTTTCTAGCGGACTGTTAATGAGTTCAACGGTTCTAGTTGACTCGTGGATTAGCGGAGCAGTCTCATCAGTCATTGTCTTCAAAGAATTCTTTGCCTCGTCAATAAAGCGCCCGACGCGGATGACTGCGTAGGAAATGGCAATGGCGATTACGAGAAGAGAGCAAGCAGCAATTATCGTTGCAACT
This sequence comes from Bifidobacterium breve, assembly GCA_945869505.1. The sequence continues at coordinate 13,537 of CAMBOZ010000010.1, forward strand.
CCGCCTGGACCTGTAACCATTTTTTCGTACCTTTCGCTTTGTTAAGTAGAGCCTACCCGAGAGAGGGCTTAGCCCTTGCTATCGGCTTTCGGTAGCCCATCAATTCCACTCTCTTTTCGCTGTGCTGGCGTAATCGGAGTTGGCGCCCCGGTTAATGGATCGCCACCACTAGCGGTCTTTGGAAAGGCAATAACTTCTCGAATTGAATCGCTACCGGTGAGGAGGGCGCAAACGCGATCCAAACCTAGAGCGATTCCACCGTGAGGAGGCGGACCATAATTAAATGCTTCAAGTAAAAATCCAAATTTACTTGTGGCTTCTTCATCGCTGAGACCTATAACACTAAAAACATCTTTTTGAATTTGGCGATCGTGGATACGAATTGATCCGCCGCCAAGTTCAGTTCCGTTTAGAACTATGTCGTAAGCGTAAGCCAAGGCGCTGGCCGGATCTGATGCAAAACTCTTTGTGAATTCCGGCTTAGGACCTGTGAATGGGTGATGAACTGCAGTCCAGCCACCATTATCGGTTGGCTCAAACATTGGTGCATCTACTACCCAAAGAAATTCCCAAGCGCCTTCAGCGATTAAATTACAACGCTTACCGATTTCTAAACGAACTGCACCTAACAAAGAAAGTGATGCACTGCGCTCTCCTGCAGCGAAGAAGATGGCATCTCCAGATTTAGCTCCCGCCGCTTGAACGATCCCGTCTTGTTCTTCTTGCGAAATATTTTTTGAGACCGGACCGCCCAAGGTTCCATCCTCATTAACCAAAATGTAAGCAAGTCCTTTTGCGCCGCGGGCCTTAGCCCAGTCTTGCCAAGCATCCAATTCACGACGAGGTGAGGATGCTCCCCCTGGCATAACGACGCTACCTACATAAGGAGCTTGGAAAACTCTAAATTCCGTTTTTGCGAAAAACTTAGTTTGTTCTACCAGTTGCAAATCAAAACGTAGATCTGGTTTATCTGAACCATAGTTCTGCATGGCATCGGCATAAGTCATATGGCGGATAGGGGTCTTAATCTCGCACCCAACTGCTTCTTTCCAGATTTTCATCAATAACTTTTCGGCGACCGCCAGAATATCTGCCTGATCAATAAATGACATTTCAATATCTAGTTGGGTAAATTCTGGCTGGCGATCAGCACGGAAATCTTCATCGCGGAAACAACGTGCGATCTGGTAGTAACGCTCCATACCAGCAACCATTAACAATTGCTTAAATAGTTGTGGAGATTGCGGCAGGGCATACCAACTTCCGGGCTGTAGCCGAACAGGCACTAGAAAATCGCGTGCACCTTCTGGAGTACTGCGAGTTAGGTATGGGGTTTCAATCTCGAGAAAATCAAGGTCCTCCATAACTTGGCGGATTGTAGATGTCACCTTCGAGCGAAGACGTAAATTCGCAGCAGGCTTTTCGCGGCGCAAATCTAAATAGCGATACTTCAATCGAACTTCTTCAGAGATTTCGGAATCATTTCCGCTATCGACTGGGAATGGAAGAGCGGCTGATTCACTCAGCACCTTTACATCATCGCCCATAATTTCGATTGCACCCGTTGGAAGCGCAGTATTCGCATTTCCTTCTGGCCGCAGAACAACTTCGCCTGTAATTTGTAGGCACCACTCAGCGCGCAATTGACCGGCTAAAGCTTCATCACGAATAACTACTTGTACTGACCCTGTCGCATCTCGAAGGTCGATAAATGCAACGCCTCCGTGATCACGGCGGCGAGCAACCCAACCCGCTAATGAAACTATCTGACCCGCGTTGGATGCGCGCAGAGAACCAGCGTCGTGAGTACGTAACATCTGTAGTTTGCCCGCCCTTAAGGTGTAAAAATTTTAGATAACCCCGAGTAGGGCTTTCTGCAATTCGCTAATCTTAACCGAAGTTATCGTTCCATCGCTCATACGTTTGAGTTCCACGATGCTTGAGAGAACCTCATCGCCACCGATAATCACCACATAGCGCGAACCACTCTTATCGGCAGCTTTCATAGCGCCTTTTAGTGCGCGATCGCCAAAGGCTATTTCTGTACGAATTCCAACACCCCGAAGTTCGGCAGCCAGAGAGAGAGCTACTGATTTCTGCTCATCACCGAGCGGAATAATAAAAAGATCAGAAGTGAATTGATCATCAGAAATTACACCTTCAGCTTGTGCGGCCAAAAGCGCACGATCAACGCCCAAACCAAAACCGATTCCAGAAAGAGATTGACCGCCAAGAATTTCCATCAATCCGTCGTAGCGTCCTCCCCCACCAATTCCTGATTGCGCACCTAGATCTTCATGAATAAATTCAAATGTGGTTCCTGTGTAGTAATCAAGTCCACGGACCATGCGAGGATTTACCTGGTAAGTGATCCCTAATTGATCCAAGTACTTTTTTACTTGAGTGAAATTAGATAGAGACTCTGCCGATAAATAATCGAGTAGCAATGGAGCGTTCTGCATTTCAGCCTTCATCTCTGGTCGCTTATCGTCGAATAAGCGAAGAGGATTAATCGCAGCGCGGGCACGAGTTGCTTCGTCTAGATCTAACTTCTCTATAAATTTGAGAAGGTCCACCCGATGAGCCGCGCGTGATTTCGCATCTCCAAGTGAAGTTATCTCCAAGCGATAATTGCGTAACCCAATTGCTTTGAAACCTTGGTCTGCAATAGCAATAACCTCTGCATCAATAGCCGGATCATCTAAACCGATCGCTTCTATACCCACTTGGTAGAACTGGCGATAGCGTCCCGCCTGAGGACGTTCAGCTCTAAAGAATTGTCCGGAGTACCAAACTTTTACCGGAAGTTGGCCGCGATCTAAACCCTTTTCAATAACAGCACGCATTACACCAGCGGTACCTTCGGGACGCAGCGTGATAGATCTGCCACCGCGATCTTCGAAGGTGTACATCTCCTTCGATACAACATCGGTTGACTCTCCAACTCCTCGCGAAAAGAGTGCGGTATCTTCGAAGACGGGAAGTTCAATTAATTGATATCCCGCGAGTTTTGCTGGAGCGATTAGTGATTCACGAACCCATTCGAAGGCAGCCGAGAGCGGAGGCGCGTATTCGCTAACCCCTTTTGGCGCTTGAATCTTTTCGTACTTCATACTCGTAATTCTTTCAGATAAGGGTTGTTTTTTCGCTCGAATTTAATTGTTGTCTCGGGCCCATGGCCTGGAAGTACGCGTAGATCATCGCTGAGTGGCAGAACTCGAGTCTTCAGCGTCTTAACCATCGCTTGATGCGATCCCGAAGGAAGATCGGTTCTGCCGATTGAACCAGCGAAGAGAACATCCCCCGAAAGGAGCAATTCATCATTAATTGAGAACATGGTGCTGCCCTTTGTGTGACCTGGGGAATGAATAGCGGTTATTTTCATATCTAAAATCTCAAGTAAATCTCCGTGTCGTAAATTTTTTGTGTCCGCAGGCTCTTCGAAATTCATTGCATCGAGTGCGGCGATAAATTCTGAACCGTGCGCGCCTTGCGGCTTAAGTAAATATTCACGATCTTCGGCGTGGATGTAACTAGCGATTCCATAACCATCGGCCAATGCTTTTACTGAAAAAGTATGATCAAGATGTCCATGTGTAATAAGCGCAGCAACTGGTTTTAACTTATTCTCGTCAATAATCGCCTTGATCTCATGAGAAATGTCGGGCATTCCAGGATCGACGATTATGCACTCTTGGCCGGCCTTACCCGCGATGATCCAACAGTTGGTCGCGTACATGGGGGCTGGAAATGAGGTGACGAACATAAATCACCCCTTCGTGCGCCGATATTTAAGCGCGAATTTTCTCTGCGCAGTAAGACAGGGTACCTTTTATCTCTGCAATACCCGCTCTATACGCACCAACAACGAAGGCTTATTCGAGCCGACGCGCTGAAAGGGAAAACCATGACCGAGAATGTAACTCCAGGATCTATCAACATCGCACCTATTGCTCCAATTATTCCAAGTGCGGCAAGTGCCTTGATTGGCGATCCATCTAAATTCGGTCGGGTAGGCGAAGACGGAACTGTCTATGTAATTACTCCGCAAGGCGACAAAGCGGTTGGCTCTTATCCCGGCAAGACCGCGGAAGAAGCGTTGCAGTATTTTGTTCGTAAGTTCGAAGCGCTAGCGTCTGAAGTTGCGCTAACCGCAGCACGAATCACTAGCGGTGCAATGGTGCCCTCAGATGCCTACGACGCAGTTAAAAAATTGCACCAACAAGTCTCTGAATTAAATGGAGTCGGCGATCTAGCTGCCCTCTCTTTATCTGTAGAACAAATTGAGCCGTTAATTGAAGGCCATCGCGAAGCCTACGAAGCGAAGAAGGCGGCAGAGGCGGCAGTCAAGGCTGAGCGTCGTGCTCAAGTTTTGATTGAGAAGGAAAAAATTGTTGCAGAGGCAGAATCACTCGCCCTATCTGAAAATTGGAAAGTTACCGGAGATCGATTGAAGACTCTTCTAGACGAGTGGAAATCTGCGCCACGCTTAGATAAGAAAGCAGATGCTGATTTATGGAAGCGCTTTTCTGCTTCAAGAAACAAATTTGATAAGCGTCGACGCACACACTTTGCTGCGCTCGAAGAGACAACCTCCAAGGTTTCGGCGGCAAAGAAGGCACTTGTTGCTGAGGCCACCACGCTGGCCACATCAACGGAGTGGGTCCCAACTGCTCGTAAATTCAAGACGCTTATGGATCAGTGGAAGGCAGCTGGTCGAGGCAAGCCAAGTGAAGATGCCAAATTGTGGAGCAAATTTAAGGCCGCACAAGATCAATTCTTTACAGCAAAGAACGCTGATCTGGAAAAACGCGAAGTATCAATGTCTGCCAACTTAGTAAAGCGTGAAGAGCTAATCGTGCAGATTGAAGCCCTAGTCCCATTCACTGATGTGAAGGCAGCTAAAAACGCCTTCCGCGAACTTTCACGGGCCTGGGAAAAAATTGGAGTTACCAATCGCGATAAGCGCGCAGCAATGGATGCTCGAGTTGCCAAAGTAGAAGAAGCGATCAAGAGCGCAGAAGCAGAAATTTGGCGTAAGACAGATCCTGCCGCCAAAGCGCGAGCAGCCGATGTTGTTAAGCAACTCGCTGATTCAATTGCTAACTACGAAAAAATCGCGGCCAAATCAGAGGCTGCCGGCAATGCTAAGAAGGCGCAAGAAGCGCTGGAATCTGCTTCCGCTCGTAAACTCTGGTTAGCAGATGCTGAAAAAGCTCTAGCTGAATTTAATTAATTTCGGTAAACGTCATACACGCCATCTACGGCGCGAACAGCTGCTAATACAGAATCTAAGTGAGTGGCATCGGCCATTTCAAAGGTGAATTTTGAAATGGCAGTTCGGTCTTTCGATGTATTAACAGAAGCGCTCAAAATATTAACATGCTGCTCGGAAAGTGTACGTGTTACATCAGCCAACAGGCGCGGACGATCTAACGCCTCCACTTGGATATTTACCAAGAAGACGCTACTTGCGCCATCTAACCATTTAACATTTGCGATTCTCTCGCCTTGATTCTCCTTCAAATCCGCGGCATTAATGCAATCTTCACGGTGTACCGATATTCCGCTTCCCTTTGTGATGAATCCAATAATGGGATCTCCTGGAACCGGAGTGCAGCATCGAGCAAGCTTTACTAAGACATCCCCCACGCCTTCAACTTCGATTGAACTGCTGGAACGACGAACCGCATGTGAACCGGTGGGAATCTGCTCCATTGTCGGTTCAGGATGTGAATCTTCAACTCCAAGTGATTGAACCAACTTCTCAATGATCGATGCGGCCGAAACGTGACCATCTCCAACGGCGCTATACAAAGCAGAAATGTCCGGATAACGAAGATCGTGAGCTAATTCAAGAAGTGAGTGACCAGCAAATATTTTCTGAAGTGGAAGACCTGCTTTGCGCATTTGGCGAGCAATTGATTCGCGTCCGGCATCGACTGCCTCCTCGCGACGCTCCTTACTGAAATGTGCTTTGATCTTTGAGCGCGCTCTTGGTGACTTAACGAAATTGAGCCAGTCTCTGGAAGGACCCGCGTTTTCGCTCTTATTTGTAACAATCTCAACAACGTCACCATTGACCAAGCGCGAATCTAAAGGAACTAAGCGACCATTTACTTTTGCACCTGCACATCGACTGCCAACATCTGTATGTACTGAGTAGGCGAAGTCAACCGGAGTTGATCCACCTGGAAGTGCGATAACACTCCCCTTCGGTGTAAACACGAAGACTTCTGGTGATCCCAGATCAAAGCGGAGTGCTTCAAGAAACTCAGATGGGTCTTCGGTTTCCTTCTGCCATTCGTGAAGTTGGCGCAACCACAGCATTTCAGGAGATGATGAATTTGACTCATTGCCTTGCTTATATTTCCAGTGTGCTGCAATACCAAATTCAGCACGAGAGTGCATATCAAAAGTTCTGATTTGGATCTCAATCGCTTTTCCATTGGGTCCAATCACCGTTGTATGAAGAGATTGGTACAGGTTGAATTTAGGCATTGCAATGTAATCTTTAAATCGTCCTGGGACCGGAGACCAGCGAGCGTGAATTGAACCTAATACGGCGTAGCAATCGCGAACATCATTTACCAGTACACGTATCCCAACGAGGTCGTAGATATCATTGAAATCGCGACCGCGAACCACCATTTTTTGATAGACGCTGAAATAGTGTTTCTTTCGACCAGTGACTGTGGCTGAAATTGAGTCACGTGATAAATCTTCCTGGACAGCATCAATAACTTCTTTTGTTAAAGCATCGCGTGATGGAGATCTTTCGGCGACCAAACGTGATATCTCTTCAAATTTCTTTGGTTCCAGAACTTCAAAAGATAAATCTTCCAATTCCCACTTGATGGCGTTCATACCAAGACGGTGAGCGAGCGGGGCATAAATATCCAAAGTTTCGCGCGCCTTACGCTCTGCGCTCTCAGCCGAAACATATTTCCAGGTGCGAGCGTTGTGTAAACGATCGGCCAATTTGATTACCAAAACACGGATATCACGGGACATAGCAACAACCATTTTGCGAACTGTTTCAGCTTCAGCAGTCGGCCCGTAAGTTAACTTATCTAACTTGGTCACTCCATCTACCAAGTTGGCTATCTCATCACCGAAATCGGTGCGTAGTTGCTGCAGGGAATACGGCGTATCTTCGATTGTGTCGTGCAGCAGTGATGCGATTATCGTGGTGTCATTTAATCCAAGTTCAGCAAGAATTTGAGATACCGCGACAGGATGGGTTATGTACTCTTCGCCCGACTTGCGCAGCTGTCCTTCGTGGGCGTTCTTGGCAATTTCAAATGCCCGCTCAACTTCGGTTAATCGGCTGGCGGGATGATTCTCTTTAAGCGTTCCAAGAAGTGGTGCGACTAAAGAGTTCATCTATTGAGTCTGACTACCGCAGAGAACTTACTTGCGACCCTTGCGCTTTGGTTGATTGCGTGGCCCACGATTTGCACTTGGTTGGATCGAAGGTCGCGCGCTCTGAGAAGAAGTCGCTTCAACAGGTGCGTTATTGCCACGAGACGCCACGCGCTTCGCAAGTGCCTGCATCGCTGGCTCTTTTTCGCGAAGTGATGCAAGGAACGGTGGAGCAATAAAGATGGATGAGTATGTACCAACTGCAAGGCCAATGAAGAGCGCGAGGGAGAGATCCTTAAGCGTTCCTGCGCCAAGTAGTCCTGCGCCAACAAAGAGAATTGAACCAACTGGAAGTAGCGCGATCAGAGATGTGTTTGCAGAACGAACGATGGTCTGATTTACCGCAAGGTTGGCTGCTTGGGAGTAAGTGTATTTTCCGACAGCCGCAACCGATTTAGTGTTTTCGCGGACCTTATCGAATACAACAACTGTGTCATAGAGTGAATAACCCAAAATAGTTAAGAAACCGATGATAGTTGCGGGAGTAACGTCAAAACCAACTAGTGCATAGATTCCAACGGTGATGAAGACGTCGTGTACTACCGCCACGATTGCGGCGATCGCCATCTTTGGCTCAAAGGCCATAGCCAAAAAGAGCATAATTACAATCAAGAATGCGAAGAGGCCATAAAGCGCTTTCTTCGTGATCTCTTTACCCCACGATGGTCCAACGATTTGAGTATCAATTGATTCAATTTCTACGTTAAATGCCTGAGTTAGCGCTAGTTCTACTGCCTTCGATTGCTCAGAAGTTAGCGCACCAGTCTGAATTCTGACCTTGCTATCACCAATCTTCTGAACAATTATTTCGCCTTCAATTCCAACGTCGGCTACGGAAGCTCGTGCTTGCTCGACGCTGATTCCTGATTTATTAACTGTGTATGAAGAGCCACCCTTAAATTCAATTCCAAGGTGCAGCCCTTGAATGGCTAACGCTGCTATCGATGCCAAAATGAATATCGCTGAAATTGAATACCAGCGACGACGGTTGCCAATGAAATTAAAAGAAGTTTCACCTGAGTAAAGTCGACCACCAAGACCTGAAAGTTTTGACATCGCTTACGCCTCCAATGTTGTGACAGATTTAGTTGATTTCATTCCGATGCTCTTAGGCGAAAGTCCAGAGAGTGGATGTCCGGATGAGAAGAATTTGGCTCCAGCCAAAATAGTGACAATCGGCTTTGTAAATAAGAAGACGACAATAAGGTCAACTACAGTAGTTAGGCCGAGCGTAAAGGCAAAGCCTCTAACGCCACCAACTGCGAAGAAGTAGAGCAATATCGCAGCAATCAGCGAAACCGCATCGGCGACCAAGATGGTGTGACGCGCTTTCGCCCATCCGGTTTCAACTGCAGAACGTAGAGATCGACCTTCACGCGCTTCATCACGAATACGTTCAAAGAAGACGATAAATGAGTCAGCAGTAACACCAATAGCGACGATTGCGCCTGCGATTCCGGCCAAAGTAAGAGTGAAGCCAATCGCTTCGCCAAGAACTAAGAAGAGTAGGTAAACCAATGCTCCAGCGATTGCCAAGGAACCAACAGTTACCACACCAAGACCTCTGTAGTACAGAAGTGAATAGATAACTACCAGGCCAAGACCTAGGAAGCCTGCGAGTAGTCCTGCATTTAATTGATCAGCACCTAATGTAGGTGAAACTTGTTGAACTTCACCACGATCAAACGCAAGCGGCAAAGCTCCGTATTTAAGAACGTTTGCAAGGTCTTGTGCTTCTAACTGCGTGAAGGATCCTGTGATCTGCGCATTGCCAGATGGAATCGGTTCATTGATGCGTGGAGCAGAAACAACAAGCCCGTCTAGAACAATTGCTACTTGATTCAAAGGTGACTGCAGAGATGTGACACGAGTAGTTATCGCTGCGAATGCTTTTGTTCCATCTCCATTAAAGGAGAGAGAGACATACCAAGCCAAACCTTGAGATGGATCGTAACCCGCCTCCGCTGAAGAAACTTGTTGACCCAAAACCTCTGCTGGTCCAAGGATGTATTTTGCTCCGCCATCACGCGAACAAGCGACGATTGTTTCGGCAGGTGCATCCGCACCCGTGCCTTCTAAGTTTGCTGCGATACTGCAGTCAAGTGCTGCGAAACGATTATTTAAATCCTCAGTTACTCCAGCTACTGGCGTCGCTGCCGTTGAAGTATCTGTTGGATTTGCGACACCGGCTGCCTCAGCGAGAACCTGACGAAAACGAAGTTCCGCAGTTTGACCAACCAGGTCGACCACACGACGACCGCTGTCACCAGGAACCGAGATCACAATCTGACGGTTTGTTCCGCTTCCTTGCGCAGTAACTTCGCTTTCAGCTACACCAAGAGAGTTGACGCGTTGGCGAATAATCGAAACTGCTTGATCAATCGCTTCAGAAGTAATTTTATTTGCTTCATTAGATGCGCGTGGTTGCAGCGTGACGCTCGTTCCGCCTCGCAGGTCTAGACCGAGACGAACTGCCGACGCGCCCTGAATAAAGGTGGTCACAATTAAACCGAGCAGGATTACGGCCAGAATCACAAGAGAGCGGCCAGAACGGGCAGGGCTCTTCACAGTTTTATTAGGTGTGGACATAGGAGCAGAGTCTAGGCGTCAACGGCGGGCGTGTCGAAAAGCGTCGCAGCTCCCGCAGGTGGCGTACGTCCCAAATGTGACCAACCTTGCGCGGTTGCAATTCGACCTCGAGGCGTACGGGCCATAAAGCCATTTCGAACCAAAAATGGCTCGGCGACTGATTCGACTGTTTCTGTCTCTTCGCCGACGGCTATAGCCAGAGTGGATAAACCGACTGGTCCCCCATTAAATCTTTCGATGAGAGCGAGTAACACTGAGCGATCTAATCGATCAAGTCCTTTCTCATCTACTTCATACATTTCTAACGCTGCCATTGCATCACTATGTGTTAGATGGCTTGAACCCTTTGCACCAGAACGAACTTGAGCATAATCTCGAACACGTCTTAATAATCTATTTGCAATTCGCGGTGTACCTCTTGATCGGCTGGCAACTTCCGCAACTGCCTTGGCATCAATTTCTAATTGCAACAGGGCTGCGCTTCGTCGCAAGACTTCTTCTAACTCATTTTCTTCATAGAAATCTAAATGGGCGGTAAATCCAAAGCGATCGCGCAATGGGCTAGGTAATAATCCGGCGCGGGTTGTTGCGCCCACCAAAGTAAATCGGGGCAACTGCAAAGGAATCGCTGTAGCACCAGGGCCTTTGCCGACAATCACATCGACACGAAAATCTTCCATCGCTAAATAAAGTAGTTCTTCAGCCGGTCTTGGCAGACGATGTATCTCATCTAAGAAGAGAATTTCTCCTTCAACTAGCGAAGACAGTATCGCTGCTAAATCTCCCGCGTGTGTGATCGCTGGGCCACTGGTGATCCGGATTGGTGTCTGCATTTCGCTAGCTAAAATTAGCGCCAGCGTTGTCTTACCAAGTCCCGGCGGGCCCGAGAGAAGAATGTGGTCTGCGGCAGAATTTCGCTGTCGGGCGGCGGTCAACAACACATCGATCTGATCACGCACGCGTTGTTGGCCGATAAACTCCTTTAATGTTTTCGGGCGAAGCGCGTGCTCCGCGGCCGAATCATCACTGGTGAATTCTGAAGAAATTAAGCGGTCATCACTCATTCCTATCTACCGCCTTTTTGCAGCGCTCGTTTTAGAAGTTCTGAAAGTTCGACGGTATTGGCATCGCCACCCTCTTCTGAAATTTGATTAACTACATTTGTTATTGCTGCATCAGATTCCTTTGCAGAAAATCCGAGTGAAATAAGCGCGCTTGCCAATTGTTCCCGCCAAATTGGTTGGTGGTGAGCGCTTTTATGTCCGGAACCAAAATCTGAAAGCTTGCCCTTTAATTCAAGGATCAAGCGCTGCGCACCTTTTCGTCCAATTCCTGGAACCTTCTCGATTGCGGAGATATCTTCTTGCGCTACTGCCATACCAAGTTGACTTGGAGAGAGCGCCGCAACAATTGACATTGCAACCTTCGGACCAATACCACTAACGGTCTGCACTAATTCAAAGAGTGCTCGAGCTTCATCATCCAAGAATCCAAAGAGTGTTAGCGAATCTTCACGTACGACAAGTGAGGTATAGAACTGCGCTGGTGCTCCAATGTTTAAAAGGGAGCCAGTTGCTGGCGTAATGCTTACAGAAAGCCCGACTCCCCCAACTTCGACTACAGCGCGATCAGCGCCGAGTGAACGAACGATTCCGTTTACCAGAGAGATCATTTGCCAACCAACTTTGCTAAGCGAGATTTCTCTGCGGTTAATGCAGCCGCCAACTTTGAATCCCCTGAACCGCGCCAGATGTGACAGATCGCAAGTGCCAAAGCGTCAGTGCTGTCTACGGGTTTTGGGATCTCCTTTAATGAAAGAAGTCGTTTCACCATTTCAGCAACCTGCACCTTATTGGCTCGACCAGATCCAGTAACCGCCGCCTTAACTTCACTTGGAGTGTGCATTACAACTGGAATTCCGGCGCGCGCTGCGACTAGTAGTGCGATGCCTGCAGCTTGGCCGGTTCCCATAACAGTGCGCACATTATGTTGTGAGAAAACTCTTTCGACGGCCAGCACATCGGGACGATTCACATCAACCCACTCAGTCAGCTCTTGCTCTAATTGAAGTAAACGAAGTTCGAGTGCTGCGGTACTGGGAGTCAAGATCACACCAACATTTATCAGGCGCAGTGGTTGACCAGGTGCGCCTTCTATAACGCCTACGCCACAGCGAGTAAGGCCTGGGTCAACTCCCAAGACGCGCATAACTCGTTGGCTCATAACTTCATAGCCTACGACGGCAAGTGCGTGGGGTTAGGAAAGGCTCGCCATAACTTCGTCGGAGACATCGAAGTTACTGAAAACGTTCTGCACATCGTCTAACTCTTCAATGGCATCGATTAGTTCAAATACCTTCGTAGCACCTTCGGCATCAAGTGGAATAGTCATAGACGGCAGGAAAGAAGAATCTGCAGATTCATAATCTATGCCAGCTGTTTGTAGCGCGGTACGAGCGGTAACTAGATCACTGGCTTCGCAAACAACTTCGAATGATTCTCCGAGATCATTTACTTCTTCAGCGCCAGCCTCGAGAACCGCTTCCAAAATCTTTTCCTCAGTTACGCCATCTACTTTATTAACAATGATGACGCCCTTGCGATTAAATAGGTAAGCAACCGATCCAGGATCGGCCATCGATCCACCATTGCGAGTTACAGCAACGCGAACTTCAGAGGCGGCGCGATTTCGATTATCAGATAAACACTCGATCAGTATTGCTACGCCATTTGGTCCGTAACCTTCGTACATAATCGTCTGCCAATCGGCGCCACCAGATTCCAAGCCAGCGCCTCGTTTAACAGCGCGTTCAATATTGTCCGCCGGCATAGAATTCTTTTTTGCCTTAGCGATCGCATCAAAAAGTGTTGGGTTGCCATCTACATCAGGACCGCCATTGCGAGATGCAACTTCAATCGCCTTAATCAACTTGGCAAAGTTCTTGGCGCGACGGCTATCGATAACAGCTTTCTTATGCTTGGTCGTTGCCCACTTGGAATGGCCGGACATTTAAAACACCTCAATCAATTTTTGATGGAAAGTAACATATTTAATATCTGGCTTACTTTATCGCGCCGGCACAGACTTGATCAAAGAAATAGCGGTGTACGCGTAGATCTCCGGTCAATTCTGGATGAAATGATGTGGCAAAGAGTGAACATTGACGAACTGCAACGGGATGGCTTGACCCATCGCTTCCCTTGACCTCGGCTAAGACTTGTACATCTTTACCGATTTCTTCTACCCAAGGGGCGCGAATAAATACCGCCCGTAATGGAAATTGTTCAAAAAGTAAATCACTCTCAAAGGAATCGACTTGGCGCCCGAAAGCGTTGCGACGAACGGTCATATCTATTCCGCCAAATGTAGATTGATCATCTGCGCCATCAAGAATTCGATCTGCCAATAAAATCATTCCAGCGCAAGATCCATAAACCGGCATTCCCGCAGAAATTCTTTCTCGAATTGGTTTAAGTAGGTGAAAAGTCTCGGCCAAAAGCGCAATTGTCGTTGATTCACCACCAGGCAAAATCAGCGCATCTATTTCTTCCAACTCTTCCGGGCGTCGCACAGTAAGACCTGCGTGCCCCGAAGTATTAACCGCCTGAATATGTTCCCGAAAATCGCCTTGCAGCGCGAGAACGCCAATCTTCATTGCGAGTAAATCGTTACCAGC
>CAMBOZ010000011.1 GCA_945869505.1 Bifidobacterium breve
GACTTCTTCAACACCGGCGTTAAGTTGATTACTGATGACCCACAAGATGGAGTTCCATCAGAGACAACTGAATACGGTCTAGCAAACGCTTGGGGTTAATCCCAGCTCTTTAGTGAATAACTAAAGAAGAGTGTTTAAAGAGGGCGGCTGCTTCGGCAGTCGCCCTCTTTAACTAGAACGACATTTGTAATAAGGTTTTAGCACTAGGGTTCAGTTACCTAATAAGTTCAGTTAAATTCATATTGACAATTTTTAGCTTTGAAAGGATTCCAAGTGAGCCAAGATACGGCCGTCTACGACGCAGCATCAGAGTTTCAGGATCGCGCATCGTTTAGCCAAAAAATGCAAGCGCTTCTACATAAATATCCATGGCTAAGCTCAACAATGGTGCTAGTTGTAGCATCTATAATCTTTAGTTTTTTCAATGAAAACTTTTTAACACCATCTAACTTCTCACTTATCCTTCAGCAAGTAGCGATCGTCGGTGCAGTAGCCGCCGGACAGACGCTAATTATTCTGACCGCTGGTATCGACCTTTCTTGTGGCGCTATCGCAGTCTTTTCATCAATGACGATGGCAAAATTAGTTCAAGGTACGCCTGGCGAAGGTGAGCCAGTCGGTATCGCGATCTGGTTAGCATTTCCAGCCGGACTCCTTGTCGGAATGCTCGGTGGTGCAATTAACGGCTTCTTAGTAACAAAAGTTAAATTGCCACCATTCATCGTTACCTTGGGTACATTCAACGTATTCCTCGCTCTAACCCTGACCCTAACCAAGGGAACTGTTCCTTCAATTGAGATGGATCCATTCCTATTAACCCTCGGTAATTATGTAGATCTCGGACCGTTCCGAGTTACAACTGGCGTTCTCTTTATGTTCGCTATGTATATGGTCTTGGCCTTCGTCTTGCGCTACACCTCTTGGGGACGCCACGTATACGCAGTCGGCGATGATATTGATGCAGCGCGCTTGGCGGGTATTTCCGTTAACCGCGTGCTAATGAGCGTTTACATTGTTGCTGGCCTTACCTTCGCACTCGCAGCCTGGATCGTAATTGGCCGCGTTACTGTGGCGAGCCCGAACACGGGTGGTGATCTAAACCTCGATGCGATCACTGCGGTGGTTATTGGAGGTACCTCACTATTCGGTGGTCGCGGCACGATATTCGGCACGCTAATCGGCGCGGTTATCGTGGGTGTTTTCCGTAATGGTCTAACGCTTGCTGGCGTTGACTTGTACTACCAGCTCTTGGCTATCGGACTTCTTATTATCTTCGCCGTCTCGGTTGACCAATGGATCAGAAAGGCACGCAAATGAGTAAGAAACCAATTCTTCAAGCCGTTGGGCTAGCGAAGTCATACGGTCGCGTCATCGCACTAGATGGCTCTGACTTGGAACTCTTTCCTGGTGAAGTTCTCGCAGTAGTCGGCGATAACGGAGCTGGTAAGTCAACAATGATCAAATGTTTATCGGGCGCGGAAGTTCCTGATGAGGGTCAGATAATTCTTGATGGGCAAGAAGTTTCATTTAAGCGACCACAAGATGGACGTCATGCCGGAATTGAAACTGTGTATCAGACACTTGCTGTTGCACCGGCTCTCGATATCGCCGCCAATCTTTTCCTAGGTCGCGAAATGCGCAAGAAGGGCCCACTTGGATCAGTTCTTCGTATGATCGATAGCTCTGGAATGCGTAAGGCTGCGAAAGAACATATCTCAGCCCTTGGTATCGGAACCATTCAGAACATTGCGCAGGCTGTTGAAACACTCTCTGGTGGTCAGCGTCAGGCTGTTGCTGTAGCTCGCGCTGCTGCATTCGGCCAGAAAGTGATCATCCTTGATGAGCCAACTGCAGCACTTGGTGTTCGTGAATCACGTCAGGTACTCAAGCTAATCGAATCACTTCGTGATCGCGGTATGCCGGTAATCTTGATTTCACACAACATGCCTCAGGTCTTTGAAGTTGCAGATCGCATCCAGGTACAACGCCTCGGAAAGCGCGCTGCAGTTGTTACTCCAAAGAGCCATTCAATGAACGATGTTGTTGCGATTATGACTGGTGCTATGACAGTTGATAAGAAAGACCAAGCACTCAGTTCAGTTCGTTAATCTCAAAGTAAAAGTAGACCTAAAAACAATGGCCACTCCGGTTCGTATTGAATCGGATGTGGTCATTGTTGGTTCTGGGATGGGTGGAGCAACAACTGCCTATGCCCTGGCAAATAAGGGCGTAAAGACCTTGGTGTTGGAACGCGGCGAACGCATGCCGCGCGAGCCAGAGAACTGGTCACCTTCAGAAATCTTTATGAAGACTCGGTACAAGCCCAATGAAAAATGGGTGGATGAGAAAGAGAGAGAGTTTGTTCCCGGCGTTCATTACTTTGTCGGCGGAAATAGCAAAGTTTATGGCGCATCTCTTCCCCGATTTAGCCGATTCGATTTCGGATTAATAAAGCACCAAGAAGGAATGTCACCGGCTTGGCCTTTTACATACGATGATTTAGAACCGTATTACTACGGCGCAGAAGAGTTATATCGCGTTCATGGTGATGCGCAGAATATTTACGGCAACACGCGCAGTACCCCATTCCCTTATCCTGCAATGAAACATGAGCCTTACGTTGAAGAACTCGGTAAGCGATTGACGAAGGCGGGCGTGCGCCCACATTCGAATTCAATGGGAATTGACTTGGGGCCAGGTGGAAAGTGCATCCGCTGTAAAACTTGTGATGGTTTTGTTTGTAAGTTAGATGCCAAAAGTGATGCTGAAGTAAATGCCTTGAATCCTGCGATCGCAACTGGCCACGTAACTTTGATGACCTCGGTGCAAGTAAATCGAATTGTTTTATCGGATGATGGAAAATCGGTAAGCCACCTGGAAGCTACTCGCAATGGGGAGCAGTTAGAAATTCACGGCAAGAAATTTGTAATTTCTGCAGGATCAGTAAATACCGCAGCGCTCTTGCTGCGCTCTGGCGTTGCCAATTCATCTGATCAAGTCGGACGCAATTTTATGATGCATAACAACAGTCACATTGCTGCTGTAGACATGCGCCGCAAGAACGATGTCACCTTTCAGAAAACACTCTCTTTCACCGACTGGTATTTAGATGGCGGCAAGGGTTATCCGCTCGGTGCTGTTCAGTTAATCGGAAAAGTGCAAGGCATAATGATGAAGTCTTTTGCTAAGCACGTTCCGCTTCCACTGCTTAATTTGATTTCAGATCACAGCGTTGAATTTGTGGTGATGAGCGAGGATCTACCGCATCCTGATAACCGCGTAACTATCGCTAAAAACGGAGCGATCAAGATCGCCCGCAAATCTGTTGGTATGAAGACACATATGGAACTTCTGCGCCGCGCCAAGAAAGTATTGCGCAAGGCGGGCTATCAAGGGATCTTTAGACAGCCCTTCGATATTTCAATGAACTCACATCAGTGCGGAACAACTGTGGCCGGCAACGATCCGCGCACCAGCGTCGTAGACGGATACTGCCGCAGCCACGATCATCACAATCTTTATCTAATTGATGGTGGATTCTTCCCATCATCTGCGGCTATGAATCCGGCGCTGACGATCGCCGCGCAAGCACTGCGCGTTGTTGCCGAATCCGATCTTGCGAAAGTTTAAGAAAGCCCCAAGACGCGCGTAAGTTCATTATGTAAATCTTTCGGATCTACATCAACTCCGGTCCAATACTCGATTGCGATTACCGCTTGATTAACTACCATTCCCAAACCTTGCAGTGTGGTTGCTCCGCGCTTACCAGCTTCGGTTAGGAAGTATGTCTGTGGGGGATTAACGATTACATCAGCCGCCAACATTCCGAGGCGTATTGAATCAAAGTTAATATCTTGTTTTCCTTCGGTATTAACCATTCCCATTGATGTCGAGTTAATTACTACTTCGGCATCGAGCGGAATTTCATATGTCTTATTCCACTCTACAAATTCAGCGCTGGCTTTAGTTTTATCGTTTAATAAAGCGGTCAGCTCTTCTCCGCGAGCGCGTGAGCGATTTACAACATAGAACTTACTCGCACCCGCTAAAGCCAGTTCAACCGCAATTGCCCGCGCTGCCCCGCCTGCGCCAAGCAGAACAATGGTTTTTCCATTCGCAGGAGTGATCTCTAAAAATGATTTAAGAAAACCTTTGCCGTCGGTATTTTCACCAATTAATTTGCCGTCGCGATTTACCGCGCAATTCACTGCGCCAATTAAGGAAGCGGATTCCCCCAGGCTATCTAAATACTTGATCACTTCGACTTTGTGCGGGATCGAACAGTTAAAACCCTTCCAATTCATCGCCTTAGCGCCTGCTACAGCCGCGCCCAGCTGGTCGGGGTTCACTTCACAGTTGATGTAGCGAAAGTGGAGGTTATTGGCCCTATAAGAGGCTTCCACCATTGCAACCGTTGGATTTGAGTCAGAACCTTGCGAGAAACTGCCAGTTAATTCGTGGAGGAAGGATCCGCCTATATCCATAGTCATGTTCAGACCTTATCGCGCAAGTTATGATCAGCCAATGACCGCGACATTTTTACAACGAATTGCATCCGCGCCAATTTCTTGGGGAATTTGTGAAGTTCCAGGTTGGGGCGCGATGTTACCTACTAAACGAGTTCTATCTGAGATGACTAGCCTTGGATTACCTGCAACAGAACTTGGTGCACCTGGTTTCTTCTCTGATGATTCGGCAGAACTTAAAGATCAATTAGCGGAATTTAAAATGTCAATGATCGGTGGATTTACTCCGGTTGTCTTGCACGATAAGTCACAAGAAAAAGCAACGGTTGAAATGGCGCTGAAGACTAGTAAGAAATTTCAAGAGATCGGCGCAACTCACTTTGTTTCATCACCAGTGCAAAGTTGGGATTGGGCTAACCCAGAAGAACTCAGCAACGATGAAGTCAAACAGTTCTTTAAGGTTTTGGCCGAAGTAGATCAAATTTGTAAAGATCACGGACTTGTTCAAGTAGTGCATCCACATTTACAAACTGTCGTTGAAACAAAGCGAGATATTGATCGTGTCGTAGAAAACTCAGATGTTATGTGGTGTTTAGATACCGGACATATGACAATCGGTGGCCAAGACACTGTTGAATTTGCTAAGAAATATGCCAGCCGTGTTGGCCACGTGCACTTAAAAGATGTGAATATGAAATCTGTTCCACCTGTGCTTGCTCGCCAACAGAGCATTATGGAAGGCGTTCAGAAAGGTTTATTCACTCCACTTGGACAAGGTGATGTACCAATTCTCGAAACAATTTTGGCGCTGGAAAGCGCTGGCTATCAAGGCTGGTATGTAATTGAACAAGATGTCGCAATCACTGGTGAAATGCCTGGTGTTGGCGAAGGCCCAATCACAGGTATGAAACAATCTGTCGATTATTTACACAACGTTGTTGCACCTGCTGTAGCAAATTTAAAAACCAAATAAGAAAACGAACTGGGAGTAAAAAGTGTCTGATATTCGCGTAGGTGTCATCGGTGTAGGAATCATGGGAGCTGGCCACGCCAGATACATCACAGACTCTGTTGACGGTGCCGTAGTCACCGCATTCTTCGATCTTGATGCAGCGCGCATGGATGCCCTGGCAAATGAGTTATCTGCTAAATCAGGTGCCACAATTAATAAGCACTCCTCAGTCGCTGATCTAATCAATGACCCAACCGTGGATGCGGTAATCATCTGTTCACCCGATGGCCTGCATCCAGAGCATCTTGAACTCTGCGTCAAGGCCGGAAAGCCAACGCTCTGCGAGAAGCCACTAGCCCCCCGTTTAGAAGATGCTAAGAAGATTGCCGAAATCGTTAAATCATCCGGTGTTCCTGTAGCCCTCGGATTTATGCGACGTTTTGATCCCGGTTACATTCAATTAAAGAAAGAGATTCAATCTGGAAAATATGGTGAGGTTGTGCAGATCCGCGCAGTAACTCGCAATGTTGCCTCTCCTGGCGCAACAACTGCCGGCATGATTTCAAATTCAGCTGTTCACGAATTCGATATTGCGCGTTGGTTACTAGAAGAAGAATTCACCACTGTTTCTGTGGCCTACGCCAAGAAGACCACGCACGCTGTTCCGGATATTCACGATGTGATCAGCATTATTTCCCACACTGAATCAGGTGTATTAATGACTGTCGATAACTGTGCAAACAGCACTTATGGATACGACGTTCGCGTAGAAGTTTTGATGCAAAATGGTTCTCTAGAACTAAATAACCTCGGTGATTTAACGATTAGCTTTGGTTTTGAACTTCCTGCTCGCAAAGCCGGACGCCTTCACGATAACTGGATCGGTCGCTTCACAGATGCTTACATCGGTGAATTGCGCGCTTGGGTCGCCTCAATTAAAGATGGCGTAGCAAATCCAAATTTAGCCACCGTCGATGACGGTATCGCCGCAAGCATTGCCTGCGAAAAAGGAATTGCTTCGCTTTAAAGCGCATCCATAACGGTGATCGTTTCGCCAAATACATAATTTGGTCCGATCGCCTGCCAGGCTTTGCTGTTCTCATTAACCATATGCGCATCCCAAGATGGGCGATCGCTCCAGATCTCCCAAACGTTAACGACATCGGGTTTTTGAGTATCGCGATAGATATCAATGAATTCGCAGCCAGCTTCGGTGCGAATTACCGCAATATGGCTCTTTAGTTTTGAAACGAACTCATCAAATTGGCCAGGCTTTACATTTACTTCCACGAATAAAAATACTTTGCTCATGTGCCTCACGCTATCTCTATTTGGCGGCAATAAAAAGAAAAGCCTTCCGGTGTGAAAGGCACCGAAAGGCTCATCTCGTGCGCGCGAAGGGATTCGAACCCCTAACCTTCTGATCCGTAGTCAGATGCTCTATCCGTTGAGCTACGCACGCCTATTTACTTGTATTACAGGTTAACACCCGTCTGCGAATAGTACAGGCTTTTTAAAGGCCTCCCAAACCTAGTAATTCTTCGCGTAAAACCGCCTTTTTTCGTGGTTTACCAAGCGGCTCACCAGCGGCTACTTCTGCCGCATTAATCGCTTCCCAATGTGATTGCGAAACAAATTTTTTCTCTTTGAGTAAATCGCTAACATCGCCTTTATTTTTCGCTGACTTTAAATCTTCAACTAAAAGCTTCATCACATCTGATGCATCAGATTTATTGGTACCGATTACTCCAGATGGACCGCGCTTGGCCCAGCCGACAACAAAAAGATTCTCTTTGACGCGGCCATCGGTGTTTACAACTTTGCCGTTTTGGTAAGGGATGCCGGGGATGCTGGCAGCTTCATAACCAATAGCTGTAATGACAAGACCACATTTAACTGTAAATTTTTCGCCGCTTCCGGTCTTTTGGAAAATAACTTCTTCCACCTTGTCAGCGCCTTTGATTTCAACTGGTGTCGCTAAGAACTGAAATTTCATTGTGCGATCGTGGCTGGTGGGTTCTTTTTCGGAAATCAGTAGCATCGCATCAAGATTGCTTTTGGTATCTTTTTCAATAGCATCGCCGGTGCGCGTAATTGCGGCCTCGATATCAGATTTATTAATAAGAACATTTGTGTGTTCTAGTTTGGGAAGTTCGCGAAGTTCAGGTGAGGTAAAAGCTGCGTGCTCTGGTCCGCGTCGTGCGCTAATTACCACTTCACGAATCGCTGATTCTTTTAGCGCATCAATTGCGTGATCTGCGGTATCTGTTGGGTCTAACTCACTTGGCTCAAGAGCCAACATTCGGGCTACATCCATTGCAACATTGCCCGCGCCGATTACAACGGCAGTTTCGCAATTAAGTGGCACATCAACGCCGTGGAAATCTGGATGAGCGTTATACCAAGGTACAAATTCAGCAGCAGAAAGCGAGCCAGGTAGATCTTCGCCTGGAATGCCAAGCTTTTTACCCACAGCAGAACCAGTTGCGATCACTACAGCGTCATACATATCTTGCAACTGTTCAATTGAGATATCGGTACCGAGTTCGACTCCACCGAATAAACGGAAATTTCCAGCCGTTGCTACCTTCTCGAAGACCTTAGAAACAGTCTTAATTTTTGGGTGATCTGGCGCAACTCCGCTGCGTACCAAACCCCAAGGAGTGGGAAGGCGTTCGATCATATCGATCGTAAATTGCAACTCTTCGGTCTGTAAATTCTGAAGGGCTTGCGCCGCAAAGTAGCCGGCTGGACCTGCACCAACGATCGCTACTTTATAAGACGTCATAGTTAAGTCTATTCATACGAGATGCCATACTAAAACTTTCCAATAACAAAGTTAGCAAAGTTCTTAAAGCCGCCGAACTTTCGATAATTCTTTAAGTAGAAACCGGCGCGAATCAATGGGGCTAACGCACCGAATACTCGCTGAAACACAAGTGCGCGCACTCGCAAATCTGGCTCTGTCCCCCAACGACTCCCCGAACTCTCTTCAGAGTGGATAGCAATCGTGATTGGCAAGAACGTGGCTGATCCACCCGCCTTGAGCAGATCGGTAATAAATATGTATTCATCGCCTAGGTAATTCTCCACACCAGCGCCAAAATTCTCATCGAAGGCAACTTTTTTACTTCTTACGCTATCTACGCGCACGATCATTTCGATTGTTCCCGCTTTGGCAGAGTTAAATCGGGTTAATTTCTCTGCCTTCTTTGGATAAACCTTACGCAGTTTCCCATCAGCATCACTCACTTGGGCAAGAACTAGATCACAGTTCGGATTTGCCTCTAAATACGAAATTGCGAACTCTATCCCTTTGCCGATAAATTCAATGTCATCGTCAGCAAATAATAGATACTTGGTTTTCGTACTTCTTAATACTGTATTCCGACTCTTTGTCACACCTTTTTCGTTAGTTGTTACAGAGTTAAATTCGAAATTGGTGGGTAGTGAAAATTCAATATTGCTTGGATTCTGAATAGATATAAAGATCTCGTGCGGTAAATCTACTTTTGACGGTGTTATATTCTTCACTCGATCGGCAAGAGTCGAGTAACCGATCGTAAGTAGTTTTTCTGCCATTAGATTCTAGGCTTACTCGCTGTTTGTGCGCGCTCTTGCAAATCTCATCAAGGCGGTTGCAATATTGGAGAAATTAGAATTTTGCATTTTTAGACCAAAGAAGAGCACGATTGTGTTCGAGGTACTGATTCCGCCAATATAGCTGAGATAAATTAAAACTCCCAAGAGAACCAACGTAGCAATCCCAGATATAAGGATTCCTATTTCTCCGGATTTGATTCGTGTGCCGATACGCACAGCATTTGTGATCTGTTCCTTATTTTTTCTTGCTGTTACAAAGCCACGCTGTGCATCAATCTGGCTACTAAACAACTTACCGTAAACTTGAAAGATCGCTAGAACTATGAGGATGTTTATAACTGCGAATTGCCAACTTAAATATGCGAAGAAAAGTATCACCACACCCAGCTGGGTTATGGTGCTAAGAATGTTTGTTAACTCAAAGGCCAGAGACCAGCGCCAGTTCTCCTTTGCGGTAGGGACATCAGCGCTTGAAGCCTTGAAGGCGTTATCGAAGAATCTGACCTTATAGATGCGCTGGAGAAAGTGCCCTGCTTTGGTGATACCAAAAAATAGGAAAAACCCAATTACTAAAATAATTAATTGTGAGCTGCTCATAGTCTTTTCAAAGCCAATTATTTTTGTGAATAGCTTTGCGACTGCGAGTTCGGATACAGAAATCGTGGCGGCGATGAGAACTAAACCTAAAAGAATGTATCGATCTCTGGTTGTTGTGAATAAAGCCTTGACGGCATATATCAACTCTTTGGCCACTATCAGCATTACTTAATTATTCCTCAAGTTGGAAGAGGTTACAATTTCAGCGTTACGTCCCGTAGTTATAGAAACCACAATATCTATAGGCGTTTGCGGAACGATATTTACCTTCATAAGCGGTAATCTATCGTGCTGAAGCGTCACTTAAGCGGTAGTTAGGTCGAGAAGGTAGATATGGCGAACCAAGTCGTAACAAACGCAATCGTTTGCTCCTTTTATACAGGCGATGAATATTACAAGGGCCACGCCGCCAGACTTAAGGCTAATCTCGAATCACTTGGTATTCCTTATGAATTACGTGAGATCGCAAAGCAACCGGGTGATGATTGGGCAGATATTTGTCGCAAGAAAGTTGGATTTATCGCGGAAGTTTGTGCCACCAATCCCGATAAGAAAGTTTTCTGGATAGATGTTGACTGCGAAATTTTCTCTCTGCCAGATTTCGTTCTCAATTCAACCGCAGATGTAATTGGATTCCAACGCGGATTTAGTACTCCCGCAAGTATCGGTTATGAAAACCGAAGCCGTTTTTGGGAGCCTTGCTTCTGGGGGATTAATACAACTGCGCCCGCTAGGCGAATGGTTGCCGCAGCCGCAGAATTTGAAGCGGTAGCGACAGTTAAAGCGACAGATGACTTCTTCTTTGAGGCCGCTTGGCGAGCTGTTTCGCCGCTTATGACCTTCCAAATTATCCCTTCAAATTGCGCCGTTGATAAAGGTAGAGGTTCTCTTGAAGGGCATGAAGCGTTCTTTAGATTTGGATCTAGCGGACAAGTTGATAACTTCAAGAAAAAGGTTCAGCAACATAAAGGAAAAAGAAAAAGGAAGCTTGGGCCAAAGCGCCGAATTCTAGAATTCGCCAAGATGGTAGAAGAAAAACTGCCAGAAGACTTATCGGCTAAAACGCGCTCACTAGTAGATGCAGCAGGAATAACAGGATTTTTGACTAGTAAGAAACACAATGATTTAAGCAGCAAGCTTGTTGCACAGATTCTCGCCGCCGGTAAATCGGGGGATGCAGAAAAATTCAACAGCTCCATCACGCTCTTGCAGGGCACTTCATTGCCAAATAGAAATGAAAGTGCTGCAATTAAGGCGGCTTCAACCTTCTTGAGTTACTCATCAAAGCCGGAGACTAAGAAGATTTATCTCTCCTGGTGGGAAAATCCATACCCAGGTAACTATGGTGACTGGCTCACGCCCTACATTTTTAGCCATTACACGAGCAGCAGAATCTTCTTCCACAATTTAACGAGCCGCTCGACTAAGAAACATATAGTTAGTCTCGGTTCCGTAGGTCGATTTATAAAAGGTAACTCAATTGTGGTTGGCACTGGAGTGAGCTCTTTCAAGCACGCTCTCAATCCAAAGGCGGATTACATCTCGGTGCGAGGTCCACATACCGCTGATTTGCTTGTTCAATCAGGTGGGCCAAAAGTCGAAAACTTTGGTGATCCAGGAATAGTGCTATCAAGAATTTTGCCACTGACCCGAGGTGCAACAAACGGAAGAGTCGCTCTTGTGCGCCACTACACGCATCTGCAAGCGCCTGTAATCCTCCCAAATAACTTTGACGAGTTGTCCGTCCAACTTTCGCATCCTGATGACATCGTCGCCTTCATTAAGAAACTTAATGAATATGACAGCGTTGTAACGAGTGCCATGCACGTACTAATCACTTGTCAGAGTTATGGAATTCCTTGCGCACTCGTAGTATTTAAAGGATTTGAAGAATATGTGCACGGAGATGGAATCAAATATATTGATTACGCTTTAGGTGCAGGCGTAAAGGCTATTAGCCCAACACCTATAGATCCAAAGTTGGATTGGAATGAGATAAAACCGCTAATTGAAACAATCCAGGTATCAGATTCGAAAATTGCAGAAGTCGAAGCAGCAATCAAAGAAGCGTTGCGAAGAGTTCAATAAAAGCAGAGGCAAGGAGGTTTTCACTCCTAAAGGCTTAATCCGTTAAGTGGTTTTAAAACCATCATTGACCGCAGGGTAAATCTTAATATCTTTTTTTTTAATCTTTCTTTGATTTTTTCTCCATTAAAGACCCAATAAATAATAAAAATACTAGAAGGAAGGCTAGCCAGTTCAAGCTTTCCCCCGGTGGCGGACCATCTGTTGTCAAGGGTTTGATCTGACCCGAGATAAATCGCATGATTGGATCCATAGCGAGCGTAAGCAATATCAGCGGTAAAAATCCAGGATAACGAAGGAAAAGCACAGATAAAAGAACGGCAAGAATCAGTTGAATCGCTCCCCATTGATGGAAGATTGCGACGATGTTATCTCCGCCTTCAACCGATAAATCAATTCCTGCGATGCTATTTGCTCCACCGTCAGATGAGAAAAGATGGATACAGCTTCGCACAATTGTTAAAAGTAGAAAAAGCCCACTTGCGATGCGTATTGCCCGATAGCCATTGAAAGATGATGGATCTCTTGGAAGTACTTTCTTTAAATCGATATTCATAAAATCTCCTAGAGCGATAGAGCAAGGTTATCTAAATTAATATTTTTTCCTTGGAAACTAACTGAGAGTCCTTCAGCGCTTATTGTTACAGATTTCACTTTTAAGCCTGTCGGAATAGTAAGGTTTTTTGCGGTGCGGCTCTTGATTTGCTCCTGAATGTCTGCGGGCAAAGAAGAGGTTGGGATTGGGCCGCCCATCACCGAAACGCTTTTAATTTGGAAATAAATCTGACCATTTAAATACTCTGGAACGAGTAAGGCCTTTCCAACTCCGCCAGCTCCTACCGATATCTGCAAGGCGTCATCAATTATTTCCGCATCGTTGAAACCAGACTCAGCTAGTAACCGAGCAATCGGTACCGTTGATGTGATCTCTAAAGATCCAATCTGAGTTGGTTGGGATTTACTAATATCCTTCGCTGAAATTGTAAGCGAGGTTTTTCTATCGCTCCCCTTTAGCGTGTATTCATCAATCTCTATGTTTATCGTTTTAATCGAATCTGATTTTATGTTGTTGGGTAAATCTCTGAAAGGTATAGATGCGCTAATTCCCGAAGCACTTGGTAGCTTCTCCTTTACGCGAATTTCAATCTTTGATGAAACGGCATTTTCGGCTGTAATTGCAGCCGCGGCTATAAGGACAAATACAGATGTAGTTGAGATCAAGGTTAACTTTTTACGGTTCATTCGTGGGAGACTACATAAGTAACATTAATAATCGCTGAGAATGGACAAAGTGTGAATCTGGCGGAGACGAGGAGATTTGAACTCCTGAAGGCGATTAAACCTTACCTCGTTAGCAGTGAGGCGCACTCGACCGGGCTATGCGACGTCTCCAAGTACAGGTGAGAGTTTACAGGTAGTTGGCTATCGAGTGAAACGCTTCTCCTGCATTATCGCGTCCCAAATAACGGCTTGCGCGGCAAGGGCATCCTGAGAATTTTGCGCCTGATTGAGGGCGTTGATATCTATACGATCGCAGACTTCTTCAAGATAGGTAATGACTTCAATGCTGCGAGTAAGTGCGCGCACTGGATCTTCGCGGAATGGGAATTGATCAAGTAAAACAGGATCAGTCCAATTAATACTGCGAAGCGCCAACATATATTCGATAGTTTCAAATAAATGCACTGATGCAACAGGCAGATCATCATCCCAGCCGCGCCAGTTATCGTTTAGCTCAGCACTGACTAACTTGCCGTGGCGATGAATCAGCAGAAGCGATTCAGCAGGTGTTTCTTGCGCCATAAGTGAATGTCCAAAGTCCATAACAATTCCGACGTTATCGACTTTCATCTCGCCAATTGCAAGAAGAGTTTTGGCTGCTGTTGCAAGAGTCATGCGAACGCGTGGTTCTTTGCATTTGTATTCGATCGCAAATTGCACCTTAGGGTTTTCATTTGCTAAATCGCGGATACCGTTGATTGTGTAATCCCAGATCTGTAAATAATTTGCTTGAAGTGGGAAATCAAAACCATCTTGGCCCGGCCAAAACTTAACGTAGGTTGCGCCTAAGATTTCAGCGGCAGCAATTGCTTCGCGCACGCGATCTTTAGTTTGGGAGCGCAGTTTGGTATCAGGATTTGTGAACGAGCCTTTTACATATTCGCGCATATAAATATGAGGAGTTGTTGCGCGACAAATAAGGCCGTTATCATCGAGCATCTTCTTAATTTCAACTGCTGTGCGCTCTGGAATATCAAAAGGCACATTTATATCTAGGTGCTTCAGGCCGGGAACTTTGGCGGCATCTTCAATCATCTGTTGGCTAGTGCGAGTCGGTCCGTAACCATCTCCTGCATAACGGTCAACGAATTGGCCGAACGCCCAGATACCTGCGCCGTAAGTTAGTTTTCCCATTTTTGCCTTCTCTCTCGTCTTATCTTGAAATCTTATGAGTTAAAGCCTTTGCTGGATAGCCTTTATTGAGTTCTCATTCGTGAGGCCGCTAGCGCTTTACGCCAGGTTTTAAGCCTTTCTTGCCGCTCTGGTTCTGAGATTTTCGGTAGATATTCGTCATATTTAAGTTCAATCTTTTCTATATCCGCAAGTGTTGCAAGGCCAGCACCGAGTGCGGCAACCATTGCAGCACCGAAAGCAGATAGTTCAAGGAGTTGTGAAGATTTAATCTTCTTGCCAGTTAGATCTGCCAGCATCTGCATCAAATACTTATTTCGTGCGCCGCCGCCATCTGCGTATAGAGAGGTAATTTGGATATTTGATTTAGCAAAATCTTCTAGAACATCATTTATTTGTGCTGCTGTTGATCTCAGTGCTGCAGCTGCTAGGTCTGCTCGGCTAGATCCGCGGGTAAGTCCAGCGATTATTCCGGTGGCTTCGCGATCCCACCAAGGTGCCCCTAAACCGTTAAAGGCAGGAACGATTTCAACCTGCTGCGTAGATTCTGGTGCTAACTGGGCTAGTTCATCTGGCGTTGTCCCGAGCAACTCTGCCAACCAAACAAGTGTGGATCCGGTTGAAAGAATATTTGCTTCGGCTGCTCTAGTTATTTCTCCATTGACTTGCCAAGCAATTGTCTGTGGTTTGCTTTCGGTCAATCCCATAAGAGATGTTCCTGTGCCAAAAGTTGCCTTGAAGTTGCCGGCTTTCCAGCCTTGGTGTGCAAAGAGCGCAGCGTGCGAATCTCCCATAATCCCTGAAAGCGGTACATCGTTGGTCAAACCGAGTGCTTGCATATTGGTACAGATGTGTTTTTCATCAGATGCGCACACACGAGGTAGCTGCGATTGATCTATATTAAATATAGAAAGTAACTCAGTACTCCATTGCCCGCTTTGAAGATCTAGTAACTGAGTACGGCTGGCGCTTCCTGTTTCAACAATGTGGCCTGCACCAAGTTTGAAGGCAATCCAGGAATCAATAGTTCCAATACAGATTGCGTTCCTATCGAAAGAATTGTTCTCAAATAACCATTGGGCTTTTAGCGCCGAGAACATTGGGTCTAGCTCAAGTCCGCTTATTGATCTTACTTTTTCAGCGCTTTTCGCTTGTTTTTCAGCCAAATCTGAGGCCCGGCGATCTTGCCAAGTGATTACGTTGGTCAGCGCTTTCCCGGTTTTTGCATCCCATAGAAGTACTGATTCGCGTTGAATGCTTAAACCAACGGCAGAAATGTTATGCAGACCAGTTATCTCTTTACTGGCCATAACAACTGATTGCCAGATTTCTTCTGGATCTTGTTCCACCCAACCGCTTTGCGGGAAAGTTGTTGCAATCTTAACTTCGGCTTGAGCTAGTACGTGGCCTTTAACATCAATTGCAAGCGCTTTGGTGGAGCCACTACCTTGATCAATCGCTAAAACTATTGGCGCGTTATCTGCCATTTTTCAAAAGTTCTCGCGCTTGGGCGGCGATGGCATCTGCGGTAAGGCCAAAATGTTCTAGTAAATAAGAAGCAGATCCAGTCGGCGCAAATGAATCAATTCCCATTAACTTCATTGGCACAGGGTGGTTTTGCACGATGAATTCGGCGATCGCACCACCGACACCTCCGCGCGTTACTGATTCTTCTGCGGTAATAATCGCCTTAGTTTCTTTTGCTGCCTCCAGGATTTCTGCAGTATCAAGTGGCGAAACAGTTGATAAATTAATTACGCGAGCTGAGATTCCTTCGCTCTTTAAGAGTTGAGAAGCGGCAACTGCGCGCGAAACTAAAGTACCTGTTGCAATAATTGTTAAGTCGCTGCCATCAATTATGCGCATCGCTTTATTGGGAACAAATGCTGGACTCTGGCCTTGTGAAACTGACGGAACTTTAAAGCGGCCGATACGCATAAAGACTGGGCCTGGTGTCTTAGCCGCCCAGCGAACAGCGCCTTCTGTTTGTGCTTCATCTGCTGGCAATACGATCGGAAGTGAATCAAGGGCGCGCATCCAAGCAATATCTTCAATTGAGTGATGTGTTGGACCCAATTCACCGTAGGAAATACCGGGGCTCATGCCGCAGAGTTTTACATTGGTATTTGTGTAAACCACATCAGCTTTAATTTGTTCTAGCGCGCGGCCCGTTAAAAACGGCGCTGCGGCGCATACAAAAGGGGTAAATCCAGCGTTTGCTAGGCCTGCGGCAACGCCAACCATGTTCTGTTCTGCGATTCCGACATCGATCAAACGATCTGGAAAGAGATCACGGAATTCGCCTAAATTGCTTGATCCAACTGAGTCGTTGCAGACAACAACAATTTTTGGATCTTGCGTTGCCAAGTCAATTAGAGTTTTGGCAAAGATAACTCGATTATCAAATTCTTCCAATTTATCTGTACTCATTGCTTACCTACTTGTTCAAGCGCTGCTTCATATTGTTCAGTCGATGGAACTTTATGGTGCCACTCGGCCTTACCTTCCATAAAATCTACGCCTTTACCTTTTGTGGTCTGTGCGATGATCACACGCGGCTTGGTCTGCGGATCAGTAAAAGCTTTAAGCAAGGCCGCGTGATCATGGCCATCTAGAACCACAACTTCCCAACCAAAAGATTCAAATTTCTTATCCAGCGGATCTAGTTCGTTTGTCTTTGATGTGGGGCTGCCTTGTTGGAAACCGTTGCGATCAACAACAGCGATTAAATTTGTGAGTTTGCGATGGCCGGCAAACATCGCAGCTTCCCAGTTGCTTCCTTCTTGTAATTCGCCATCACCCATAATTACAAATGAGCGGCTGCCGTTCTTAGCCAATAGCGCACCGATGGCGGTGCCGACTGCAATTGGAAAACCATGTCCGAGCGGTCCGGTATTTGATTCGACGCCAGCAACTTTATTGCGGTTTGGGTGGCCATTTAATTTACTTAAAGGCTGTGCGAAAGTTTTTAGATCTTCAACTGGAAAGAAGCCACGAAGTGCAAGAGTTGAATAAAGCGCAACCGCGGCATGGCCTTTACTTAGAATAATTCGATCGCGATCAGCCTTGTTTGGTTCTTTCGGATCTACGTTAAGAACTGCGCCAAAGAGTGTTGCCAAAATATCTGTGACGGAAAAATCTCCACCGATATGGCCCATTCCGGCGCCTTTGATGGTGTGAAGGATTTGTATGCGGATTTCTCGCGCTAAATCAGCAATTTCCCGCGTACTCATCGTCATAGTGCCTTAACTCTATGGGTAATTACGCTCTCGTCAAGCGCCTTTTAATTCGCCAAAGAATTAACGCTAGTAACGCTATCCCGACCCATTGCCAGAATGAAATTGGAAATGGTTTATGTGATGGCAGATCGGGGCTTTCAATAGATGAAGTTTCAGTGATTGTAAATTCTGCAAATACACCTGCGTGATCTGTGGCATATGGTGCTTTATATCCAAAGATTTGCGAGGTTGTTACATCAATTCCATTTTTTGTAAATATGTAATCTAGGCGATCAGTAAATCCATATTCATTACCCATTGCTTGTCCAGCTTTTAGTCGATCTGGATCTGGACCAGTTAAGAGCGCATCCATTCCCCACGTGTAAGTAGTTGGATCACTTGCATCGGGTCCAGCATCGTTAAATCCTGCATCTTGCATTAAGCGGTATGCGTTGCACTTACTGTCGCCTGCCGGACATTCTTCACTTGCTGTTGGTTGCAAACCTGGATTAGCTGCATTTGCCGGACGCGGATCACGTGGATCAGAATTGAAATCACCAATAATCACCAACGGCATCTTCGTTTCTTTTACATCGGTTATCAATTGTGTTGCTTGTTTTGCTGCGTTTGGCATTTTATTTTCATCCCAGATTGATTCGAGGTGAGTTGTAATGAATCTGACTGGGGTTCCAGAAATCTTAATATCGGCCCAGGTATAACCGCGATAGATTGTCATAATAGTTGGCACAATGCTGTAACTGGCTTCGTACTCTGTATTGCCAACTTTAATTACTTGATCTGATAAAGATTTCTTAATCGCAAGCCCATCGCCTATTTGAAAACCACAGGCTGCTTGGTCTTGACCAAATATCTTCTGAAAGCGCTCTGGGTCTTTAACCATAGTCAAAAATGGAATCGGGTTTATTGAATAGCCCGGATTGAAGGCGGTGGTGCCATTTTTGCTCGCCAAAACATACTCGCCTCCGAGTGCTTCCAAGAGCTGATCGGTGAAGTTAAATACTTCGGTTTTCTTGCTCCAGGCGTTCTTTTTGCAATACCAAATGGTGGCCTCCTGTAAGCCGATTACATCAGGTTGATATTTTTTGATTTCTGCGGCTAAGGCAATGGAGCGTTTTGAGAAATCATTTTTATTTACTTGATCCCACATAAATTGTGCGGCAGCTGGCATATTCGGAATCAATTCGAGGGCGACCCCGACATCGGCACCTAGATAGATATTGCGGGACATAACGGTCACCGTTGGTTCCGCAGAATTAGCTGAGGGAATAATCAAAATAGATGAAATTAATGAGGCGAATAGCCCAGCAATCACCCCTCGTAATTTCATGGCTTCATTATGTACTCTTAGCGACATGAATGAGAAGGTGGAAGCCCCCGAAGTTAACGATGTGCGATCTTACGATGTTGCGCCCCCTGCGGGTTATGCCGAATTTATGCGCACCGGTTGGGCGCCTTCAAATCTAGAAGGACTGCAGCCACTTGAAGTGGTGACTTATGCATTTACTCGCCGCCAAGTTTTATCAGCAGCATTTCCAAATCTAAGACTCGTAATCCCTTCTGGTAATTTCAAGACTCGCTCAAATGACACCGAATATGCATTCCGCCCGCACAGTGCATTTGCTTACTACAGCGGCGTTCAAGGATCAGATGCAGTTCCAGATTCTGTATTAATTATGGAACCAAGTGAAGCGGGCGGCCACGATTCTTATCTTTATCTGCATCCGCGCTCAACGCGTGAAACAGATGCTTTTTACACAGATCGTAAATATGGCGAACTCTGGGTGGGCCGTCACTTCACACTTGACGAGGCTAATGCGGTTTATCAGATTCCAACTCGCGATGTTGAAAAAATTGAAGATTTACTCCGCTTCAGCAAAGAGACGCTGCTGATTCGTGGTGAAGATGCGTTGATGGATAAATTGATTTCAGTTCACGCACGTGAGGCGGAGTTCCAAACATTTACATCAGAACAACGTTTGGCAAAAGATGTTTACGAAATTGGCCAATTGCAGGCGGCAGTTGATGCCACCGGTCGCGGTTTCAGCGATGTAATTGCAGCGCTTCCTGCTGCATCTGAGCATCCACGTGGTGAGCGAATTGTGGAAGGCGCATTCTTTGGACGCGCCCGCCTTGAAGGAAACGACATTGGCTACACAACTATCGCTGCTGCCGGTGCGCATGCCTGCGTACTCCATTGGATTCGTAACGATGGCGCAGTTCGCAACGGTGAGTTGTTGCTCCTTGATGCTGGCGTTGAAATGGATTCGTATTACACAGCAGATATAACTCGCACTCTGCCGGTAAATGGAAAGTTCACACCTGCACAGCGCGCTTTATATATGTTGGTTTATGAGGCACAACTTGCTGGTTTTGCCGCCGTGAAACCTGGAGTTCCGTTTCTAGACATTAACCGTGCAGCGCAACGCGTTCTTGCTGAAGGTTTAGCAAACATGGGCGTGTTAACAATCAGTGCAGAGGAATCTATGAAGCCAGAAGTTGGTCTTCATCGCAGATGGACTTTGCATGGAGTAAGCCATCACCTCGGACTTGATGTTCACGATTGCGAACATGCCCGACAGGATATGTATCGCGAAGGAATTTTGCGCGAAGGAATGGTTTTAACTGTTGAGCCGGGTCTTTATATCCAACCCGATGATGAACTATTTGCACCCGAGTATCGCGGGATCGGTATCCGCATCGAAGATGATGTCGTTGTTACCGCCGATGGATATCGCAATTTAAGTGAGAATATTCCGCGCCATCCTGATGCGATAGAAGAGTGGATGAAAGCAGTCCAACAACCGCGATAAGATTGGATAATGAGCCAATCACTAATTCACGCTCGCGGATTAACAAAAAAGTTCGGTGACTTCACCGCCGTTGCCGGGATCGATTTCGACGTTGTTAAAGGCGAATCCTTTGGGCTGCTAGGACCTAACGGCGCTGGAAAATCAACTGCAATGCGCATGATTGGCGCCACCTCACAGCGCACTTCAGGTGATCTAACTATTTTGGATAAAGACCCAGAGCTTTTTGGTCCACAAATTCGCGCCCACCTTGGTGTTGTTCCGCAACAAGATAATTTAGATAACCACTTAAGTGTCACGGAAAATCTCTACATTTACGGTCGCTACTTCGGACTAAGCCGTGGATTTCTTAAAGGCAAAATCGAAGAACTTTTAACTTTTGCTCAACTTGAAGAAAAGCGCAATGCCAAAGTTGAATCGCTAAGCGGTGGCATGAAGCGTCGCCTCACAATTGCTCGGGCACTTGTTAGCGAACCTGAGATTTTGATGCTTGATGAACCAACTACGGGATTAGATCCGCAAGCGCGTCATATCTTGTGGGATCGACTATTCAGGCTAAAAGAAGATGGTGTGACGCTACTTATTACAACCCACTTTATGGACGAAGCAGAACAACTCTGTGATCGCCTAGTAGTTATGGACAAAGGCGCAATTATGGCTGAGGGAAGTCCGGCACAACTTATTAAAGATTATTCAACAAAAGAAGTTCTTGAAGTGCGCTTTGGGTCAGAAAGAAATTCACAAATTGCAGAAGAGTTGCGCCAATTGTGTGACCGCATAGAAGAACTTCCTGATCGCATCTTGATGTATACCGAAGATGGCGAAGAGTTATTGGAACGTGTTTATAAAAAAGGATTCCATCCAAAGACTTCCCTTGTGCGCCGCAGCTCACTTGAAGATGTATTTCTGCGCCTGACTGGAAGAACGTTGATCGATTGATGAGCGCTTTCCAAACCAGACAAGGTTCGCTAAAAATTGTCGACGCCGCAAAAGTGGCGGCGCGCGGTGCACTATTTGTAACCGAAGCTCGTTTAAGAAATATGGTCAAATGGGTCTGGTTGATCGTCGCGATCGCTATCGCTAATCCAGTTCTATATCTAGTTTCAATTGGGCTTGGCCTTGGTTCATTTATAGATAAAAACGCGGGTGCAGTTGGCGTTGATGGCGTCTCGTACTTAACCTTTCTTGCTCCGGCACTTTTAGCAACCGCTGCAATTCAAGGAGCGATGGATGAGAGCGTTTTCCCAACTTTAGAAGGTTTCAAGTGGAATAAAACTTTCTTCTCAATGAATGCAACTCCGTTGAGTGGAAACCAAATTGCAATGGGTGTGTTCTTTAACAGCCTGATCCGAACAATCTTTACCGCTGTTTTATATTGGTTGGTAATGCTCGCATTCGGGGTTCTTGATTCTCCCCGCGCATGGCTTGCAATCTTTACCGCGGTAATGGCCGGAGCGGCCTTCGGAGCTTTTATGCAAGCTCTGGCGGGCTTTCTTGAAAATGAGAATGTCTTTTTCACTGTTGTTCAACGTTTCGTAATTATGCCGCTCTTTTTATTCTCCGGAACTTTCTATCCGCTAACTAATATGCCGATATACCTGCAGTGGATCGGCTGGGTGTCACCGCTCTGGCACGCTACTGAACTAGGGCGCTGGTTAACCTACGGATCTGAGATTTCCACTTCAATGCTCGTTCTTCACTTTACCTTTTTAAACGCAATCTTCATTTTTGGTTTAATTGCTTCGCGCCGAATCTTTACTAAGAGATTGGCTAAATAATGATTTTACTTACCGCGGTTGCAATTGCTGAGGCACGAATGGGTAAACCTGGCGAAAAGTATTATTCAGGTCGCTCTCGGGCAATTATGGAGCGCGCCTACATCGCCTTTAAATCTTCAACATGGCTGATTGTTATCTCCGGATTTGTTGAGCCGGTTTTATTTCTTCTCTCGTTTGGCTACGGCTTGAAAGACTTGGTTGGCGATATGACGGTTGCGGGGCAACCGGTTGGCTATGTCGCATTTATCGCACCAGCACTTCTTGCAACAAGCGCTATGAATGGCGCAATTTATGACTCGACCATGAATGTTTTCTTCAAATTGAATCACGAACGCCTTTATCACGGCATGCTTGCAACTTCACTTGGACCAATGGATGTTGCATTAGGTGAAATTGGTTGGGCGCTGCTGCGTGGTTTCTCTTACGCCGTTGGCTTTATGGCAGTTGTCGTACCTCTTGGACTCATTCCAAGTGCTTGGGGAATTTTGGCCATTCCTGCGGCAGTGTTAATTGCCTTTGGTTTTGCATCATTTGGAATGGCAGTGACTTCATATATGAAGTCATTCCAGCAGTTGGAAGTAATTAACATCTTTTTACTTCCGATGTTTCTCTTTTCTGGTTCTTTCTATCCGCTATCCGTATTTCCAGAGTGGTTACAGACTGTGATTCGCCTCTTTCCTTTGGCGCATGCGATTGATTTAGTTCGTGGCTTGACCCTCGGCAATATTTCTTGGGCGCTGCTCGGACACGCGATGTATTTCGTGGTGATGATTATTGTTGGACTCTTCTTCACAACAAAGCGCCTAAACGCTTTATTTATGCGTTAAGAAGCTAGCTGAAGACCTAGATAAGCCGCGGCTAAGCCAAAGCCAAGTGACATAACCAGGTTAACTGATATCTCTCTGTATCGCTTCAACTCAAAGCCGAGATAGATATCGAGCATAAAAGTTGACCAAGTCGTAAATGCTCCGGCGAAGCCAACAGCAATGAGGTCGTGAACTTGTTCTGTTTTGTTAAAGGTAAGACCGATAACAAATGAACCAATGACATTTACCAGAAAAATTCCGTAAGGCTTGCTTGTAAATTTCCTTATGTATTGATCGATAGCAAAGCGTGCGGGTGCGCCAATTGCTGCTCCGAGGATTACGTAAAGGGTATTCATTTGCGCACCGGAATTAATTTGCGGCTAATGGGCAAGACAAGCAGAACAATTAACAAACTTAAAAAGACATTTTCTGCCAAGAAAAGTGCGCCGCCAGATCCTGGTTCAACTACTTGCACTGTCACAGCTGAAAAAGTTGTCATTCCGGCGCAGAAGCCGGGTAGCAATAGATGGCGGAGTTCGGTGACACCACGTCTCTCCATTAAAACAAGTAGTGCGCTGGCAAGGGCTACACCAATTAAATTTGCAGCAAGAGTTCCGTTGCGATCATCAGGAATGACAACGGACAGTCCGAAGCGGACCAAAGTTCCTGCTACTCCGCCTACGGCAACAAGTAGCAGTGACTTCATCTTTAGCTGCGCTTTTCTCTCTTTAACAGACCGGCAAACATGCGCGCTGGATCGTATTTGATATCAACAACACGTTCCTTCATCGGAATGATTGCGTTATCGGTGATCTTGATGTGCTCTGGGCAAACTTCAGTACAGCACTTGGTGATGTTGCACATTCCTAAGCCATGTTCTTCTTGCGCAGTGCGCTTGCGGTTCTTCAAGATATCAAGTGGGTGCATATCAAGTTCTGCAATACGAATAAAGAAGCGTGGACCAGCGAAAGATTTCTTATTCTCTTCATGGTCACGAACCACGTGGCAAACATCCTGACATAAGAAACATTCGATGCATTTGCGGAACTCTTGTGAACGTTCAACATCTACTTGTTCCATACGCGCTTCACCTGGCTTCAGATCTGCTGGTGGTGCATACGCTGGAATCT
This sequence comes from Bifidobacterium breve, assembly GCA_945869505.1. The sequence goes on from CAMBOZ010000011.1 coordinate 23,876, forward strand.
CCATCGCCTTCTTGTAGTTAAAGGAGACGTCGGTGACCAAATCCTTAATAACTGGGAAGGCACGAAGTGGCGTAACGGTAATAGTTTCGCCCTCTTCAAATGATGCAACCTGGGTCATGCAAGCAAGGCGTGGCTTGCCATTAATTTCCATTGAACAAGATCCACACTTGCCGGCCTTGCAATTCCAACGTACTGCTAGATCGCCCATTTGAGTTGCTTGTACGCGGTGAATCACATCGAGGACAACTTCGCCTTCGTTGACATCTACCTGAACATCTTTAAGGCCACCGTCAGTTGCATCTCCTCGCCAAATGCGAAGGTTTAATTTGCGCGCCATTAGTTGGAACCGCCTTTCGCGATTTCTTCCGGTGTCATGTACTTCTTAAGTTCATCGACTTCAAAGAGATCAAAGAGTTCCTTCGGCATAAATGGCAGTGCTTGCTTGCGTACGCTTACTTGATTGCCATCAAATGATGCGATGTGGTTGCTCTGGCGCCAACCCGAATCCATACCTGGGAAATCATCGCGAGTATGTCCACCACGAGATTCTTCACGACTGATTGCAGACTTGGCAGTGCTTTCGGCAACTAGCAACATGTTGTCTAGATCAAACGCTAAGTGGAAACCTGGGTTGAATTTGCGTCCGCCAGATACCGCAACATTGGCGCTGCGCTTTCTGATATCTGCAATCTTTTCAATCGCTTCCTTTAACTCTGATCCGGTACGGATAATTCCGACCAAGTTATGGGTAACTTCCTGCAATTCAGCGTGAAGTGAGTAAGAGTTTTCGCCACCAGTACGAGCAAATGGCGCTTCGATGCGCGCTGCAGCGGCGGCAACAGTTGCATTAGAAACAGATGCTGTGCTGTTCTGTTTCACATAAGCCGCTGCACCCATTCCGGCACGACGACCGAAAACCAATAGATCTGAAAGTGAATTTCCACCAAGACGATTTGAGCCGTGCATTCCGCCAGCAACTTCACCTGCGGCAAATAAACCTGGAACGCCGACAGCTGCTGCAGTATCTGGTTCAACTTCAACGCCACCCATCACGTAGTGACAAGTTGGGCCAACTTCCATCGCCTCTTTCGTAATATCAACGCCAGCTAATTCATAGAACTGATGCCACATAGATGGCAAGCGCTTCTTGATTACATCAGCAGGGATTCGTTTAGAAACATCTAGGAATACGCCACCGTGCTCGGTGCCGCGACCAGCTTTTACTTCAGTGTTAATTGCGCGCGCAACCTCATCGCGTGGCAAAAGCTCTGGTGGACGTCGGTTATTGTCTTGATCGACATACCAGCGATCTGCTTCTTCTTCGTTATCTGCATACTTATCTTTAAATACATCTGGGATGTACTTAAACATAAAGCGTTCACCATTTATGTTGGTAAGAATTCCGCCTTCACCGCGAACAGATTCAGTTACCAAGATTCCGCGCACAGACGGTGGCCAAACCATTCCAGTTGGGTGGAACTGTAAAAATTCCATATCAACTAAATTAGCACCTGCCTTTAGCGCAAGGGCATGGCCATCGCCAGTGCCTTCCCAAGAGTTGGAGGTAATTTTAAAAGTCTTTCCGACGCCGCCGGTTGCAATAATTACTGCAGGTGCTTCAAATAAAACTTCTGATCCGGATTCGCGCCAGTACCCGTAAGCGCCGGCAATCTTTCCATTCTCCTTAAGAATTTCTGTGATTGTTAACTCTGCAAAAACTTTAATGTGCGATTCGTAATCGCCGTGATCGCGCTTATCTGCTTGTTGCAGCGCAACAATCTTCTGTTGCATGGTGCGGATTAATTCAAGTCCGGTGCGATCGCCTACGTGTGCAAGACGTGGATATTCGTGTCCACCGAAGTTACGCTGGCTAATCTTTCCTTCTTTAGTGCGATCAAAGAGCGCACCCCACATTTCGAGTTCCCAGATGCGATCTGGAGATTCCTTGGCGTGTAGTTCTGCCATACGGAAATGATTTAGGAATTTTCCACCGCGCATTGTGTCGCGAAAGTGCACCATCCAGTTATCGTTTGAATTCGCATTTCCCATTGAAGCCGCAGCGCCACCTTCAGCCATAACAGTGTGGGCCTTACCAAATAGTGATTTACAGATGATTGCTACGCGCAGACCTGATTCGCGCGCCTCAACAGCTGCACGAAGCCCGGCGCCACCTGCGCCAATTACAAGAACGTCGTACTTATAACGCTCGAGTGCGATTTTTTCGGTAGTCATATCTATTGGCATCCCTTAGAAGAAGTAGAAATTGGTCCAGGCGCCAGTTGCAACCTGGCGAACGTAAATATCGGCAAAAGCAACTGCGGCAAGTGAGTACCAGGCAAATTGCTGATGTTTGTGATTGAGAACTGAAACCCAACTCCATAACTTGTAACGAATTGGGTGTGCTGAGAAATGCTTCAAGCGTCCGCCAACTGTGTGGCGACAGGTGTGACAAGAAAGTGAATAGAACCAGAGGAGAGTTGAACTTAAGACCAGAACAAGTGAGCCGACGCTCATATGGCCCCACTCGCCCTCAACGCTCTTAAATGAAATTATCGCGTCATAAGTAAGGAACATGTTAAAAACTAAACCGGCGTAGAAGAACCAGCGGTGTGCGTTCTGCAAAATTAGTGGAGCGCGAGTTTCACCGGTGTACTTGGTATGTGGTTCAGCAACTGCGCATGCAGGTGGTGATAACCAGAATGCGCGGTAGTAAGCCTTGCGGTAGTAATAACAAGTCATGCGGAAACCAAGCGGGAAGATCAAAATAATTAGCGCAGGCGAAAGTGCGAAGTTAAATACTTCAGCGCTGACTGGAGTCCACCCAAAAATTGTTGCTTCAGGCACACAAGCTTCAGAAAGACATGGTGAATAGAAAGGAGAGATTAAATGGTCTTTGTAATAATTTGCGCCTTCAAATGCGCGGAAGGTGGCATAGATAATGAAGCTAAATAGAACTCCAAAAGTGATCGCTGGTTCTAACCACCACTTATCTGTGCGAAGCGTGCGCTCTTTAATCTTGGCGCGGGTTGGAGAAAAGACTCCGGACATTGCTTCCCCTTTGACTTAAAGATTTCTTAAGGGCAAGTGTGCGCTTGAAAATCAAAAGCCGCTAGGCGTAACCCCGCAGACAGGCTATGAAGTCAGCCACAGGTTCAATAAAAACTGGCGGAGGGCGTGGGATTTGAACCCACGAAACTTTCGTTTGCCGGTTTTCAAGACCGGTGCACTCGGCCGCTATGCGAGCCCTCCG
>CAMBOZ010000012.1 GCA_945869505.1 Bifidobacterium breve
GGGCCTTGTTCGCAATTAAGTGAGCGCGCCATAATGCGAGCGCTAGAAGTTTTTCCGCAACCACGTGGTCCGCTAAATAAATAAGCGTGATGTGTTTTGCCAGATGTCAGCGCATTAGAAAGCGGAACAGTGACATGTTCTTGACCGATTACATCTGCAAATACAGATGGTCGATACTTGCGATACAACGCGAGTGACATATTCACTCCTCTCTTCTGCGCAACGATATTTACAACCTATTACAAAGTCCCGACTGGCACTATATAAAGGACCCCCCACGCACCCATTAGAGCGCGCCTACCCTTGCTGTATTCCTACCCTGGGGGAGTTCAGCGCGGTAATGCCGCGTGAGGGATCTGGCGTAATCATAGTTATTACCCCGTTACCCTTAGCCAGTCGGGAGCAATCCCGCCAGGAGGATTCGCATAGCGGCCGAGTGCGCACGCTTGGAAAGCGTGTAAAGGGCAACCTTTCGAGGGTTCAAATCCCTCATCCTCCGCTCGCATATGCAAAAAACCTATTTGCAGTAGTCGCTCGTCTTTCCATTTTTGGCATCACGAGAGGGAAGTAATTTCACCGCCGCGCTGTCAGCTTGAGGCAATGAATTTAGCCAACAAATACCGTAAGAATCTGCTGGATACTGAGAATGAGCGCTAGCCCAAGCAGGGTCTTTCGATGCTTCATTTTTCTGGCGCATGTCATAAACGCCGAAATCTACAGAAACATTATTGAGGAATCCGACTTCCGTGGCGATGACTTCACCAACTGTGACAGCGACGGGCGGATTAACTGGGTCAGTACGAGTGTCTTCCTTTATCGGAAACGCATTAACTATCGCCTCAAATTTCGCGGTCAATTTTCTTAAATGATCAAATCGGAACGAAACTCCACAATCTCCATCAAACTCAAAGAGATACTGAATCTCTCCCAACTCTTTATAACGAACAACGCGGGTGACTTTGCCATTTAGTGGAATCTTCACTGTAACCAAATTATCGGTCGCATTATCAAAACCAAAACCACCATGCGCTTTGTAATTTCCGCCGCGCTCTTGCCCCGGATAAAGAATCGATGTCACCTTTGATAAGTCAACCGGCGTTTGAATAAGTGGCGTTGGACATGATGACTTCGGGGTGGCGCTAGCACTTGGAGATGAGGATGCTGGAGCGGTAGGTGAAGTGCTCTTAGTGCCTACTCCTTTACTCCAAACATATTTCTTACCACTCTTGATACAGGTGTACTTGATCCCTGCGGATGTACTGATCTGGCCAAGTTTTTTACAAGTAGTACCTGGCTTAACCGCCGCTGTTGCAGTTGAAAGGTTTAGCGTAAGCACGAAGCATCCAATCACTATGGTTGCAATCATCCGCTTCATACTTCCAAAGATATCAACGAAATAGCAACGCGAATAGAGCACTTTCCAGACTGAATCTGTTGAGCATTTAATTGATAGCCGCCTCCTGTGGATAAGTTTTGAGGTCCTTTTAAAATTTCTGTAACCCTCGGGTATGACTACAACAATTCCAAAACTCAATCCACTTAATTTCAAGGTTCCAGGTGTTTTAATGATTGGGTTATTGGCCGCTCAATTCTTATTTTTTGGAGGTGAAGGTGGGCCTGAGCCAGAATGTATTTTGAATGTAGAGCACCCGCATCTTTCGACTTCGCTTAAAGAGACGTTAGGTATAAACGTCATAAAATTAAATATCACTTCAATCTGCAATGTTCCACAAATTCAGACCCGTCTAGCCTCTAAAATCCTTAAATCTGAGAATTCGAAAGAATCGGTAGCTCACGTTTTCCCAATCAGAATTGTCGCTTCAACATCAAAGTTACCCCAAACCGCTTTCTTCAAAAATATTTTTATCCAGTGCTTCCCGGGAGTCAAGGCTTCTTATAGAGGGTTCGCAACAGGGACGGTTAAGTTAAAAAATGGCGCAGAAGTCTCAGTCTCAGGTTCCTCCGAAAAATTCGTAGCGGTGAACTGCACTATCGGTGCACAATAGGAAGGTGAGTTACTTTGAAGAATGCCTACGACTTGGCGAATGGCTAGGCCAAGACGATAGGCGTGCACTCTATAAGTATCTTGTCGTCGAAAATAAAGAAATTTACCGAAAGCAAGCAGTCTCCCTATTGAGAAATTCTCAACTCCAAAGGACGATTGCCAGTGGAGAAATATTTTATACTTGTAAAAATCAGAAAGTAAGTTACGTTGCACGTAAAATTAATACTTACAATTTTACTCCCGAAATGCGAGAGATTAAACTTTCAGGATTTAAGTTCCGCAACATCGCCAAATTAAGAAAATTTTTTGCTCAGAGCGATGTTGATGTAATCCAGAACTATCCTATTTCCGTCGAAAAAGACTTCTCTGAATCTGGATTTGGTATAGATGCCTATGCATATTATGAGCTGTCCTACTATTCAAATGGTAAGAGTCGAATAATTGGGCTAATCAATAAAGTTAGAGCCGACGACAGAGAGATACTTTCTAAGCTAAGGACTCTCTAGGGGAAAATTAAATCTCGACTCCGATGTATTTGGTCTCGAGGAATTCGTGAATTCCATCGAAGCCACCTTCGCGACCTAAGCCCGATTGCTTAACTCCACCGAATGGTGCAGCTGGATCCGAAATAAGTCCGCGGTTGATAGCGACCATTCCGGATTCGATCGCCTCAGAGATCTGAATCGCGCGTTTTAGATTTTCTGAGTACACATAGCTAATTAGTCCGAAGTCAGTGCTGTTCGCTAATTCAATTGCTTCAGCATCTGTATCGAAAACGACGACTGGAGCTACTGGACCGAAGACTTCGTGGTTGAGAATTTCAGCCTTCTTATCTACTTCGAGGACCGTTGCGGGGTAGAAAGCGCCCGGACCATCGGGGGTTTTGCCGCCGGTTAATACCTTTGCGCCAGCCTTGATTGAGTTATCAACGAGTTCTGCAATCTTGTTGCGCTCTTTAACGGAAACACTGGCACCTAGTTGAATTCCAGCATCACGGCCGCGACCCATAACAAATGCGCCCATTGCGGCTGCAAACTTTTCCATAAATTCTTTAGCGACAGGGCGTTGTACATAAATTCGATTTGCGGCAGTGCAAGCGGCACCGCCATTACGCATCTTGGCAAGCATTAAACCTTTTACCGCTTCATCAATATTGGCATCATCCATAACAACAAATGGTGCGTTTCCGCCAAGTTCCATTGAGCAGCGAATTACATTGTCGGCAGCCTCTTTAAGAATTATGCGGCCGACTTCTGTTGAACCGGTAAATGACAAATTCTTTACTCGCTTATCGTGCAACATCTTGGCGATCGCTGGTCCTGTTGGTGTTGGCAAAATTAAATTAACAACACCTTTTGGAACTCCGGCGCGATCTAAAATATCAACGATAGCGAGCGCAGTAAGTGGTGTTTCACCAGCTGGTTTTAAAATCATTGTGCAGCCTGCGGCTATCGCTGGACCAATCTTTCGCGTCGCCATTCCAGCTGGGAAATTCCAAGGCGTAATTAGAATTGAGAGACCGACTGGTTGGTGCGTAACAAGAATTCGCTTGTCGCCACTTGGTGACATTCGGAAATCACCAGCGATGCGAACGGCTTCTTCGGAGAACCAACGGAAAAATTCTGCGGCATAGGCAACTTCACCTTTTGCATCAGGTAGCGCTTTGCCATTCTCTTTAGAAATTAACTCGGCTAAGTAATCTGCTTCTTGCGTCATAAGTTCAAATGCTTTGCGCAGAATTTCACCGCGTACGCGGGGTGCGGTCTTGGCCCAGGCGGGTGCGGCGCGATCGGCGGCGGCTAGCGCGGCTTCAATTTCGGCATCTCCGGCGGTGGCAACTTTGGCGATTACTGAGCCATCGCTGGGATCAATTACATCCAAAGTGCCATTTCCATCGACCCATTGGCCATCTATATATAACTGAGGGCGCATAAGATGAGCATACTGAAAAGGCAATTAGACGCGCTAGCCGCGGTAACTGAAGGAGTTCGTGTGCCAAAGTCTTGGACAGATGGTGCGCCAGAACCTGTTGCACTTCAGGATCATGCTCATTTAAAGGATCCGCTTCGCTACAAGATTAAGCGTCGCCTGCTCGGTAATGCGCTCAACCGACATTCTTTAGGGCATCAGCGTTTATCAAAACGGTATGCCTTGGGAATTCTTTCCTCTGACTGTATTTCATCTTCTGCATACGGCAGCGAGCAGATTCTCATCGCTTTGTTGCCAGCGTTTGGTTTGGCGGCATTTGCAATCTTGATGCCGATGACAGCAGTTGTATTAGTAATTCTTTTAATTATCACCCTTTCTTATCGAAATGTGATTGATGTTTACACAAAGACCGGCGGCGCATACATAGTCTCGCGCGATAACTTCGGTCCCGTGGTGGCGCAAATTGCGGCTGTCGCACTGATTCTTGATTATGTTGTTACGGTAGCAATTCAATCTGCGGCAGGAGTCGCGGCGATTATTTCAACTTTTCCATCACTTTCACCGTGGAAAATTCCAATGATCTTGCTTGTGATCGTTTTACTAACCTACGGAAATCTTCGCGGAGTAAAAGAAGCAGGCAAAGCATTTGCTTTCCCAACTTATTTCTTCGTGGGTTGCATGTTGATCGTATTCGGTATGGGTTTCTGGCGACTCTTCAATGGAACTCTTCCAGTTCTTGCCACAGATCTACCTGGAGCGGTTGAAGTAGGACAAGAGCAAGGACTCTTAACAGCCGCAGCAATCTTTATCTTGTTACGCGCTTTTGCAAATGGTGGTTCTTCACTAACTGGCTTAGAAGCAATATCCGATGGTGTTGCACTCTTTAAAGCACCAGAACACGTAAACGCCAAGCGAACGCTCGTGATTATGAGTTGCATCCTGGGCACACTTGTACTTGGCGTTTCTTACTTTGCACACCACATCCAAGCGATGCCTTATGAATCAGGAACGCCAACAGTTATTTCACAAATCGCTAAAGCTGCTATGGGTGAAGGCGCCTTCGGAAGCTTTATGTTTATTATGGTTCAGCTAGCGACAATGCTTATTCTCTTCGCTGGCGCAAACACTACGTATAGCGCTTTCCCATTGCTCTGTAACTTCGTCGCAAGCGATGGCTATTTGCCTCGTCAATTAACAAAGCGCGGCCACCGTCTTGCTTTCTCAAATGGAATTTTACTACTCGCCGGCGGTGGAATTGTTCTCGTCTTGATTACCGCTGGTTCGGTTGAACATCTCGTCGCCTTCTACGCCCTAGGTGTATTTACTGGCTTTACATTGGCCGGTTTTGGTATGACAAAGCATTCAATTCGAGTAAAGCCAGATGGTTGGAAGGTTCGAGTCGTAATCAACTCACTTGCTGGTTCTGTTTCTCTCATAATTGTAATTATCTTTTCAATTGTTAAATTCACTCAGGGTGCTTGGTTGGTGTTGTTAGTTGCTCCAATCATGGTCGTCTCATTCTTGCGCTTACGCCGTCAATACACTCGCGAACAAGAAGCGTTATTGGTAAGACAAGAACAAGAGAGAGCTACAACCATTGTTCGCCACAATGTAACCGTCTTGGTTGATAACGTTGATATCGCAACAGTCGGTGCAATTAGATATGCACGAAGCCTTAAGCCACGTAATTTGAGCGCAGTTCACTTTGTAATTGATGATCGTCGTGCAGAAGAGATAAAGAACGCTTGGGCGGCGTCAGATGCCCTAGATGATGTAACCCTTGAACTTATCGACTGTCCGGATCGCCGTCTTGCAAATGCTGCAGTTGATTACGCAATCCGAATGACAGAGAAGAACGATATTGAATTAACTTTGCTACTTCCGCGTCGCTCATACTCAGGTTTCTTAGGGCGACTACTCCACGATCAGACCGCTGAAGAAATTGCTGCACCAATTTCACAATTGCAACGAGTCGTTGCGACGATTGTTCCGTTTGACGTAGATCGCATTACATCCGGATCTAATTTGATTGTTCAATCTAAACCGGCCGAGAAGGCCGCACCAGTGAAGAGTGAAAATCAATTTAAAGCTGTTAAAGATATTGTTAAACCAGTAGAACCAATTAGCCACTACGCTGAAAACTTGACGCCGATCGGCAATATTTTATGGAGACAAAGAGCCCAAGTTCAGGGACGGGTTACTGCGATTAAGAGCGCTGCAAAAGGTTCTGCACCGCTTCTCCAAGTAGAAGTTTGGGATGAAACTGGCGGCGTAACTCTGCACTTCTTGGGCCGCCGCGAGATCGCGGGCTTAGAAGTTGGAACGCAAATTCGTGCAGAAGGTATGGTCGGTGAAGAAGATGGTGCGCTAACTATCTTGAATCCTTCTTACCAATTACTAGTTTAAATCAGCGCTGACCCTCAAAGAAATCGCTCAATAGCTTCGCGCATTCTGCTTCACGAATTCCAGCAGTTACATTCATTTTATACAGCGCACGCGGATCTCTAATTACATCCCAAACTGAGCCAACCGCTCCTGCTTTTTCATCCCAAGCACCAAAAATTAGATGAGAGATGCGCGCTTGAGCGATTGCGCCGGCACACATTGCACAAGGTTCCAAGGTGACTATCAAAGTACATCCATCAAGCCGAGAATTTTGTAGGCGATTAGCGGCGCTTCGCAGTGCAACTATTTCGGCGTGTGCCGTTGGATCGTTATTGGCTTCGCGTTCATTTGATCCGCTTCCGATCACCACACCATCTTTATTAATAACAATGGCCCCAACTGGAACATCACCAGTTGATGTAGCTTTCCTTGCAATCGCGATGGCATCGTCCATTAACGATTCCGAAGTTTTCTGAGAAATTCTTATAGCTCCAATAACTCGGCGAATTGATCAGCAAATCCTAGACGGCTTGCAATTGCTTCTAATTGTTCATCAGGAAATAGTTCAGTGTCATCACATAATGCAGAAAGCTCCATTTGATTGACGCCAAGATCAGCCAAAATATCTAGGTGTCCAACCGGTAAAGGTTCATCATCTTCTTCTGGTGAATCTAAATCACAAAGTTCCAGAAAATCCGCTGCGACTTCGTAATCAATTGCGCAAGTAACATCACTTAGAAACATACTTATGTGAGAACCTAAAACTCGGATCACCATAAAGAATTCTTCATCAATTGCCAATAATGCGATTGCGCCGCCATTGGTTTGTTGAGACTTTAGGCGATCAATAATGTGCGGTAAGTCATGTGCGTCAGGTAACAGCGCTAAATTCCAGCGCCCGTCCTCGTGCCACGCAGCAACTGCGATATCTACCTCGTTCACCATTGCATCAGTCACATCCACCATATTCTCACTCATTGGGCGAGATGGAAACCCCTGTAAGGTAGGAGCCATGAAAGTTCACGTCGCCAACCACCCGCTAATTACTCATAAATTGACTGTTCTGCGCGATGAAAAAACCGATTCCCCAACATTTCGCCATCTGGTTGAAGAACTCGTGACCCTGCTCGCCTATGAAGCGACTCGCGACGTGCGCACTGAAAAAGTTTCGATTAAGACTCCGGTGACTACGACAACCGGCTTGAAACTATCTGACCCAAGGCCTGTGGTTGTTCCAATTTTGCGTGCCGGACTCGGAATGTTAGAAGGAATGACGCGCTTAATCCCAACAGCTGAAGTTGGATTTCTCGGAATGGTGCGCGATGAGAAAACTCTAAAGGCGAGCACCTACGCAAATCGCTTACCTGAGGATTTATCTGGGCGCCAATGTTTTGTATTGGATCCGATGTTAGCAACAGGCGGAACTTTGGTTGCAGCAATTAATTTCTTGATCGAACGTGGCGCAGATGACATAACTGCAATTTGTATTCTCTCCGCTCCTGAAGGAATAAAAGTTCTTGAAGATGCCTTTGCAAATTCGGGCGTTCCGATCACACTTGTCACTGGGGCACTTGATGAAAAATTAAACGAACACGGATACATCGTCCCTGGTCTGGGCGATGCCGGTGATCGTCTTTACGGTGTTGTCTAAATGGCATCCACTTCTCCCGGCTACGGAATAACAATTCGCGTTGAAGGCGCTCCTGAACTTCAACCGGTTGCACTTATTACCGCGGCGATCACCGGAGCTGGTGCAACAATTACCGCTCTCGATGTTGTTGAATCTCTATTAGAAAAAGTTGTTATTGACGTAACTTGCGACACGATAGATGTTGATCATGCAGAGGAAATAACCAACGCTCTGACTGCGCACGCCGGTATAACTGTGCGCAAAGTTAGTGATCGAACATTCTTGTTACACCTTGGTGGCAAGTTAGAAGTTCAATCAAAAGTCCCATTAAAAACGCGCGATGATCTCTCTCGCGCTTACACACCAGGTGTAGCCCGCATTTGTCAGGCAATTGTTGAGGATCCTTCTAACGCTCGAAGCCTCACCATGAAGCGCAATACCGTTGCAGTTGTTACAGATGGTTCTGCCGTACTTGGCCTAGGAAATATTGGGCCAGCAGCCGCTCTTCCTGTGATGGAAGGTAAGGCAGCGCTTTTCAAAAGATTTGCTGATGTAGATGCTTGGCCAGTTTGTTTAGATACCCAAGATGTAGATGAGATTGTTCGAACCGTTCAATTAATTGCCCCTGTTTACGGTGGAATTAACTTAGAAGATATCTCGGCCCCGCGCTGTTTTGAAATAGAAGAGCGCTTGCGTGACTTGTTGGATATTCCGGTATTCCATGACGATCAACATGGCACCGCAATTGTTGTTTTGGCCGCTCTAACTAATTCGCTTAAATTGGTAAAGAAAAAGTTAAGCGATATAACGATCGTGATGAGCGGTGCTGGCGCTGCCGGAACAGCAATTGCGCGTCTGCTAACTAAGAGCGGTGCTCAGAGAATTATCGCCTTTGATATTAATGGTTGCGTTACTCCAGGATTTACTGGAAATATTTCAGAGGCAATGAAGGGGGCGGATGTATTCATTGGCGTTAGCGCTCCAAATGTTTTGACTGAAAGCGATGTTGCATCAATGGCAGCCGGCTCGATTGTCTTTGCGCTGGCAAACCCAGATCCAGAGATTGATCCTGTCATTGCCCGTAAATACGCGACCGTTGTTGCCACCGGTCGCAGCGATCAACCAAATCAAATCAATAACGTTTTAGCCTTCCCTGGAATTTTCCGCGGACTTCTTGATGCAAATGCTCATAAAATTACTGATGAGCTTTTGATTGCAGCTGCCGAAGCAATCGCTTCTTGCGTCTCTGCATCTCAACTAAACGCCTCGTTTATTGTGCCAAGCGTCTTTGACGCACAAGTAGTACAAAAAGTTGCAGCGGCAGTAAAGAAGAGTGTTTAAGTGGAGTTAGCTGCATCTTTTGATGCTCAATTGTCTTCACTTGCCCCATTTATTTTCTACATTGCCGTCGCTGGAATTGTATTTATTGAAACTGGACTTTTGGTCGGCTTCTTTTTACCTGGAGATTCCATCCTATTTAGCGCAGGGCTCGTAGCAGCCGCCCACGGAAATATAAATATTGTCATTTTAGTCACCGCCATTTTTCTAGCAGCATTCTTTGGCGATCAAGTTGGCTTTGTGATCGGCAGAGTGGTTGGTCGTCCATATTTGGATAAGAGAGAGTCTCCAAGATTTAAACGAATGATTGCAAAATCTGAAGTGTTCTATGAAAAATACGGGTGGTGGGCTGTTGTGATTGCTCGCTACTTCCCTTGGATTCGCACATTCGTTCCGCCGATTGCGGGTGCAGCCAAGATGAATTACTACAAGTTCTTATCCGCTAACGCATTGGGAGCGTTTCTTTGGGGGGTCGGAATTACACTTGCTGGTTACTACGCGGCGACCGTTCCTTGGGTGAAAAGTTCTTCATACGCAATTGCTGCGTTTTTTATCACTGCTTCTTTAATTTCAGCTTTGGTAAATTTCCGACGCCGCCAACGATAACCCCGAGATAGGTCATAACAATTCCTGTTACAAGGTAAGTGCTGATCTGAACACCTTGTGTCGGTGAGTAGAGATCAATAAGTAAAGATCCAACAAGTTGTCCGCCAACGCTAATCAATGTAAATGTCAGTACGCCTAAGTGCTGAACAATTGTTGATGTAAAGGCGATATAGATAACGCCGATCGTTCCGCCCATATACATCCACCAAGGACCTGAAGGTAAAGCAACAATCTCTGTGCGATTGATCAATACGCCAATCGCTAAGAAGATAAATAGGAATGCTGTACCCATTATGAAATTAAGCCAAGATGTAGCAAAGCTCTGATGTGTACTTTCATTTATCTGACCATTTAGCGCTCGTTGCACGCCGACTATTGCGCCGGCAAAACAACCGAAAATCACGGCAAATAGCGATAAATTCTCTGCTTCTATCCGATCTAACACGGATACGAGTACCGCTAGAACGGTTACTCCAGCGGCGGCAACTCTTCTTATCGTTATCTCTTTTTTGCCGCCACCTGTTAAGCCGATTCGATCAACAATCAGAGATGCGGCAGTCTGTCCCGCAATCGAAGCGACTGAATAGATTGCAACTCCGATTATCGGAACGATCTGTGTTTGAACCGCAACAAAACTTCCGCCAAGCATTCCTGCAAAGAGCGTCCAAACCGGAATTTCTCTGCGGCTAACTGCACCCTTCAAATTCTTCATCCCATTTCGTATTGCTGGTGTGAAGAGCGAGATTATTGAAATTATTAGTAAGCCTGAACCGAAAGAAACCAGAGCGGCTTCAATTGGATTTCCCATTCGATGCGAGAGTTCGCCATTGGCGCGCGCTTGCATCGCAATTAAAAGCCCAGAAAGTGCGGCTAAAAGATTTAGCTTGGAATTACTTTTGCTCACTATGGATGAGTGCCGGTGAACTCTCGCTTATCGGCGATCCAATCCATCAGCGCAAATAACACACCAGAGATTACAAATGTTAGGTGGATGGCAATTCTCCAAATGGTGCCTTCTCCAACTTCGGCTTCTCCGGCCAATTCGATGAAATCTTTCAAGAGTTCGATTACAGAAATAGCAACTAGCGATCCAATTAATTTAATCTTTAACCCGCTGAAATCTATAGTTCCCATCCAATGTGGACGATCTTTGGACTCGAGAGCAATGTCTATGCGTGAAACAAAGTTTTCATATCCAGCGAAGATAACCATAAGAATAAGATTTGCAAGCAAAGTTAAATCAAGTAGAGCAAGTAAGGAGAGCGTGAACTCGCTCGCGCTCATGTCAGGAGTCTTTTCAGCTAAATGCCAAAACTCAATCACGAAGCGATATGCCAGAAGAACTAGCGCTCCAACGAGTCCGAGATATAACGGAGCAAGTAAGAAACGGCTGCGAAAGAGTATTCCCTCGACAATATGTGAAATTTGGCTCATGCCGATATTTTAACTCAATCGCCTAGTTGATCTGTGATTTCTAGCCATTCTTCTTCTCGAGTGTTTAATTCTGTGCGAAGATTTTCAAGTTCCTCGCTGATTCTTAATAACTCAGCAGGATCAAACGCCGCATTTTCTTGCGCGACTTCTAGCTCTGCAATCTTCTCCTTAGATTTCTGAATTTGTCTCTCAACGCGAACTAAATCCTTTTTTAGTTGGCGCTGTTCCGCGGCCGAGGAAGCGTTCTTTGGTTTTGTATCAGAACTAGGCTGTAGGACAGATGCCTCTCGTTGTTCTAAATACTGATCAACTCCCCGAGGTAAATCCCTTAATGATTTATCTCCAAGTAATCCAACAAATCGATCGCAGACTCGTTCGAGAAAATATCTATCGTGTGAGATGACAACCAGGGTTCCGCCGTAGCTATCAAGTAAATCTTCAAGTTCAGTTAACGTCTCAATATCAAAATCATTCGTTGGCTCATCTAATAACAAAACATTTGGTGAATCCATTAACAATCGAGTTAATTGCAACCTGCGCTTCTCGCCACCGGATAGATCACCCACTGGCGTCCATTGTGAATCTTTATCAAAGCCTAAGCGTTCGCAGAGTTGCGAAGCCGAAAGCGACTTACCGTTCCCGAGTTCTATATGTGCAGCAACCTTTTCAACCGCTTCCAGAACACGCCATTCCGGATTCAACTCATCCAAATGCTGCGTTAGAAAGGCAGCCTTCACAGTTATTCCGGTGGTGAGCTTTCCAGCGAAAGGCTGTAATTCACCAGCCAGCGTGCGCATAAGCGTTGTCTTTCCAGATCCATTGATTCCAACAATTCCAATGCGATCTCCGGGACCTATATTCCAGTAAAGATCATCAATCAACTCTTTTTCACCCGCACGTATCTGTAAATGATTTGCTTCATAAACAGTATTTCCCAAACGATTGCGGGCAAATTTCAATAACTCGCCTTGGTCTCGGGGCGCTGGTTCTTCAGCAATCAATACATTTGCAGCATCCACGCGAAATTTAGGCTTTGTAGTTCTAGCTGGTGCACCTCTGCGCAACCACGCAAGCTCTTTGCGGATTAGATTATTTCGTCTCGCATCCATTGCACTTGCTTGGCGTGCGCGTTCTGCTTTAGCTAAAACAAATGCGGAATAACCTCCGTCATATTCTTCAACCTTGCCACCGACAACTTCCCAGGTGCGATCAGTGACGGCATCTAGAAACCATCTATCGTGTGTAATAACTAAAACAGCCAGAGATTTGCGGCTATTTAAATGGGAGGCAAGCCATGCCACGCCTTCCACATCTAAGTGGTTGGTTGGTTCATCCAATAAAATCAAATCAAGTTCGTCGATCAATAATTTAGCTAGACCGACTCTTCGTTTTTCACCGCCAGATAAAGTTGAGAACTTTCTTTCAAATAGGTGGTCATCGAATCCACCAAATAGACCTGTAAAAACTTCTCTAATTCCGGAATCGCTCGCCCACTCGTGTTTTGCTCTATTTCCAATTACGACATCACCTACTGTTGAATTTGGATCAGCTTTATCAACTTGTGAAAGTAAACCAATCTTCACTGAATTTGCTTTAGTTACTCTGCCTTGATCTGGACTTTCAACCGCAGCAATTACTTTCATTAGCGTGCTTTTTCCAGAACCGTTGCGTCCGACTATTCCAATTCGATCACCTTCTGAAACACCGAGTGAAACTCTTTCAAGCAGCGCTCTAATATCAAAGGCCTTACTGACCTCTTCTATATTGACAAGATTGCGCGCCACGATGGGAGAGCGTACCTTTCAACTATGAAAGCCACCGACCGCCAATTTGCACTAGATCTAGATGCTCGCGATCCTTTGGCCCGTTTCCGCTCTAAATTTGTTATCAGCGATCCCAATATTTGCTATCTAGATGGAAATTCTTTAGGACGACTCCCCCTTTCTACAATCGAGGCTGTTAATTCATTTATGAAAGATGAGTGGGGCCCCGAGGTAGTAACCGGATGGGGGCACTGGGTAGATGAGGCGCAACCAACCGGGGATTTAATTGGACGCGCCACTCTTGGCGCTGCGGCGGGCCAAGTTTTGGCGTGCGACACAACATCAGTAAATTTTTATCAATTAGCGCTAGCAGCTATTAGCGCACGCCCTGGGCGCAAGACGATAATCACGGATGCGGCCAATTTTCCAACAGATCGTTACATCTTGGACGGAATTGCAAAACAGTTAGGTCTAAAGCTAGTAATAATCGATAACGAATCTCCCGGCTCAGCAGAACATGAGCGAATAACACCTGAAATCCTTGCGCCTTACTTAACTGAAGATGTCGCGCTAGTTACCTTGGAAGTTATTCAATATCGATCTGGTGCTCGCAACGACATTAAATCTCTCACTGACTTGGTTCGCAAACACGGCGCCTTTATGTTGTGGGATGCCAGCCACGCGGTCGGCGCTATCGAAATGGACTTCGATAAAAATGGTGTTGATATAGCAGTGGGATGCACATATAAATATGGAAATTCTGGCCCTGGCGCACCCGCTTGGCTCTATGTGAATAAAAAAGTACAGGCCGAGTTGCAGGTTCCAATTCAGGGTTGGTTTTCACAAGGCGATCAATTTGCAATGGGTCCGGATTTTGAAAGAGCAGAAGGTATTCGTGGTTTTCAAATTGCTAGCCCTTCATTAATCGGATTGCGTTGCATTAAGAGCGCATTTTCAATGATTGAAGAGGCGGGAATTGGTGCGATATCTGAAAAGGCAGCGATTGGAACTGAAATGATGATTCAGTTATACGATGCTTGGCTCGCAGAACTTGGATTCACTTTGTTAACATCACGAAATCCCCAAGAGCGCGGCGGTCATATTTCTCTAGGCCATCCTGATGCGGCACGCATCTGCGTTGCGCTACGAGAATATGCCGACGTTATTCCAGATTATCGAACACCAAATTCAATAAGACTAGCGATTGCACCGCTTCCTACTTCTTATGTTGAAGTTTGGGATGGTTTTGCGCGCATCCGCGACCTTGTTACTTCTCGGCAATACGAGAAGATTGAGAAAACAGATTCGAGGGTCACATGAGCGAAAACGATTTTGATTCCGCACTTACTTACACTTCTTATCTAGCAATAGATAAGTTACTTGAATTACAGAACCCTTTATCCGATGGCCCAGAACACGATGAAATGCTCTTTATTATCATCCACCAGAGTTACGAACTCTGGTTTAAACAATTAATCCACGAATTTAACGAAGCAGGTAAGGCTCTTGAATCGGGCGACACCCACAGATCGCTGGCCATTCTCGGACGGATTCGCACAATACTTAAAGTTTGTGTGACCCAGGTAGATATTTTAGAGACGATGACTCCATTGCAATTTAACGCTTTCCGCGGGTATCTCTCCTCTTCAAGTGGTTTCCAATCCGCCCAATTTAGAAAGGTTGAAGCGCTGCTGGGACGCAGAGATTCAAAGATGGCCGCGCATCTTCCTTTAGATGTTCAGGCAGAAATTAATGAGATCGCCTCACGTAATTCGATCTGGGATTCAACACTGGCTTATCTTTCAAAGCGTGGCCATAAGATCCCCGTTGAAATTTTAAATCGTGACAAATCAACTCATTACCAATCAGATCCAAGGGTTATAGAAGCTTTACTAGAAGTTCATCGCAGCGATCCTGAGTCAGCAATGGTCTGTGAAAGGCTGATGGATATCGATGAAGGTTTGCAAGAGTGGCGCTACCGTCATGTAAAAATGGTGGAGCGCACGATCGGGCAGAAAACTGGCACTGGTGGTTCTGATGGAGTTAAGTACTTAGCGAGTACTTTATTTAATCCAGTTTTTAAAGATCTTTGGGATATCCGCTCGCAGTTTTAAATTCTTCCGGTGTAGTACAAAAATAGAATAATTAGTATCGATAGAACTGCAGCACCAGCAATAAGTGCAAACTGAAGCCACTTCGGTATTCCAGCTTTATCGGCAGCTTTCTGTGCATAAGTTCTTGTAGTGACCATAACTCTAGAGGCCCACGCAAATTCAGTTGCCAAAATACCAAGTCCTGCAATCACGATTAAAACTCCTGGGCCAGGAGCAACTAAAGCGATTGCACCTAAAACAGTTACTGTCCCGCCCACAATTCCGATGACTGCGCGCCAGAATAAACGTCCGGCTTTTGTCTTTTTAATCCAAGTTCTAATTCTCATTTTTTCTTTTCTATAAGTTTCATATTTAGGGCAAGTTTATTCGGACACGCCCGAACTTCTCGCATAAAAAGGGGTGGGGGTTGCAACTTTTTTTGACTTCAGAGATACTTACGGGGCATTCGAAAGAATGAAAAGGATCGGGAGAGTACTTCTCAAACGAGTTTCTAAATCAGAAACCTTTGCCGTACAGCTTTAAAATGATTACACAATCGCATCACGCGGAAACTTTTAGATCAGTACCAGTAACATCCACGCCGATATCGCCTGAGAAAGTAGCCTCTTTACTGGCCTCAGAATGGCAACTATTTACTAAAAACACCAAGGGTTCAGCAACTGAGAGCGCACGCTCAATGAAGTCGCTCCCTCTCGGAGTTACCTCCAGCTTCCAGCACTGGGATCCATATCCAATCTCAATTGTCTCCGCTAAAGGCGCGTGGATGACAGATGTAGATGGCCGCGAACTGCTCGACCTTTCCATGGGATTTGGCGCAATGCTCGCCGGACACTTAAACCCAGTTGTTGTAGAAGAAGCCAAAGCAGCCCTTGATACCGGAATGCTCTTTGTAACCCCATCTCCTATTTCAACTGATGCCGCAGAACGAATCTGCCGTCGCTTCGGAATAGACCAAGTTCGATTTACAAATTCAGGTACTGAATCAACTATGTACGCGGTGCGAACTGCACGATCTGCGAGTGGCAAGAGCGACATCGTTAAAATTGAAGGCGGTTACCACGGTAGCTACGATCCATTCGTAGTATCGGCAAAACCTAAAGTTGAATATGCCGGTGATGCAGATTTCCCAACGCCAGTAGCAGATTCAAACCTAGTAGCCGGAAATGTTTTTGTGGTTCCTTACAACAACGCCTATTCTCTAGAAGCAATTTTCGAAAAGCATTCTTCAACGATTGCTTGCTTCATTGTTGAGCCTGTTCTTGAAAATATTGGAATCGTTCTTCCTGATGCAGGCTATTTAGAACGCGTTCGTGAACTCTGCGATCAATACGGAATCATTTTGATTTTTGATGAAGTAAAGACCGGCCTCACCGCTGGACATCAGGGTGCAGCGCAAAGACTAGGTGTTAAACCAGATTTAATCACCCTTGCTAAATCAATCGGTGGTGGACTCACACTTGCTGCTTTTGGTGGCAAGCAAAAGTACATGGATTATGTAACCAACGGAAAAATGGCCCACTTCGGTACATTTAACGGAAATCCATTAGCCATGGCAGGTGTTCGCGCCGTAGATAAAATCTGTAATGCAGAGACTTTGGCTGCAGCCGAAGCACTAAACCAACAAGCGCTAGAGCGAATTTCTGCAATCATTGATGAATACCAACTTCCAGCACATACGGTTGGCTTTGGTGTTAAGGGCTGTATTACTTGGTCAACTAAACCAGTTCGCAACTATCGTGATTACAAAGCAACAGATTTTGCAGTAGCTGAACTCTCTTGGCTCTGGTCACTAAACCGCGGCATTATTACGCCTCCGGGCTTAGATGAGCAGTGGTTAATCAGTTTGGCTCACGGACAGAAAGAAATCGACATTCTTGTTGAAGATTTCCGTTCCCTTGCTGCAGCGCTGCGTAGTTAATCAATAGCAACAACGAAATCGGCGCGGTTACGTCCGCGTTCGATTAACTTTGCGTTTACTTCATCGGTGCCTTTAGCCCACGCTTTTGCCGCCTCCGGATCTTTGCCGTAAGCAATGTGACGCGAAATCAACCTAGAAATTCGCTTGTCATCATCTACGTCAACCATCCAACTTTCATCAAGTAAATCATTGCAAACTTCCCAGCCGCCATCATCGTGCAATAAATAATTGCCTTCGATAATTACTACTTTGGTGTCAGAAGTAACGACTCCCTGGGCGGCGATAGATTCTTCGATTGCACGATCAAATATTGGATAGTAAATATTCTGGGTCTGTTCGGTTCGAATACGTTTGACGAGTGAAATGAATCCCGCGACATCAAAAGTATCGGGCGCACCTTTGCGATCAGCGCGCTTTAAATCCTTCAAAACTTTATTGCTCAGATGGTAGCCATCCATCGGCACAACGGTTACGAACTCTTTGGGAAGTTTGGCCATTAAGAATTTAGATAGCGTGGACTTGCCCGCACCTGGCTTGCCAATAATTCCAATCAAGACGCGCTCGGAGGAATTCTCAAGGTGGTTCTGAATTCGAGCAAGTGCAGCCTCTTGGCTAGCTAACAGTTCGGGCATTTTTCAAGTTTAGCGCTTGTGCGAAGGCGATTACTAGGGGATTATAAATTCATGATTAAAAATGGAATTATCAACGGTGACCTTGCATCCCTATTGGCGAGGTTTCGCCACGTAAATACGATCGCAATTGTCGATGGGCCTTTTCCAACTTATCCCAATGTAGAAACTATTGATTTGGCACTTGTGATGGGAACTCCAACAGTTGGCCAAGTGCTCGATGCTATTTTGCCGCACCTTGATTTAACTGGAATGTATCTAGCCGCTGAATTTGAAGCGAAAGTTGATGCTAAAACAGTGGCTGAATACAAGAAGCATCACGGCGGGCTAAACACCACGGTAATTCCGCATGAGGATTTCAAAGTAAAAGTGGGACAGACTCTTGGAATTATTCATACCGGCGATGCTGTTCCGTACAGCAGCGTTATTTTACGATCAGGCTGAAATCAATCTCTTCAATTTTTGGATAGGAAGATTGCGCGCCTTTACGCGTAACGCTCTTAGTCGCACAATCAATTCCAAATTGAACTGCGCTTTCTTCATTCGCACCTGCCGCGATCGCTGCGGCAAATGCGCCAATGAAGCAATCACCCGCACCAGTAGTATCGGTTGCGCTTACTTTTTTAGCGCTAAATCTTTTAACTTTTCCCTCAGAAGTAACTAAAGCAGCGCCTTCACTTCCTAAGGTCACGATCGTGCGACCTTTATCGCGTAGTGAGGCGATGATCTCATCTGTATCTGGAGCGCGGTGAGCTTTATCTAATTCAGCAAATTCAATTTCGTTGGGAATCAACCAATCAGTTAATTCCAATAAATCATCGGTAAGTGGTTGGTATGGCGCGGGATTTAAAATTGTTGTTATTCCCAACTCTTGTGCAGTGCGGAATGCGGCCAGAGTGACTTCCTGTGGAATTTCGCATTGCGCGATTAAAACGCTGACGTTCTTTAATTTGCTCACTTCATTTATTGCATCCTGCGGTGTTAATTTAAAATTCGCTCCAGGGACAATCGAAATTCGATTCTGGCCTTGACCATCTACCCAGATATGCGCAACACCAGTATGTGTATCTAGGCGCAAGACTAAAGAGGTATCCATCTGGCTATTCTTAAAATTTTGTAAACTCTCATCGCCAAAACCATCGTTTCCAATGCCGGTAATCATTGTTACCGTCGCACCAGTTCGAGCAGCCATAACCGCTTGATTAGCGCCTTTTCCACCAAATCCCGTTGTAAAACTCTCACCAAATCTAGTTTCTCCGGCCGCTGGCAAAATATCGGCATAGACAGTTAAATCCATCATTGTGCTGCCAATAACAGCAATCTTTGTATCTGCAAAACTTTTCATACTTAAATCGCGATCTCTGAATGTGTTTCGTGAGATTTCATAGCAGCGGCAAAAGCTTTATGTGAATTAACAACTTCTTCAACGGATGCACAAGCAAAACGATCGCCCAGCTTGCCTTCTCGTTCAGCAAAGTACGCCGCCCACATTTGCAGAAGTGCATCCGGGAAACCAAATTCGAATATATGCCCAGTTATGACTGGCCAATTTGTTACATGGCCCGGCTGAATCTCAGACCAGACTTGCTCACCATTTCTTAAAGCAAAGGTGTGATAGACCGCAGGGTTTTTAGTGCTGAAACGAACTCCACCAGTCATACCGATTGCACTAAAGAAAAAGGTATTGCTCTCTCCCGGTGCAATTCGCTTCATCTCCCAGAACATAGGAAATTCACGATCATTGCCGGGATTCTTAGCGCGCATCGCAAGAACGGCGTTATCGAAGGTATCGCAAGGAACTTGTTCCCCGCTAGCGCTTTCACGGTGTGTGACGATGTCATCTAAAATTGCAAATACTTTTGTGGGCTTATATCCCAAGCGCAATGGAATATGCGCCGCATGCATTCCGAGATCACCAAGGACGCCGATATCTCCACAGAACTTACGTTGACGCTTCCAGTTGATTTTCTTCTTGCGATCTATATCTGATGAGTGCAATAGACCAGATCGGACTTCCAAAATTTCTCCGAGATTTCCGGATTGCACTTCTCTAACAGCTGCTTGAGCTCCGGGATAGAAAGGGAGTTCGCTAGAAACTCGCACAAAATTTGCTTTACCTGCAAGGGCGCTAGCAATCTTTTCCGCAGCGGCCAGATCAATTCCAAAAGGTTTTTCACCTAAGAAATCTTTCCCCGAATTTATCGTTGCGATATAAATTTCTTCGTGCAGATTGTGTGGCACCGCTATATAAACAACATCAACGTTTGAACTAGCCAATAACTCTTTGTAATCGCTATATGACTCGGATACACCAGCGCTGGTGAAGAATTCTCTAACAGCATCTGATGTATCAGCGATCGCGGTGATAACTGGACGAATCGGATGGTCTAAAAGTGCATCCCATCGCCCAACTAGCGCTAGTAATTCACGGCCCATCAGGCCGCCGCCGATGATGCCGACTTTTACAACTTTTTGCTTTGACATTTCAAGCGTTAACAATCTTTAGCGCATCGGCAGCAGAAGTTCCTTTATGCAACATCGCCATAAGCGCTTGCGTCATCTTTGCTGGCTTTGGATGAGCGATGATATTGCGACCATAAACAATTCCGGCTGCGCCCTGTTTTAGAACTTCTGCGGTTCGGTTTAACAACTCTTCATCGGAAACACGTCCGCCACCGCGAACTAGAACTGGAACTGAGCCCGCTGTCTGAATCACATGATGATAATCAGCTGCGATATCAGTTGGGTCTGCCTTGATCACATCTGCGCCTAATTCAATTGCTTGACGAACCAAAGGCACAACTTTTTCAAGTTCACCATCTGATGTGTATCCGCCGGTTGATGCATCCTTCATAACAAGTGGTTCGACCATTAGCGGCATTCCGTAATGTTCACACTGCGCCTTCAAGGTCATTATGTTTCGAATGCAGGCATCACGAAGTTCAGGGCGACCAGGCAGATCGAGCAGATTTACGACCACGATTGCGGCGTCAAGACGGACCGCCTGCAGGACTGGTTCTTCTAGCAAAATACTAAATAGGTGATCCGGAATTACTTTTCCATAAACATTTGCCACATCAGTGCGCATTACAAGTGCTGGTTTATTTGGATTTGGATTGTTTTGCAACAACTTGGCTTGCCCAACGGTTAACTGAATCGCATCTGGGGCTGCTGTGATTAGTGTGTTAACTGCCGCCTGCATATCTTCAATTCCTGCAAGGAATGTTCCCTCGCCAAAGAAGCCGTGATCTACTGCGATATCGAAGCAGCGACCATTATTAAATAAGCGCTTTAGGCGAATTGATACGTCAGACATTTAAGTAACTCCATTTTCGCTGGTCAATTTGTTAACCCTACAAGTAGTCTAGAACCATGTCACAGAGTTCAACTACCCCCGCCAAACTTCCATCTAATCAATTTGATCACTTTTATCGTGGCGGAAATCGCATTGGTGCGCTGCGACATGGTCCGGGCGGTCCGATGCGCCCCGAAGAGTGGATTGGTTCGATTACCACTCGCTTTGGCGAAGCCGAACAAGGTCTTTCACATTTGGCTGACGGAACTCTTTTGCGCGAAGCAATTAAGGCTGATCCAGTTGGCTGGCTTGGCGCAGACCACGTAAAGAATTTCGGTTTATCTACTGAGATATTAGTTAAGTTACTTGATCCTGATCAACGACTTCCTGTTCATTATCATCCAAATAAAGCATTTGCGAAAACGCATTTAGGTTTGGATCACGGAAAAACTGAAGCCTGGATTATTTTAGAAGCACCCGTTGGCTCTGGAGTTGGTTTGGGATTTGCTGCTAAGCAGAATAAAGAAGATCTTCTCAAATTAGTTCGTGCCCAAGATTCTGCAGCACTACTTGCATCTTTGCGCCGCACTGAGGTCAAGGTTGGCGATGCTGTACTCGTTCCGGCCGGTGTTGCACATGCAATTGATGCCGGAATTTTTGTACTCGAATTGCAAGAGCCAACAGATCTATCAGCGCTTTTAGAGTGGGAAGGTTTTGCCGTCGACGGAATTAAAGATGGCCATCTAGGTTTAGGTTTTGAAACTGTAACTGATGCCCTAAAACTTGATCCTTTGACCGATGCAGAATTTGATTCGCTAATCACTCATACCGCTTTTTCTGGTGGAAGCATGCGAACGGTTCTTCCTCTGAAATCAGATGGCTATTTCCGTGCTCATTTAGCGCCCGGAAGCGGTGATCTACCTGCAGGTTTTGCCATTGTTTTAGTCTTAGACGGAAGCGGAGAAATCACTTTCGCAAATGCCACTACGATGGCGATTACTAAAGGTGATGCTGTTGTTATTCCATTCGCAGCTGGTGCATATTCCCTGACTGGAGCAAATGCGATTATCTGCCGACCACCACTTGCGGAGTTGGCGCGAGTCGCTGAATAAATTATGCAAGAGATTCTAATTGGCGTTGACATTGGTACATCTCGCCTTAAAGCGGTTGCAACGGATCTTGATCTAAAAGTTTTATCTGAGTACGCAGAGCCAACGCCTTGGAAACACATAAAGAATTGCAGCGAGATAGATATGTTGCTGCTGGCCAACAAAGTGATATCCGTTGCTTCTAAAGCAGCGGAATTAGCTGGCGGAAAAGTGATTGCTATTGGATTTACCGGATTTAGTGAAACCGGCGTTTTGATGAACGAAGCAGGTACTCCACTTTCTCCTGGCTTAGCCTGGCACGATCCCCGTGGAATAACGGAACCAATAATTAAAGAGCTAGGTGACTTTGAATTTCGTGCTCGCGCAGGTGCACTGCTAAATGAAATTGTTACGATTTCAAAGGCGCTCTGGTTTAATCAAAATTATCCTGAATCAAAGAGAGCGAAACATTTTCTTTCAGCACCTGAATGGGTGGCTTACTGCCTCGGTGCCGAAATCGTTAATGAACTCTCTTTAGTCAGCCGAACTGGTTTCTTTGATGTGGAAGCGCGCAAACCTTGGGAAGAAGCGATTGCTCTGGTTGGCGGTGGAAAAGATTTCTTAGGAAGGTTGGTCGTCGCAGGAGAGCCAATTGGATTTGTAAATAACCAAGCGCCAGAGAATTTGCGTGGAGCGGTAATAACGATTGCCGGACATGACCATTTCACCGCTGCTTATTACAGCGGTGCGATCAATGAGGGTTCACTCTTTGATTCAATGGGAACCGCTGAAGCGTTATTGCGCACTTTTAAAGCCCCACTTAAGCGAGAAGCAATTGCAGAGTTAGCCGCGGCAAATGTTGGGCTTAGTTGCTCAGTCATTGCCGATCATTACACCTTGCTCGGAGCGTTACCAACCGGACTGACTTTAGAACGGGCCTGTTCATTACTTGGCGTGACTTCACTTGAAGGCAAAGTTGCACTCGGAACAGCGGCGCTATCAATTGATCCGGCGGCAAGTGCAATGCGCGTAGTAAATGATTACCACGGTCTTTCAATCACAAATTTAGATGATGCTGTTTCACCCGCTGCCCTCTTTCGCGCAACCGTTGAACACCTAGTTGAAGATTCGGCCGAAATGATTTCACTAATTGAAAAATTCACTGGAAAAGCGCATAACGTAGTCATTGCAGGTGGATGGATAAAGAATCCGATAATTGCCTTTGCAAAAGAAAAACAGTTTGGAAAGTACCGAGTTTCAGATGCGACCGAAGCGGGCGCGACAGGAGCGGCAGAGTTTGCAGGTATTGCTGCGGGTAAATTTAAGTTAAGGGTTAATTAATTACTTATATTGTTCTAAAGTCCAGGCGCGCACTCCGCCAGCAACTCCAGCTGCATTTGGAACGATAACAATTTCATCGCCCATTCGATCTAAATCTGCCTGACGGATACAACGCGCGTTTCCGCCGCCAATATAAAGGCGATCCCACATAAACACTGGGCGAAGTTCATCAACCATTGCGCGAATTCGGCGCGACCAGAACGCATTACCCAAACGACGACGTTCGTGTTCGCCAATCCAAGTGTCGTAAGTTGTTGCGCGACGAACTGGCGCGTGTGAAACCTCAATATGTGGTGAGAGTGATCCACCATAAAAAATTGCAAAACCAAGTCCGGTGCCCAGGGTTATTACTACTTCATACCCCGATCCAGAAATAATTCCTGCGCCATGAACTTCAGCGTCATTTAATACCCGAGTTGGCATCTCTAATTTTTTTGTTAGCACGCTCTGCATATCAAAACCGCTCCACTGTTCTTGGAGTTCTGGATCTATGCGTGTGCGCGGTCCGCTCTTAGTCATGTAATGCGGAGTTGAAATAACTACGCCGTGGCGAATCATTCCGGGCATCCCAATAGTCGCGCGATAAGTCGGTGGGAGTGAATCAGAGATTTCTTTTATCGTATCTATAAATCGCTGTGGTGAAAGTGGATAAGGAGTTTCGATACGACCCGGCTTTGAATGCATTGTTCCTGACTCATCGAGGACACAACTCTTTAGAAAGAGTCCGCCACAATCAACAGAGAGGGTTAAGCGCTCATCGTTTGCCATTGGTCAATCGTCCCACAATCATTACTGCAATAGAAATTCAGAGATAAATGGGCTTATTTGCCGCGTTGACCATAGATGTTTTGATATCTGTCATACAACTTATCAACGCTTTCCTGATCAATTAATTGCAAGGGTCCGAGTGTCTTTGCAATCCACGTTGTCTTGGCAACGTCTTCGCACATCACAGCGGATTTGACTGCTGCGGTGGCATCTTTACCAATAGCAAAAACGCCGTGGTTCTTCATAATTACTGCAGATGATCGGTGTCCCGAAAGTGTTTCAACAACTCCTTTACCGATTGCATCATTGCCAATTAGTGCAAATGGACCTAAAGGAATTTCGCCACCAAATTCATCTGCCATTGCGGTTAGCGCGCAAGGAATAGCGCTGTGAATTGCACTCCAAGCTGCTGCGTAATTTGAATGGGTGTGAACGACGCCGCCAACTTCTGGCATTTCTCGGTAGATATATGCGTGTGTAAAAGTATCGCTGGAAGGAGAGAGGTCACCTTCAATAACCTTTCCATCCAAATCACAAATAATCATTTGGGAAGGTTTCAAGTCTTCGTAACTTACACCGCTCGGTTTGATCATAAAACTTTTTCCATCAGCCATGCGCTCTGAAACGTTACCGGCAGTCCACGCGACCAGCCCATATCTTTGAAGATCGATATTTAATTTACAAACTTTGTTTTGCAAATCATCTTTACTCGCCATTTATTTCACCGATCCAGTCAGGGCGCGATCTCGTATCGCACGCAGTGAATGCATTGCACCATTGTGGCCGAAACTTTCGTAAAGTTGGTTGTAGAGCTCATAAAGTTCGTTATAAACCCGGGCATTCGCTGGATTTGGTTGGTAGCGCTCTTGCGCAACGCCACCCATTGCAGCGGCAGCGGTTTGTACATTCTTATAGGCACCCGCAGCAACTGCGGCGTGAATTGCTGAACCCAACGCTGGACCTTGTGCAGATTTAATAATCGTTATCGGCATATTTAACACATCTGCATAAATCTGCATTACAAAGCTATTTTTTATTAATCCGCCAGCTGCAATGAACTCTTTCACCGGAACACCGGATTCGTTAAAGGTTTGCACAATCTTGCGCGCACCATAAGCAGTTGATTCAACGATCGCGCGGTATATCTCTTCTGGTTTTGTTGAAAGCGTCAGACCCATAATTAAGCCAGAGAGTTGATGATCCACAAGTGTTGAGCGATTGCCGCTCTGCCAATCAAGGGCAACCAAACCGTGTGCGCCAACTGGTTGTGCACTCGCTAATTCCGATAAATAACTATGTATATCTAGGCCTTTGGCCGCTGCAGCTTTTGTGTATTCGGCCGGTGCATAGTT
>CAMBOZ010000013.1 GCA_945869505.1 Bifidobacterium breve
CCGACTAAAGATCGTCCCAAGATAGTTATTAGTGAAGATCTGTCAGAAGTTGATTACGGAAAGTGGACTGGAAAAAAACTTTCAACTTTGTATCGAGAGAAACTTTGGAAAGTCGTTCAGAACCGACCAAGTGCAATGTATTTTCCATCAGGCGAAGGCCTGGCGCACGTGCAAGTTAGAGCTATGAGGGCCGTTCACTCCGCGGCTTCCGAAGGTGGTGTGCAAGTAATTGTTAGCCACGGAGATGTGATAAAAAGTATTGTCGCAGCGGTATTGGGAACTCACTTGGATAACTTCCAAAAAATTGTGATAGATCCCGCGTCGATCACAGTTCTTGACTTCGACGGAACAGATTTTCGGGTTTTGACTTTAAATAACACCGCATCACCGATCGCTGACTTTGCCAAAACGTCTGGCAGGAAACGTCCGGTAAAAGCGCTGCTTGGCGGCGGCTCAGGAAAGAAAAGCAAATAGTGTCGCGCATTTTTCTCTTTGATCCAGTAGAACGTTTCGTTGCCGGAACTGTTGGAATCCCAGGCGAACGGACTTTCTTCTTGCAGGCCAGAGCTGGCTCGAGGCTAGTTTCGGTCTCGCTTGAAAAAGCTCAAGTAGCCGCGATTGCTGATCGAGTGCTTCAGATTCTTCGAGAGATAAGACTTAGCGAACCGCTAGCGGTGTTTGAAAGAGTTGCTTATGACGATCAACCACTTGAGAGCCCGATTGATGAGGAGTTTCGTGTCGGAGTCATTGGTCTGGCTTATGTTTCAGACCGCCGTTTAATTGAGATCGACCTTCAGGCGATTGTGGATTCCGATAACGCCGACGAAGAACTTCTTGAGATCGACACCAGCTCCGACCAAGAAATTTTGCGGATTTTAATGACCTTGGGTTATGCCGAAAGTTTTGCAAAGCGCGCAAATACCGTCGTTGCCGCGGGACGCGCACCCTGCCCATTCTGCGGTGGTCCAATTGATCCAAATGGTCATCTCTGCCCTCGTGCTAATGGATATAGAAGATGAGTGATGCAAAAATAGATTTGCCCCAAATCGAAAGAGATTTGGTTGATCTAAATAATGGTGTATTAACTGTGACGGGTCGCTTAGTTGATGCATCTAACGCAACTTTGTATGCAATGTGCAGCGTAAAAACCTCGGGTGAAGAACGAGAATTTCCTTGCATTTACAAACCGATAGCGGGGGAGCGACCGCTGTGGGATTTTCCAGATGGTTATCTCGCAAACCGTGAGTACTTAACTTTTCTAGTGAGTCACTGGCTTAACCTTAATTTAGTGCCACCCACGATTCTTCGTGATGGCCCCTATGGAACAGGGATGGTTCAAAAGTGGATTGATATAGACCCAAGCGTTGATTTGATGGACTTTTATCAAAGTAACGATCCGAAATTAAGGCTCTTAGCCTTGTTGGACATAATTACTAACAACACCGACCGAAAGATCGGACATTTAATTCCGATTGAAGGCGGACATCTTTATGGTTGCGACCACGGCGTTACTTTCCACGTAGACGACAAATTGCGCACTGTCCTATGGCAATGGGCGGCGAAATCATTTAACGATGAAGAGATAACACTTCTAGTACAGGCTCGTGAGATATTTACTGGCGATAAACTTGAAATTATCTCGGGACTAATCGATCAAGAGGAGATCGGTGCCACGATAGCGCGCATCGATCGAGCACTTTTTGAAGAATCTTTTCCAGTTCCCAATCCGGATTGGCCCTCCGTCCCTTGGCCTCCGTTCTAGGATGAGGACATGAATTCTTGGGCTCAGGTTGCGATACCGCCGTTAGCCAAGCGATTCGAGATACCCACCCTAAATATTTACGACACCGCACAGCAAAGAGTTTGTTCGGTCGAAAAGAAAGATAGATACCGCGTCTACGTCTGTGGAATTACGCCATATGATGCAACGCACTTAGGTCATGCAAATACTTACTTAGCCTTTGATTTGATAAATCGTTATTTACAGGCCACAGGTAGTGAAGTGCTTTATGTCCAAAATATTACCGATATCGACGATCCGCTTCTAGAACGCGCAAACCGAGATGGAGTCGATTGGCGCGAATTGGCGACTTCTCAAATAGATCTTTTCCGATCAGATATGGTCGCATTGCACATACGTCCTCCAGACCATTACATCGGAGCTGTTGAAGCAATACCGTTGGTTGTAGATGCAATAACTTCGTTGGAAAACGCCCACTCGGTCTACCAAGTCGATAATGATTACTACTTCAGAGTGCGTAGTGATTCTGAATTTGGAGAACGTTCGCACCTGACGCAAACACAGATGCTTGAAATATTTAGCCAGCGCGGGGGAGACCCGAATCGAGAAGGTAAAGAAGATCCATTAGATGCGCTCCTTTGGTTAGCGAAACGCCCTTCGGAACCTGGATGGGAAAGCAAGTACGGAATCGGTAGACCTGGTTGGCATATTGAGTGCTGCGCAATAGCACTCGGATATTTGGAGATCGATCATACGCAAGATACATCAATCGATATTCAAGGTGGTGGAAGTGATCTCATCTTCCCCCATCACGAGATGTCGGCGGCCCAAGGCAGATTGATGAACGGCAAGAGGTTTGCAGCTAACTATGTTCACGCCGGAATGATTGGCTTAGATGGCGAAAAGATGAGCAAATCAAAAGGAAATTTAGTTTTCGTATCTCAGCTTTTAAAAGATGGAATCGATCCGATGGCAATTCGCATAGCGCTTATGTCTCATCACTATCGCGAAGACCATATGTGGGTGTCAGCAGAACTTACAGAGGCGAAGTCGTTCTTGGACGAATTACAGGTGGCGCTTTCTCGAATGGAAGTTGCGCCAACTGATGTTGTAATTGAGGAGATTATCTCTGCGTTATCGCACGATATTAATACACCCCGCGCACTCAAAGCGTTGAAGAGTTGGATTGTTGATACAAATCAAGGCGCTGTCGGTGGAAAGCCAGGAGAACTAAGTCGCGCAATGGATGCACTTTTGGGAATCGCTATCTAGTTTTCGCTCTGCCGCCTTAAGAAGCGTTCCAGTTCTCGCGCCAAATCTTCACCTGAAACATCAGATAGAAGCGCTGAATCCTTACTCTCTTCCAGCGCTTTTACATACTCAGCAACATCACTATCTTCGCGTGCTAATTCATCTACCTCTGATTCCCACTCGAGTGAATCTGCCTGCAAATCTCCTTGTGGCAAAGAGATCTCTAAGAAATCCTCAAGTGCGTTAATTAGAGCAAGAGTTGCTTTGGGGCTGGGTGAATTACTTGCGTAGTGAGGAATGGCTGCCCAAAGCGAGATCGCATCGATTCCACGGCGCAGACATGCATCCGCGATAACTCCAAGAATTCCGGTGGGACCTTCATAGCGACTAACTTCTACACCTAGACGCTTTGCAATTTCTGGATGTGCACCACTACCAGTGACGGTAATTGGTCTTGAATGCGGTGCATCGGCAAGCATCGAACCGAGAGTAATGATCCTTTGGACTTCCAGGTCATCGGCTAAATCGAGTAAATCGTGCGTGAAAGTCTTCCATTTCATCGAAGGTTCGACACCACGAACGATAATAAAATCAAAATCGAAATTGGGTGTAGCTAATCCAAATATTTGAGTTCCTGGCCAAGTAAGCGACCGGATCTGCGATTCATCAACATCAACAATTGGGCGATTAACTTGAAAATCATAAAATTCTTCAGGATCTATATCTGCAATCAATTCAGGGACTACACCGACCTGATCATTTATGGCATGTTCAGCATCGGTCCATGCACCCAGGATATGAGATGCCGCCCCGGTCGCTGCCTCGGCGGCATCGTTCCACCCAGAAAACGCGATTAGCATCACGGGATTGCGAAGTGCAGGAATCTTATGAATCTCCACATCGTCCACCTTACGGTAACCTCAGCCAAGTGACGAGTCATAATCGCAATAGACCTGCTGGCGCACTGCGACTAGCGCTGGCGTCTCGCACGGTGATCGCTGATGGAGCGATGGGCACAATGCTTCAGGCAGCCGATCCGACTCTAGAAGACTTCCAGGGCCACGAAGGCTGTAATGAAATTCTAAATGTTTCCCGTCCAGATATTGTCCTGGATGTTCATCGTCAGTATCTCGCTTCAGGTGTAGATGCGATTGAGACAAATACTTTTGGTGCGAACTGGGCGAACTTAGCCGAGTACGGAATCGAAGATCGCATATATGAGCTGGCATACGCGGGCGCTGTGATCGCACGCCAAGCCGCGGATGAAGTCAGCACTAAAGAGAAGCCACGCTTTGTCTTGGGTTCACTCGGTCCAGGAACCAAACTGCCATCACTTGGACATACGACCTATCAATTCTTAAAGGATGCCTATTACACAGCATCTAAGGGTTTGCTCGATGGCCGATGCGACGCGCTTCTGATCGAAACAACTCAAGACTTATTGCAAGCCAAGGCCGCTGTAAATGGCGCGCGACAAGCGATTGATGAAGTCGATTTCGATGTAGTTTTGATTGCACAGGTCACTGTTGAAACCACCGGAACAATGTTGTTGGGTTCAGAAATCGGAGCGGCGTTAAATGCACTTGAGCCGCTCGAGATAGATTTAATCGGACTCAATTGCGCGACGGGTCCTGCGGAAATGTCTGAGCATTTGCGTTATCTTTCAAAATATTCAAATTGCGCTATCTCTGTAATGCCAAATGCTGGCCTGCCGATTCTCGGCGCTAAGGGTGCCGAATATCCGCTCGGACCCGAAGAGTTGGCCCAAGCGCTAGAGACTTTCGTAGGAGATTATGGAATTTCACTTATTGGTGGATGTTGCGGAACAACTCCAGAACATTTGGCAGCGGTTGTTAATAAATTGGGCGCTAAGTCCATTCCTGATCGCAAAACAGATCTTGACCCAGGTGCGTCATCGCTCTATCAGTATGTGCCATTTAGACAAGACAACACCTATATGGCTATTGGTGAGCGCACCAACGCCAACGGTTCGCGTGCTTTTCGTGACGCCCTGGTCGCTGAAGATTGGGAGACTTGCGTTGAAATAGCTAGAGATCAAATTCGCGATGGCGCACATATGTTAGATCTCTCCGTCGATTACGTTGGTCGTGATGGTGCGAAAGACATGTTTGAACTAGCAACGCGCTTCGCGACTGCATCCACCTTGCCTATCGTTCTTGATTCAACTGAACCTGCGGTTCTAAAAGCGGGCTTGGAAGCACTTGGTGGTCGAAGCGTTATCAACTCTGTTAATTATGAAGATGGCGATGGACCGACTTCTCGCTTTGCTCGAATCATGCCTTTGGTTAAAGAACACGGTGCTTCTGTCGTCGCACTCACCATTGATGAAGAGGGCCAAGCGCGAGATTGCGATTGGAAATTACGCGTTGCTCGACGTTTAATAAAAGACCTTAATGAAAATTGGCAGATGAAGACCGGTGATATTTTGATCGACTGTCTGACCTTTCCAATCGCAACCGGCCAGGAAGAAACTCGCCGAGACGGTATTGAAACCATCAATGCAATTCGCACTTTGAAATCAGAATTTCCTCAAGTGCAGACCACTCTTGGGGTTTCTAATGTCTCATTCGGTCTTAACCCAGCCGCTCGAGTTGTCTTGAACTCAGTATTTCTGCACGAATGCGTAGAAGCGGGACTTGATTCTGCGATCGTTCATCCCTCAAAGATAACTCCGCTAATTCGTATTAACCAGCGTCAGAAAGAAGTTGCACTCGATCTGATCTACGACCGTCGCAAGTATGAGGGGGATGCCTGTATTTATGACCCACTCACTGAATTTCTTCAATTATTTGAAGGTGTTGAACTTGCTGCTTCGCGAAACGTCCGTGCTTCCGAACTTGCGGCTCTACCTCTAACCGAGCGTTTGCAGCGCAGAATCATTGATGGCGAAAAAGTTGGTTTGACCGACGACCTGGACCAAGCAATGGCTGAAGACATTAAGCCGCTATTGATAATCAATGACCATCTGCTGGAAGGTATGAAGGTTGTTGGTGAGCTATTCGGAAAAGGCGAAATGCAGTTGCCATTCGTTCTCCAAAGCGCTGAGGTTATGAAGACGGCTGTGGCATATCTAGAGCCATTTATGGAGAAGAGCGATGACGGTGGTCGCGGCACCATGCTTTTGGCAACGGTAAAGGGCGACGTTCACGATATTGGGAAAAATCTTGTAGATATTATCCTTTCCAATAATGGTTACACCGTTGTGAATATTGGAATCAAACAGACCATCAATCAGATTCTGGATGCCGCTCAAGCTTCAGATGTAGATGCAATCGGCATGAGTGGATTGCTCGTTAAATCCACGGTGATCATGAAAGAGAATTTA
Source organism: Bifidobacterium breve (assembly GCA_945869505.1). Next base: position 6,339 of record CAMBOZ010000013.1, read on the forward strand.
GAAGAAATCACTAATCGTGGTTTAGCGCAAAAGTGGCCGATAGTTCTTGGTGGAGCAGCGCTTACCCGGGCATTTGTTGAACAGGATTTGGCTGCCGTTTTTCCTGGTGAAGTCAGATATGCACGTGATGCCTTTGAAGGTTTGCGTTTAATGGATGCGATTATGGCGGTGAAGAAAGGTGTGCCGGGAGCTGCGCTACCTGAACTTCGCGAACGAAAAGTTCCGCTTCGCCCACAAAAGAGTGAAGATTTAATTGTTGATACAAAACGAAGTGATGTTGCAAGCGATGTTGATATTCCACCAGCTCCATTTTTTGGATCACGAATAATCAAAGGCGTACCGCTCGCAGATTATGTTGGCATGCTCGATGAGAGAGCGCTCTTTGTTGGTCAATGGGGGCTCAAAGGTGCGCGCGGAGAATTCGATGCAATGGCAGAAAGTGAAGGACGGCCTCGCCTTCGTGCGCTGCTAAATCAAGTCCAATCTAAAGGTTGGCTAAATGCTGCAGTGGTTTATGGATATTTCCCTTGTTACAGCGAAGGTAATGATTTAGTTATCTTGCATCACGAGGGGGAGAAGAAGGGGCAAGAACGCACTAGATTCTCGTTCCCGCGCCAATCTCGCGACCGCCGACTCTGTCTAAGTGATTTCTTTGCCAGTAAAGAGTCCGGTAAGACTGATGTAGTTGCCTTCCATGTCGTGACAATGGGATCAGAGATCAGCAAGGCAGCGGCGGAACTCTTTGCTGCGAATAATTATCGAGAGTATTTAGAACTGCATGGTTTATCGGTTCAATTGACCGAAGCTCTAGCTGAACATTGGCATGCACGTATTCGAGAAGAATTCAAGGTTCGCGGAGACGACGCTGCTGATTTGCAAGGGATCTTGGATCAGGGATATCGCGGTTCACGTTACTCATTTGGCTATCCCGCCTGTCCTAATCTTGAAGATCAAATCCAACTGTGTGAGCTACTTGAACCAGGACGCATAGGAGTGGAACTTTCTGAGGAGTTCCAGTTACATCCTGAGCAAAGTACCTCCGCGATAATTGTGCATCACCCTGAAGCAAAATACTTCAACGCAAATTAATCTCTCGGAAGGCACTTCCATGTTCCAGGCTGTTTTCTTTGACATGGATGGTCTCTTTATAAATTCTGAACCTGATTGGCACGCTGCTGAATTAGAAATGATGCGCTCCCACGGCTATGACTGGACTCCAGAGGATCAGCTGAAATGTTTAGGTGGACCGTTGCAACGGGTTACCGAATATATGTCACTTTGTCTAAAAGGTGCCAAAACCCCAGAGCAATTAGGCGAATTAATTGTCGCCGAAATGCAAAAGCGAATGTCGGGCAAAGTTTCGTTAATGCCTGGCGCGCTTGAGTTTTCACGGAAGTTAAATAACGCAGGAGTACCGCAAGCCTTGGTCTCAGCCAGCCCCCGTCCGATCGTTGATGCTGTATTAGTGGGAATGTCAGAGAAGTACTTTGCTTACTCTGTAGCGGCGGGCGATATTGAACGGACCAAACCTTTTCCAGATCCTTATCTCCACGCTGCCAAGTTACTGGATGTGGATATCGAACAATGTTTAATTTTTGAAGATTCTCCTACTGGACTCACTGCGGCCGGAGCAAGCGGGGCATTTGTAGTTGGAATACCCCATTTTGTGGAAGTTGCGGAGGAACCAAGGCTTAAGATTATTAAAAGTTTTGAAGGTGTAACGGATGCGACTTTAGCGAATTGGTTTGAGATCAACCAACGTGAGCTGGGCAAATAGCTTTAAAGAAGCACCAATCGCACAGTCGTGTTGGTCGCGGTCGGAATTCGTTACGTTCGATAGCGCGAAGAATATCTTCGGCAATGTCAAAGAGAATTCGCTCGGTTTTAATTAAATCTGCCTCTGTTGGAGCGCTCTTGACCAGTCGGGTATCACCGAGATAAATCAATTGCAATAATTTAGGAATTACTCCGTGGTTCTTCCAATAAAGCAAGGCATAGACTCGTAATTGGAATAGCGCTTTCTCTTCCCAACCGGGCTTTGGCGATTTTCCGGTCTTGTAATCGACGATTCTTACTTCACCTGTTGCTGCAACGTCTAAACGATCAACGTAACCATGCAGATAGAGTTTTTCTGAAAGATCCATCTCCAGATGCAATTCGCGATAAGTTGGTTCAAATGTACTTGGGGCTTCAAGAGTGAAGTAATTACCTAGCAATTCTTCGGCCCTTTTAAACCAAGCGCCTTGATCTAAAACAAGTTCCGCAATTGCAGGTTTTGCATCAATCTGCGCTTGCCAACGACTAGGCAATAGTTCGGTTGCTCGCTCAAGATCACGATCGGCTGCGGGTAATTCAAAGAGATCTTCCAGAATGGTATGAATCAACGTGCCACGTTCGGCATCGATACTCGGAGGCTCTGGAAGCAAATCGATTGTTCGATATTTATAGAGTTGCGGGCAGTTATTGAAGTCGTTGATGCGGCTGGGGGAAAGGCGCAACTGGTCCATAAGGAAGGAAGATACAGCCTTTGGTCGGTTAACGCTTAGGATGCTCCTGTGCCAAAAGATCCAAAAGGAAAAGCCAGCAGCGCTGATCAGCGCAATCGTGGATTCTTCGTGGCCGGAGATCGCGTGCAATTAACCGATCAAAAAGGAAAAATTTATAGCATCACCATCACTCCGGGAAAAGAGTGGCACACTCACAAAGGATGGATCGTTCACGATGATTTAATCGGTCTACCTGAAGGATCCGTTGTCAGCACCAGCGCGGGACTGAAGTTCACCGCATTCATTCCGCTGTTGACTGATTATGTTCTTTCAATGCCACGTGGGGCAACGATTGTTTATCCCAAAGATTCAGCGATGATTGTCGGTTTCGCAGACATTTTTCCCGGGGCTCGAGTATTGGAAGCCGGCGTTGGAAGCGGAGCCCTAACTCTCTCGCTACTTCGCGCAGTAGGCCCTAACGGCCATGTTCACTCCGTAGAACGACGCGAAGAATTCGCCGAAAATGCCAAGTCAAATATTGAAAATTACTTCGGGGGAGCACCTGCCAATTGGTCGTTAGATATCGGATCGGTGCAAGAGAAAGAATTCAGCGAAGATTTTGATCGCGTTATGTTAGACATGTTGGCACCTTGGGAATGCGTGGAACTTTCAGCGACTGTACTCCGCCCTGGTGGAGTGTTCATGGCCTATGTGGCAACGACAACACAGTTGTCGGCGACAGCCGAGGCGTTGAAGAACGATGGCCACTTCACTGAACCGGAGAGTTTCGAAAGTATGGTGCGTGGTTGGCACCACGAAGGTTTAGCGGTTAGACCGCAACAGAGAATGATCGGACATACTGGATTTCTAATTTTCGCTAGACGAATGGCGCCCGGAGTTGAAGTTCTAGCGCGCCGCAGGAGACCGGCAAAAGGTGCTTACGGTGTCGCGGAAGACTGAGCGACTAGTCAATCTGACAATAGCCCTACTCGCCACTAAACGTTACATAACAAAGTCGGAGATTTTCCGGACAGTTGATGGATATGAAGGCAGCGACGAGAGCAAAGAGCGAATGTTCGAGCGCGATAAAGATGATCTTCGAAATCTCGGAATTGAAATTGAAGTGGGCACATTCGATCCGTTATTTGAGGATGAGTCTGGTTATCGAATCAAGCCTGAAAATTATCAATTCCAATTAGGTGAAGTTAATGCTCAAGAAATTACCCTGCTCTCACTAGCAGCAGAAGCATGGCGTGGTGCTTCGTTGAGTTCATCCGCATTGAGCGCGTTGAATAAGCTCCACGCAATCGGTATTGAAAGTGATACGGAATTACTTCTAGATCTTGCTCCAGCAATCATCACTCAAGATGCGAATCTGGCGATCGCAATTGCTGCAATTACCTCAAGAACAGTTCTTTCCTTCTCATATTTAAATGAGGATTTGAAGGCAGAAAGCAGAGCGCTAGAGCCATACGCGGTTATTTCCAAGTATGGGCATTGGTACATTTTCGGAAATGATTTGGATCGCAGAGCAAGCCGCCTCTTCCGATTGGATCGCGTTTCAGGTGAATTGAGGTCGCAAGGTAAGTCCAGTGCCTTTGAGATTCCAACTGACTTAGATGTTAATCAAGCCTTTGCAAAGTCATCAGAGCTTTCCTCCGCCATCGTCTTTATCAGAGATGGACGCGGGCTTAATTTACGAAGTCGCGGGCTTCAGAACAGTGCCGCAAGCGCGCCAGCCGGATGGCAAGAGTTCAAGTTGGAGTACCTAGATCGTGAACGTTTCGTTGAAGAAGTGCTCTGGTATGGCAATGATGTAATCGTTTTTGAACCTATTGATCTGCGTAATGAAGTTCTCGGCCACTTGAAAGCTGGGGTGGCAACATATGGTTAAGTCACAGTCCACGCCAGTTGAGAAGGCTGCTCGACTTTTAGATTTAGTACCATTTATTTCAACGCATCAGGGAATAGCGCTAAGTGAGTTGGCGCAAGAATTCAATCTGACTGAAAGCGAACTGCTGAGCGATCTAAATACCCTTTGGATGTGTGGCCTGCCAGGCTATACGCCACTTGAACTCATTGATCTAGAGTTTGAATCCGGATATGTGAGTATCCGAAATGCCGAAGTGTTGCAAAGAGTCCGTCTACTTACCAAACAGGAGCTGGTGATAATTTTATTGGGGCTCGACATTTTGGAGAGTTCACTTGATCCAAAACGTGATGATCTAAGTAATGCAATCTCCGGTTTGACGATCAGAATTAAAAAGATTGTTGGAAATGTTGCTACCGCCTCGCCTATAGTTGATTCGACTCATCGCGCAATAATCGCGCAGGCTATTGCTAGTAGAACGGATCTATTAGTTAGTTACCATTCCACCATTAAAGATGCGGTTAGTGAGAGAGTAATCACTCCTCTTGAGTTATCACTCGATCACGGCTTTGAGGTTCTAGACGCATATTGCCAAAGCGCCGAAGGTTTCCGCACTTTCCGGTTAGATAACGTGAGATCGGTGCAGTTGGCAGGATCTTCAGTTAACATTCCTGAACCACGTGATGGTTCGGATTTCCAGTGGCAGTTGATAATTAAATCGCGCTTTCGCACATCCTCTGAAAGATTCAGATCTGTCTACAGGCCGCGAGAATCTTCCGCGGGGGAGGAAGTCACAGTGAACTCCTTTAGCCAAGACTGGTTGTTAAGAAACGCCGTTAGCACTCTGGCATCGGTTGAGGTACAACTTCCCGTCTCAGCAAGAACGCTGATAGCCGAGAAGTGCCAGCAAACTTTAGAGTTGTATGAAAATTGGCCATTTCCGAACTAGTGGTGATGCGCTAAAGCTGGCCGATACGCTACCTTTTAGCCATGCCTTTCCTACGCGAACCTAGTCATATCCTCTTACTTCTAATCGTGGTCATCATCCTTTTTGGTGCCAAGCGACTCCCTGACTCTGCACGATCATTAGGTCGTTCGCTTCGTATATTCAAGAGCGAAATGAAGGATATGAAGAACGACGATACAGACGATAAAAAGGACGATACTGACGGCTCTGCCGCTCGTTAACCGCTATGACGACCTCCGTCGGCGGTCGTATGCCGCTCATAGAACATCTCCGCGAATTTCGTAAACGAGTAGTTCGATCTGCATTCGCTATTTCCTTAGGTTCAGTCATCGGTTGGTTCTTCTACAACGAGATAATCACCAAGTTAGCGGAACCGGTTTGTGATCTAAGAGCGGCTCAAGCAAGCGGAGCAAATAACTGCGGCGCTCTATACATAAGTGGAGTCCTTGGCCCGCTGAATCTACAAATAAAAGTGGCGATCCTGACTGGAGTTATTATCGCGGCACCAATCTGGCTCTATCAGCTTTGGGCATTTATAGCTCCGGCACTCCACAGACGAGAGAAGAAATATTCAGTTGTCTTCCTGATTGCGGCTACTCCATTCTTTGCCGCTGGTGCATATCTTGGTTATTCGATACTTCCAATAGCGGTTCGTGTGCTCTTTGGGTTTACTCCAGATGCACTTAGTAACCTGGTGAAGTTCGATGATTATTTGGACTTCGTTATGCGCGCAATCCTTCTCTTTGGAGTTGCATTTGAGCTGCCGGTTTTTCTGGTCACCTTCAATTTAATTGGCTTCTTAAGTGGAATGGCGATTTTGCGACCGTGGCGTATCTGGGTATTTGCGATAACTCTTTTCGTAGCTGGTTTTACTCCAAGTGCTGATCCACTTTCTATGGCCGCGTTAGCACTACCGTTAATTGGTTTTTATCTCCTTGCTGGAGGCATAGCCTTATTAAACGATCGCCGTCGCGCGAAAAAGAACGCAAACCTAGAGTCAATCTAGATTTATGTGGGTGGTGGTAATAAATCCGGTTTCTGGCGCCGGTAAAGGTGCAGTTCTTGGAACTGAAGTCGCTGGTTTCTTCACCGAGAAAGGGTTGCCTTACCAAATCATCACCGCAACTTCTGCCGATAAGTTAAGTAAGAGTCTTACAGAATTTCTGGATAAGAACTCAAGTTCTATTAATGGCGTGATTGCAGTCGGGGGAGATGGCCTTGCTCACCTAGTTCTACAAATCGCGGTTCCACGCAAGATCGCCTTCTCGGTCATACCAGCCGGCACGGGAAATGATTTTGTGCGCGCTCTGGGATGGAGTCTGAATGAAATCAAAACACAGTTAAATCACGTCATTTCATCTCCACCTTCAAAAATAGATCTGGGGCTAGTTGATTCAGAATGGTTTGGAGCAGTTCTATCAACTGGTTTTGATTCGGTGGTTAACGAAAAAGCAAATACTCTTAAATGGCCGAAGGGCCCGATGAAGTACAACGTTTCTATCGCGATGGAGTTACCTAAGTTCAAGCCCCTTAATTATGTTATCGAGCTAGATAATCAAATTATTGAAACAGAAGCAATGCTTATCGCTGTCGGTAATGGAAGTAGTTATGGAGGCGGAATGAAGGTCTGCCCTCACGCCGATCTCAGAGATGGTCTCTTTGATGTAATGGTGCTTCGTCCGGTAAGTAAAATCGAATTCGTAAAGGTTTTTCCAACGGTCTTTAGCGGCAAACATATTGAACACAGACAAGTAGATATCTATCGAACCAAGCGGGTTTCACTTCAGGCACAGGCGGTTGCCTATGCTGATGGAGAGAGAATCGGCGGCCTTCCAGTTCGCGCTGAATGTATCGCTGGCGCTGGACTATCGTGGCTCCCATGACGACCCCCGCTGCCAAATATGCTGCGGCGAAGTCTCGCACTAAACATCAAGTCACCACTGATTTCGTAGCCCAGTTTGATTTCGCATTTGATGAATTTCAAATAGAGGCCTGTCACGCTGTCGAAAGTGGACATGGAGTATTAGTAGCTGCGCCTACAGGGGCGGGAAAGACAGTTGTTGGTGAATTTGCTGCCTTTCTGGCGCTGCGCAACGGTAAGAAATGTTTTTACACAACGCCCATCAAAGCTTTATCAAATCAAAAGTTTCAGGAATTTGTTGCACGTTTTGGTGAAGAGAAAGTTGGTCTTCTAACGGGCGATACGAATATAAATTCAGAAGCCGATATTTTAGTTATGACCACTGAAGTTCTGAGAAATATGCTCTATGCAAACTCAACAACACTAGTCAATCTCGGATCTGTTGTTATGGATGAGGTTCATTATCTGGCCGATAAGTTCCGCGGGGCTGTCTGGGAAGAAGTGCTAATTCATTTGATGGAGTCAGTTCAAGTGATTTCGCTGTCAGCGACGGTATCCAATGCGGAAGAGTTTGGCGAATGGCTTGGGGAGGTCCGTGGTGAGACTGAGGTAATTGTTAGCGAACATCGCCCAATTCCGCTCTACCAACATGTGCTAATCAATTCCAACTTGATCGATCTTTTCAGTCAGCCGGGAAAGATAAATCCAGAGATTCTTGCACTGGAACGCGAGGCGCTGCGAAAGGTCCGAATTCCTAGAAACCGTCGCGAACAGTGGGGAGCGCAAGAGTCGCGACTTTCGAGAGCAGAAATTATTGAGAAGTTAAGCCGAGAAAATTTGCTTCCTGCCATAACCTTTATATTTTCTCGGATGGGCTGTGATGCCGCGGTAAAACAGTGTTTAGCCGCAGGTTTGAAGTTAACTAATACCGAAGAGCGCGCTGAAATTCTAACAACCGCCGAGCGATTCACCGCAAACCTGCCTGAGGAAGATTTAGAAGTTCTCGGCTATCGCGAATGGATCACCGCCCTTGAACGAGGAATCGCGGCGCACCACGCCGGATTGTTACCAAGTTTCAAGAACGCTATTGAAGATCTCTTTCAACGTGGTTTGGTGAAAGCGGTCTTCGCAACCGAAACCCTCGCCTTAGGTATAAATATGCCAGCGCGCACGGTTGTATTAGAGAAGTTGACGAAGTGGAATGGTGAAGCGCACGTTCCGATTACTCCGGGCGAGTACACCCAACTAACTGGGAGAGCCGGTCGCCGCGGAATTGATATTGAAGGTAACGCAGTTGTTCAGTGGTCACCCACAGTTGATTCCGCCACGGCAGCAGGTTTAGCATCAACACGTACTTATCCACTTAGATCATCATTTACACCGACATACAACATGGCTATCAACTTGATAGCTCGTTTCGGACGCGAACGGGCTCACGGCAGCCTGGAATCTTCATTTGCTCAGTTCCAAGCAGATCGTGCAGTGGTTAGTTTGGTACGGCAGATTAAGAAGAATGAATCCGCACGAGATGAATTGCTTGAAAGTGCAAAGTGTCATCTCGGTGATTTCGAGGCATACGCATCGCTGCGCTCTGAAGTGAAAGAACTTGAGAAGTTGCTCTCTAAGCGAGATGGCCGCAAGACTTTCGATAACCGCCAGCGTGCACATATGGAAGGTGAAATAGATAATCTTCGTCGCAGTATGCGTAACCACGCCTGCCACTCTTGCAACGACCGAGAAACACACGCTCGCTTTGCGGAAAGAGCCGAGCGCCTAGCTCGAGAGTCGGATGGTTTACGAGCTCGAGTTGAGAACAGAACGAATGTTATAGCCAAAACTTTTGATCGTATTTGTGATGTGTTAACGCATTTAGGTTATATCGAGGGGGAGAAGCCACTTGCTCAAGGTCAGATTCTTGCAAAGATATACGCAGAATCGGATTTGCTTTTAACTGAAACTATTCGTGAAGGAATTCTAGATTCTTTATCCGCGCCCGAACTTCTCTCAGTCGTTTCCTCAATGATATTTCAATCTCGATCACGTGAAGATTATGCGCCAAAAATGCCGCATCAAAACGTCGCGAATGCACTGGCAGAGATAACCAGACTCTGGGCTAAGTTGGAAGCGATTGAAAATGATTTTGATGTAAAGACCCAGAAAGAACCAGATTTCGGATTCGCCTACATCTCCTATCGTTGGGCACAAGGCAACTCACTTACCAATGTTTTAAAAGGCAGCGATATGTCAGTTGGCGATTTCGTGCGCTCCACTAAGCAGTTGATGGATCTACTGATGCAAATCGCTGGAGCGAGCGAAACGCTGCGACCGGTTTGCAGAGAAGCGATAAAGCGTTTAGATCGCGGCGTTGTTTCATATATGGTTGATGACTTATGACACTAATGCTCCTCGACAGCGCTTCGCTTTGGTATCGCGCTTACTACGGAATGCCCGACACGATGTTGGCACCAGATGGAACTCCGGTTAACGCCATTCGAGGCTATTTAGATATGACCGCTCGCTTGATAACAATGTATTCGCCAAAGCGGATCGTTGCTTGCATTGAGGGGGATTGGCGGCCATCTTGGCGCGTAGAACTCTTTCCAGATTACAAAGCCAATCGCTTAGAAGAAGATGGTGAAGGCGAAGAAGAACCAGATCTTTTAACGCCGCAAATTCCGATTCTCTTAGATTTACTAGATGAGTTCGGAATTCCAATGGTTGGCGTTGACGATTACGAAGCAGATGATGTTATGGCCACCTTTGCAGTTAAAGAGAAGGGGCCGATTCGAATAGTGACTGGAGATCGCGACCTCTTTCAATTAGTTGATGATAAACGCGACGTTAAAGTTGTTTACTTAGCTAAAGGTTTATCCCAACATGACCTGGTTGACAACGCTTGGGTCGCTCGCAAGTATGCAATTCCCGGCGATCGTTACGCTTTATTTGCGATGTTCCGCGGTGATCCATCAGATGGTCTACCGGGAGTTCGCGGCATCGGAGAAAAAGGCGCGGCGCTAATTGCGAATCACTTCGCTGATGTTGACCAAGCTTTGCAGGGTGCTCATGACGCACACGAGGCGTTGACTCCAGCGTTAGCTAAGAAAATAATTGCTGGAGCAGATTATCTGAAGATCGCACCAACCTTGGTTAATTGCGCGAAAGATGTCGCACTTCCCACCCTTGATATATCTATGCCGAAAGCGCGAGCAGATCTGTCGAAGATATATGAAATTAAAGAACGTTATGGTCTGGGGGCTAGCGTAGATCGATTGATAGCGGCACTTAAATGGTAATGATTGCACTCTCGGCATTCCTTGCTAGCGCAGCTTTTGCTCCAATTGGAGTTTGGTACCTTGGAATTCTTGGATATTCGCTCTTTCTGCGAAAGATAGCTAAGTCGCATCGCCAGTTATGGCACGCTTTTGCGTTCGGCTTCATTTATAACGCAATTGTTCTGCATTGGTCTGGAAAATTTGTTGGCGCCGTGCCTTGGCTCTTGCTTTCGTTTCTGCAGGCACTTTTCTACATCCCAGTGGGAGCGGTAGCTAAACGCTCGAGATCCATTTGGTTAACGATCGCCGCCTTACTTCTTATGGAGGAATTTCGTTCAGTATTTCCATTTGGTGGTTTTGGTTGGACTCGAATCGCATTTAGCCAAATTGAATCTCCCGCAACCGCGTTCTTGCCGTACGGGGGAGTGCTCTCACTTTCTGCGCTAACTCTTCTCTTAGCTGCTCTCATTTCAAGATTTAGATTGGGTAGCCTTGTTAAATTACTTCTCGTAATTGTCGGGCTCGGTCTTATTCCGGCGAATCCGCAGGGGAGTGGTTCGGTTAAGTTATTGGCGATCCAGGGCAATACACCTAGTGTGGGTTTAGATTTTAATTCTCGCGCTCAAGCAGTTTTCAATCTACATCGTGATGCAACCTACAAATACGCAACAGGAAGTTATGACGCGATTATTTGGCCTGAGAACGCAATTGATATCGATCCCGATTTATATCCAAACGTTGCCGGAGATATTGAAAAGCTCACTCGTGATAAGCGGATACCGCTGATCGCCGGAGTTGTTCTAAAGCGTGATGGATCACCAGTTAATGCCTCGGTTTTATACAACTCCGAATCAGGGGCGGTCAGCACCTACGAAAAGCGCGGTTTGACCCCATTCGGAGAATTTATGCCGCTGCGAGGATTGGCCGAATTTATTTCACCGTTTGCCGCCTCAGTTGTTGATTTTAAGCCTGGAAGTGAGCTGATAACGCATCAAGTTGCTGGCGCTGCACTTGGTCCCATTATTTGCTATGAAATTATCAATGATCAACTTGTTGCAGAGATGAGTTCAAATTCCGATGCGCTCATTGTTCAGACTAATAGCGCGACCTTTGCCGGTACTGCGGAAAGTCGACAACAATTGGCGATAACTCGAGTTCGCGCCTTGGAAACCTCTCGAAGTATCTTAAGTGTTTCCACTATCGGAATATCGGCATTTATCAACAGTAATGGCCAAGTCACTCAGATAACACCAGAGAATATTCAGACTTCCTTAACTGGTGATCTGATCCTTAACGATCATGAAACTTTTGCTAGTGAATGGGGAGGGGCGGTAAAAATTGCAATCCTGCTTTTCTTCCTTCTTTTAGGCCGAAAGCGACTATCAGAATGAGAAAGATGGTTGTCCTAATACCAACCTATAACGAATCTTCCACCGTAGTTCAACAACTCAAGAAGCTAGAAAATTTCAGAAGTGGCAGTAAAGATGAGATTAGCGTTCTTGTTATTGATGATAATTCACCGGATGGAACTGCCGATTTAGTCGACAATTTGCACCTACCTTGGGTACAAGTTCTGCGTCGTCCTTTTAAGGCTGGCCTTGGCGCCGCATATCGCGCTGGTTTCACTAAAGTTTTAGCAAATGATTTATATACACACGTGATAACTATGGATGCCGATGGTTCACATCGCGTCGAGGATTTGCCTTCACTAATTGCGGCAATAAAGCCAGGAAAATCGATCACTTTGGGTACGCGTTGGATGCCCGGAGGCAGCGTTTTAAATTGGCCAAAGGGTCGTCAATTGCTCTCAAAGACGGGTACTAAGTACGCGAAACTTGCATTGAAAATCGATTTAAACGATTTAACTGGTGGATATCGAATTTATAGCACCGAGTTACTTAACGCTTTAAACCTTAAAGATATGCAAGCTACTGGTTATTGTTTTCAAATTGAAATGGCTATGGCCGCTGACTTAGCTGGTGCAGTCGCAACAGAAGTTCCAATTACCTTTGTAGAGCGGATAAACGGCGTCTCGAAGATGACGAAGTCGATTGTTATAGAAGCGCTTATTCAGATAACCCGTTGGGGCGTAGTTCGCAGGCTCAGACCTAACGCCGATAAGTTACATTATGTTAATTAACCTTAAATTGGCCCGCCCCCATAGGAAATGAGCCTGTTTTAAGAGCTGTAAGCCTCTATAGGCAGGCAAGAACAGACCAAATTGCGGTCTCCGTGTGCTCCATCTATGCGCGAAACGGGCGGCCAATACTTCATTCGAGAACCGATCGACTCACCTGGGACAAGGCCATCATGCGCAACCGGATAACCACCGGTTTCACGGCTGTATTTGCGCTCCCATTGGCTGGTTACGACGCTTAAAGCGGTGTGTGGCGCGTGGCGAAGCGCAGAGTCCTCAATACTGATCTTCCCGTCTATAACTTCCTGGATTTCGGCGCGTATCGAGATCATTGCATCTACGAAGCGGTTAATCTCTGAAATATTTTCTGACTCGGTGGGCTCAATCATTAAAGTTCCTGCAACGGGAAACGACATCGTTGGCGCATGGAAGCCATAATCCATTAACCGCTTTGCGATGTCATCAACACTAACTCCTGACTCTTTGGTGAGTCCGCGGATATCAAGGATGCACTCATGTGCAACTCGTCCATTACTACCCGTGTAAAGAATTGGATAAGCGCTCTTCAATCGTTCTGCGATGTAATTTGCAGAAAGAATCGCTACCTGGGTTGAATGAGTTAAACCTTCTCCCCCCAACAAGCGAATGTACGCCCACGAAATTGGCAAAATGCTGGCAGATCCGAAAGGCGCGCCAGATATCGGACCCGGTCCAGTTGCTGGACCTGCGCTGTCATCCATCGGATGGTTCGGCAAAAATGGCGCTAAATGCGCACGAGCGATCACCGGGCCAACGCCAGGTCCTCCCCCTCCGTGTGGGATTGCAAATGTCTTGTGGAGATTTAAGTGAGAAACATCTGCGCCAAATTTTCCTGGCTGCGAGACACCAACCAACGCGTTTAGGTTTGCACCATCAACATAAACCTGTCCGCCCGCATCATGAATTAACGCGCAAATTTCAGATACTGCCGTTTCAAAAACGCCGTGAGTTGAAGGATAGGTAATCATCAGCGCAGCTAGAGCGCTTCCATGGTCCGTAATTTTCTGCTTAATATCCGCTAACGAGACATTTCCATCTTCATCGCACTCAATAACCACAACCTGCATCCCAGCCATTACCGCTGACGCCGCATTTGTTCCGTGCGCACTCGATGGGATTAAACAAATATTACGGCTCTGATCACCACGAGAATCGTGATAATTGCGAATCGCAAGTAAACCTGCGAATTCTCCCTGACTTCCAGCGTTTGGCTGAAGCGAGACAGCATCGTAACCAGTGATTGTTACTAACCATTCTGATAACTGCTTTATCAACTTGCGTGATCCAAGAGACTGATCACTCGGAGCAAATGGATGCAACGACGAGAATTCGGGCCAGGTGACCGCTTCCATTTCAGTCACAGAGTTAAGTTTCATTGTGCAAGATCCCAGAGGAATCATTGTGCGATCAAGCGCTAAATCTTTATCAGCCAAATTACGCAAATATCGCATCATTGCAGTTTCGCTGTGATTTGTATTGAAGACAGGATGAGTCAGGAAAATACTCGTTCTTCTGAATTTTTCAGGAATCTCTGCTGGCTTAGCATCTGAGAGCCCAAATATCTCGAGAACATCAGCAAAAACCTCTTCAGTGGATTCTTCATCAAAGGCAACTCGGACCTCCGTCTTACTGACCCTGGCAAAGTTAATTCCCTTTGCCTGTGCCTTTTTATGAATCTGATCCGCATCTGCAACAAAGATATGTACGGTGTCAAAAACTACATCCTGATGATTGCCGTTGGCGGCGTGTAAACGAGCTGCAAAGTTATTTACTCTTTGCGCTATTCGACGTAATCCATCTGGGCCATGCCACATCGCATAGAAAGCGCTCATATTGGCAAGAAGAACTTGTGCGGTACAAATATTTGAAGTCGCTTTGTCGCGACGGATATGTTGTTCTCGTGTTTGTAGCGCCAAACGGAAAGCAGGTTTTCCTGTTGCATCAATACTTTGTCCGACTAGGCGACCCGGCATGGACCGCTCAAGACCACTGCGAACCGCGAGGAAACCGGCGTGCGGACCTCCGAATCCCATTGGGACTCCAAAACGTTGGGCAGTTCCTACAGCGATATCTGCGCCCCACTCCCCTGGCGCTTTAAGCAAAGTCAGTGCAAGTAAATCTGTTGCTGCGATAACTAATGCGTCGCGAGAGTGTGCGTATTCAGCAAAAGATGTGTAATCAATAACCGTTCCCGTTGTATCTGGATATTGCAGTAGGGCGCCGAAGAATTCACCAGCGAAACCATCGCGAGCAACGTGCCCTGAGTCCACTTCAACGACTTTGATTCCAAGCGGTTTCGCTCGTGTAAGCACCACCGCCTTGGTCTGAGGGTGAACATGCTCTTCGATCAAGAACACCGCATCATCGCTTAGCTTTGAAGCTCGTCGAGCCAGAGTCATAGCTTCAGCTGCTGCGGTGCTCTCATCGAGCATTGAAGCATTGGAGATTGACAACCCAGTTAATTCACAAATCATGGTCTGAAAAGCGAACAACGCTTCTAGGCGACCTTGCGATATTTCTGGTTGGTAAGGCGTGTAAGCGGTGTACCAGGCAGGATTCTCTAAAACATTTCTTTTAACCACCGGCGGGACGATGGTTCCGTAGTAACCAGTTCCAATTAATGAACGAAAAACTTTATTTTCTGAAGCGATTGAACGGAGTTCGGCAATGACTTCAATTTCGCTCTTTGGGGAGTCCAATACTTGAGTAAGTTCGGTCGCAATGCGAATGTTCTCTGGAACAACTGCTTCTATAAAGGATTTAATATCTTTGTATCCGAGGAGCTGCAGCATCTGCATTTCATCCGCAGAAGTAGGGCCGATGTGGCGACTGGAAAAATTATCGCTATCGAAACTCATCACCACTCCCCTAGTTAGTTTTAGGGGAAGGCTCCCCTTTTCAATTGCTGTAGGGGAAGCGTAAGTGTATTAGGCGCCTTTCGCCTTCCGACGTAGTGAAAGCTCGTCGTTACTTTCACCACCTGCTGGATGTACCGTCTCGCCATTGATTTCACCTTGCAGCGTAGCGAGAGAACCCTCAACCTCATGCCAAACTTTACCTACGGCAATACCGAATACACCTTGCCCACCTTGAAGTAAATCCACGATCTCATCAGCGCTAGCGCATTCATAAATTGAAGCTCCATCACTCATTAAGGTGATGCTTTCTAATTCCGTTACACCGCGGCTGCGAAGATGAGTGACTGCGGTACGAATGTTCTGTAGCGAAATTCCGGCATCCAATAAACGCTTAACGATTTTTAAAACTAAGATGTCGCGGAAACCGTAAAGGCGCGCAGTTCCCGAACCGCTTGCAGTACGAACACTTGGTTCTAACAGACCAGTACGTGCCCAATAATCTAATTGACGGTAAGAAATTCCTGCAGCAGAACAAGCAGTCGCACCGCGATAGCCGATTTCATTCTGTTGATCTGGCGTAACTGGGGAGGTCACGTTTGCTCGATTCTCTTGAGGAAGTTTGCCGAGGGGCTTGTCTTATGGGTAAAGGTTACGAGGAGACAGGACTAGGAACAACGACCGACACGGGGCAAACCTCAAGTAGAGAGTGAGACTTTTGGTCTGCTATCCAGCGAAGTCTTCGGGGTTGATCTGATCCAGGAACTCGCGGAAGCGCTCTAGTTCAACGTCTGAGCCCGCACTACCAGCGGACTGGCCATCCTCGACATCGCCCAGTAACCGCTCTGGGATATCTATCCCAACCTCGTCTAGCAGATCTGAGTCGGCGAGGATATTGCTCTTCGTGCGAAGTGCGATTGCGATTGCATCAGATGGCCGGGCGCTGATTTTTAGAACGGTGCCGCTATCGGTTCGTACCTGTAGTTCGGCATAGAAGATGCCATCCTTTAGCTGAACTACTTGCACAGCGGTCAAAGTCAGATCAGCCGCCTCAAGAATATTAGAGATCAGGTCATGGGTTAAAGGTCGCTGGGCCACCATTCCTTGTTGCGCGAAGGCGATCGCTGTCGCTTCAACTGCACCCACCCAGATTGGAAGGAACCTTGATCCCTCGACTTCCTTTAGAAGGACGATTGGTTGGTTGGAGGGCATCTCAATTCGAACGCCCACAACTTCCATATTTACCATCATTTAGTAAAGCCTAATTTAATTGATGAGATTAGCGTGGTCGGTTTAGACCGGCGCGCACCAAAGATGCATGTAAGCGAACCGAGAGTGAGGCGATCTGCTTCTGAACTTCCTCGGCACGAGCTTTCGAGTCCGCACTCTTCTGCCGATTAATCGGAGTGATTACCTGCTCGATTAATCCAATCTCGCGATCGGCGGCAGATTTAAATGAGCGAAGGTGTCTTGCTTCAATTCCAAAGCTCGCCATCTCAGCGACGGCGGTCGCGACAGACAAGGCATCGTTGTCGTAATGGCGACCGCGAAGTGCGATGAAACCAAAGGACTCAAGTTCAACTAATTGCTCATCCTTTAGCCCACTAGCCTTCAAAAGTTCTTCACGTGATAGGCGTAGATCAGAGGTCGCACCGAAAGATTCCGGCGATGAATCGCCATCGATAGTTGCCAAGGTCGGACGAGGTGCCGCTACTCCCCCATTTGCCGCTGGCTCAAGACCACGGTCTAGTGCTTCGAGATTCTCTTTGATAACGCGCAGTGGAAGATATTGATCGCGTTGTAGCAAGAGTACGTAGCGAAGGCGATCAAGGTCCGCGGCGGTAAATTTGCGATAACCAGATGGCGTACGTTGCGGTTCGATCAATCCCTCTGACTCAAGGAAGCGGATCTTTGAGATTGTGATATCTGAAAAATCTCCTCGCAGCTTGGTAAGGACTTCGCCGATGCTCAGATACGCGCGTGCTGGAACGCTCATTTAGTACTCCCCTGATTAGTAATTATTTAGTGTTACGAGCTGATACAAAAATTAAATGAAACTTGCCAATCTGAATCTCATCGCCACTAGTTAGCGGTGATGCCTTTAGAGACTGGTTGTTGATGTAGGTGCCATTCAGGCTTCCTAAATCATTTAGTGCAAAAGTTGAACCGTTACGTTCAATAACAGCGTGAGAGCGCGAAACAGTCACATCGTCGAGAAAGATCTCACTCTCAGGTGAACGTCCAATCGAAGTGCGCTCTTCAGAGATTAAATAGCGCGAACCCTTATTTGCACCGCGGTGAACAACCACCATGGCCTTATCTGGAGCTCCATTTAATACCGCTTCAATCGCCGATTTGTCGGCGTCCGCTAGTGATGACAAAAGCGCATTTAAAGCGCTTTGGGGGGATGCATCAACTACTGATCTCAAACCGAGGTGGAGAGTGCTAGTTAATTCACTATTTTGTGAAACATTTTCCATAGCGGCTCTCCCTTCGCTTTAAAGTCTTGGACAGGTTCAACTTCTACCTGAGGCTGACATTAGGGTGAGAGCGAGAAGAAATCAAGCGGAAATCGGATGAAAATTACCGCTGAAAACTTGCCAAATTACGCGGTGATTTGACGGTATTGCTCTGGCGATAGTAAGCCAGCGGGCGTGCTTTCTACTTCGATTTCGGCCAACCAACCAGCACCGTAGGGCTCCGAATTAATAGTTTCAGGTGACTGACCCAATGAATCGTTAATCGCAACGATTTTCCCGGAGACTGGTGCGAAAATTTCAGAGACGCTCTTAGTAGATTCAACTTCGCCACAAACTTTATCTGCGATTACGCTTTCACCGACCTTTGGA
>CAMBOZ010000014.1 GCA_945869505.1 Bifidobacterium breve
TTCGATGCAGATGTTCCGCAATTTCCGGGGACGTGACTCAAAGATCGAGCCGCTTTTGAAGCGACGTGGTCTGTTATAGAAAGTGGGCCCAGACGGGCTCGAACCGTCGACCCACGGATTAAAAGTCCGTTGCTCTACCGACTGAGCTATAGGCCCCACTGTAATTTGGCTAAATAACTGCCAAACACTCGCCGTATCTTAGCGGAGTTTTATCGCCCTTTCGACGCCCGCATTAAGCGATCGCGAATGGCCAGGGCCAAGCCGTCACCAGCGGGCTCTACTACAACCACTGATTTCAAACCTTTTGCATCGCCTTCACGCAGTGCGGCGTACATAACTCTTGCAAAATCTTCTACAGAATTTGGAGCAGCCAAGCGAATCACATTTGCCGGCGTTTGAATATCTGCGAGTGCAATAAACCCTTCACCTAATTCCGGTGTTCGATTTAAATAAACGGTTGCTTTTGGTGCGTAATGATTTTCTAGCGATCCGCTGACTCGAATATTTGTCTCCGATTTCGAAACCTTGAGTCCCGTGAATTCTTCAATCATCTCAATGGTTATAGCACCGGGGCGCAAGATCCGCGGTGCATCCGATGTGCAATCAATAATTGTTGATTCAACTCCGACTCTGGATGGGCCGCCATCAAGGATTAAATCCTGCTGATCGAGATACTCGCCGATTTCTTCCTGAACTGCTTGCGCAGTTGTTGGTGAAACATGTCCAAAGCGATTTGCACTCGGTGCCGCAATTCCTTGGCCGCCGATTTTTGCGAATGCAGAAAGGAGTGCGAGTGCAATTGAATGGTCTGGAACTCGCAACCCAACTGTTGGTTGTCCGCCGGTCACAAAATCTTCAGCAAGCAGAGAGCGCTTTAAAACCAGAGTCATCGGGCCGGGCCAGAAATCTCGGGCGAGTGCGATTGCATAATCTGGAATTTCATCAGCCCAATCACCTAGTGATTGCATTGAATGGATGTGCACGATTAAAGGGTGATCAGCGGGACGACCTTTTACTTTGTAGATACGGGCTACCGCATCTTTGTTTGTGGGATCTGCGCCCAGGCCATAAACGGTCTCAGTGGGAAGTGCGACTAAGCCACCAGATTTCAATAATTGAGCGGCGGATGAGAGCGCATCAGCGGTGCAATTAGAGACGAAGTCGCCAGCGGTCATGTCCGCAATTATCGCGCCTTTTTGCGAGAAGATAACCACATGGCTCCGCAAGTAAAGGTTATGCAGATAATCGCCCGCATGAATGTGGGTGGTCCTGCCGTAATTGTGGCCGAGTTAATGCGTGGACTTGATAAATCAGCGATTGAGCAAATTCTGGTAACTGGTTTTTGCGATGAAAATGAAGCCGATTATTTGGATACTGTGGCAAAAGATGTAAAGGCAACGCGAATTGCGGGACTAGGGCGTTCGGTTTCTTTGCTCGCAGATTTGAAAGCCTTCTTTGGTTTAGTTTCACTAATCCGAAAATACAAACCTGATGTGATTCACACCCACACCGCTAAAGCTGGAGTCTTAGGGCGTTTGGCATCTTTATTGGCAGGACGTGGGGCAGTGCGTGTGCACACCTTCCACGGACATTTGCTGCACGGTTATTTTAGTAAGACGCTAACTCGGGTTGTTGTTTTGATTGAGAAGTTCTTCGCTGCTCGCACCAGTGTATTAATCGCAATCGGCAGTAAAGTTAAAGAAGAGTTGCTTGCTGTTGGGATTGGCAAGAGCGATAAATATCGAGTCTTTTTTCCTGGGCTGCCCGCTCCGAAAGCGATTTCTAAATCAGATGCCCAGAATTCGCTAGGTCTTAGCACGCAGCCTCTTTATATAACTTATGTTGGACGCCTAACTCAGATTAAGCGACCTGATCGATTGCTCGACGTTGCCAAAGAATGTAAGCGGCGCGGCTTAGATATTCGCTTCTTGATAGCCGGCGAAGGTGAACTCTTTGAAAGTTCTAAAGCGCGCGCCCAGAGCGAACAATTAAATGTAACTTTCTTTGGATGGCGCAGTGATATTGCTCAGATTTTTTCCGCAAGCGATATTGCAATTTTAACTTCTGATAACGAAGGTATTCCGCTGACTTTGATTCAGGCTGCACAAGCGGGATTGCCAATTGTTGCTACCAACGTTGGTTCTATTTCGGATATCGTCATTGATCAGAGCACGGGGTACTTAACCGCATCAAACGCTTCTGAAATGGCCGATACCATCGAAAAATTAGTTAGAGATGCCCAATTACGCAAGATTATGGGTGAGGCCGGTAAGGCGAGAGCCAACCAGTATTTCTCGCTGGAGCGGATGGTTAAAGACCATACAGATTTATATCGCTCGCTCTAAATCACATAATTTTCTCAGTTCCATCACAGCCGCAAGTAAATAACTAGGAGATACTTAACCCATGACTACAACACGTGTTCGCAAAATAGCTGCCTCATTAATCGCACTCGCGCTAGCAGGAGGTATTGCCGCTTCTCTTCCTGCAGAAGCTGCAACGCCTGAAACGCGTTATGTGACCGTTAATTCTCAGGGTTCAATCAAAGTAACACCTGATGCGGTTCGATTAAATGCCAATGTTTCATTTGTGGCCGGATCAAATAAAGAAGCACTTGCAAAGGTTTCAACTGTTGGAGCTGCCGTTCGTGCCGCTTTGACAAAGAACGGAATTCTTAAGGGAGATATCGCGACCCAGAGCATTACCGTTTATCCAGAATATAACTACACCCAAGATAAAGGTTCTGTCCTAGTTGGCTACCGCGGATCTCAAAGTTTTGTAGTAACCATTAAGAATGCAGAAAATGCTGGCGCAGTTGTTGATGCAGTAGTTGCTGCAGGTGGAAACGAACTACAAATTCAAGGAGTCACTCCATTTGTTCTCGATGCCTCAAAGGCAACTGAGTCAGCGCGTACTGCTGCTGTAAAAAATGCGAAAGCAAAAGCCACTTCATATGCAAAATTACTGGATGCAAAACTTGGGCGAGTAAATTACTTAGTTGAAAACTCAAGTCCGGTTGAGTACTCACCGATTCTGGCAATGTCCAAGGCTGCAGATTCTGAAGCAACAGTTGTTGATTTAGGTGAGCAAGATGTGACTGTCTCAATCACGATTCAGTGGTCACTTCTTTAAAAATAGCGCTATTTACTGCGATTTCAGGGCAAAGATTTAACCGATTTTGGTCTGCACCCCATTAACGGGTACGATTTGCGAGCCTCAAACGTCCCCATCGTCTAGGGGCCTAGGACATCGCCCTTTCACGGCGGTAACACGGGTTCGAATCCCGTTGGGGGCACGCAAGACCGAATTTATTCGGTGCAAGGTTATGAAAAGGCTTTAAGGTGACATAAGAGCCACTTATGTTTTCAATCTTTAAGGCCCGGTAGCGCAGTTGGTTAGCGCGCCGCCCTGTCACGGCGGAGGTCGCGGGTTCAAGTCCCGTCCGGGTCGCGTGTTCAATGTCGATAGACATCTGAACTCATTGGACGAGAATAGAGTGTCCACACACTCTATTCTTTTTTAATTTTAAACAATTAAATATTGGCTCGGTAGCTCAGTTGGTACGAGCGCGCGACTGAAAATCGTGAGGTCGACAGTTCGATCCTGTCCCGAGCCACTGCAATTAAATTAAATGAAACCGGTTTATCCGGCAGAACCTGAACCTGATGGTCCAGCTTTACGTTGCACCTGAGGTGCTCCACCACTGCGTTGACCACCACGAATCTTTGAACCACCTTCAGCATGTGTCTGAGTTCCAGGTGCGCCCTTTTTACCTTTTTTCGCTTCAAGAGCGGCGAGCATTCTCGCTTTTACATCATCGTTGTTAGCCATAAGAACAGTCTACCCCTCAGATGGAATTCGTAAGAAGTAAACCAATTTAAAGAGCCATGCCGCTGCACCAATTGCCATTAATTGATAACCAGCGGTATCTGGCCAGAGATAGATAGCTAGTGCGAGTGCGCCATAGAAGGCGGCTAAGGCCCATAAAGTAAATGCAGCGATTCGTCTCGTTAGACCTGCACGCACCAAGCGATGCGACAGGTGATCCGTGCCCCCTTGGAAGGGTGAAATCCCACGATAAATACGAGATGTGACCGCAACTGTTGTATCAAGAATTGGCACCGCCATAAGGGCAAGTGGGATTGCAAAGGATTTTACTTGCGGAACAACTCCTGGACTTAAGCGAATTGTTAAAACCGAGATGATGATTCCAAGAAAGAGCGCGCCGGCATCTCCCATATAAATCTTGGCTGGAGCCCG
This sequence comes from Bifidobacterium breve, assembly GCA_945869505.1. The sequence goes on from CAMBOZ010000014.1 coordinate 4,261, forward strand.
GTTCCACATTAAAAAGCCCGCAGTAGCACCAGCTGTGACAATGGCGAGAGCGCTGACCAATACTTGTTGGCGATCGTAGGCGATTAAGAAGAGAAAGATTGAGATGACAGCGACGGTGCCTGCAGCGCCGCCATCTAAATTATCAAAGAAATTAATGGAGTTACAGACGCCGACAATCCATAAGACGGAAATTGCGTAGTTAAGAAAAGTGTTGCTGAAGGCGACGCCCATGGTGTCCGTTGAAGTCAAGATGATTGCCACAATAATTCCAGTCACAGTCTGCGCAATCAAACGAGGCCAAGGTGCTAGTCCGCGTAAGTCATCAAGTAAACCCATCGCTGATATTGCTATCGCTGGTACTAAAACGAAACTTGCTAAACGAAAAGTCTCCATTGAGAAATCAACTGCCAAGAGCGAACCGTACGAAGCACCGACAACGCCGATTGCAATCGCAACTCCACCTAAATACGGAACCGGTTCTTTCTGAACCTTGCGGGCAAGATTTGGTGCATCAACTGCGCCGATCCGCAAAGCCAGTTTGCGCATTAGCGGAGTAATTGCTCCAACAAATATAAATGTAAGCGCGCCAAGTGCTAAGAATTGCAGAACTGAAAATTCCATAAATTATTTACTTGGTCTCGCTCTTAAAGTAATTGTTTCGCAGATCTTCTACTTCAGATTTACGGAATCTGCGATGTCCACCAAGTGTTCGGATTGAAGTTAATTTTCCGGCCTTTGCCCAACGAGTAACTGTCTTGGGATCAACGCCAAATAAATCAGCGACTTCACGAGGAGTGAGCAAGATTTCTGCATCAGGTATGCGATTCATAACGCTCCTCTATAAATTCTTTTGATGTCCGATTTGTAACGACTGTCGGAAGTATCCGCCAAAGTAAGCGTAAATAGCAAGAGCGGGTTGATCGTAGGCGAGCTTTAAATCGCAGATTCGAAACTCTGCACGATCCGCCAGCGTGAAACCAAGCGTTCATAGCCTTGGCCAGCCATCTGACCGTCACCGGCAGCAAGGCCTGAAAGAGATAACAGAACATCTTCTATCGAAGTATCTGCTTCTAGCCCTTCTTCGCCAGCTAAGCGCAAGCCATGATCTAAGTAATTTGCTAACCCACCGTAATCGAGTTCAACGAGTGATTTATTGTGAAACATATCTAGCCATTCCAATAAATGTTCGATCTCTGCTTCCACAGATCCTTCACCGAATGCGTTTCTAACCGTTTGATGTGCAACTTCAGTGCGCGCTTTGGCATCTGCGATTGTGGCTCGCATAATGCAGAACAACCCATCTTCATCTTCGCCACGGATGCGCTCCTCCGCCATAAATAATGAGAACCAACGCGGAGGTATTAACCAATTTTCTGTCAAAATATGCGGCACGCGATCTTCCATTAAATCAACGCCAGCAGTAATTACATCTTCTAAAGATTGCGGAATAAAGAGCGGTGTCACCGACGAAGGAAGAGACTCTTTGAAATCATCGAGAGCGGCCCAACAACGCGTTGCGGTTGACCAAGGCGAGACATAACGCAGGCCATCGATATCTAAAATATGTGCACCATCGGGACGGCCTGCCGGTGGTTCAGGAAAAACTAAACGGCGCAACGCTAACTCTTGTTCGCTCCGCTTAGAATTTTCATCAGCCTTTAACTCCTGCCAACGCAACCGATCCGCGGGTTCAAAAGCAGAAAGTGGTTCGTAGATACGAAGTGATGCTACGTAAGGAGTTGGTCTCACTATAATCGCAAGTGGATGTTAAGCGCGTGGATTACGCACGAGGAATGTAATTACCCTCAGCAAATGGGTCATCATCATCGCGAGACTTATTTGATGAATCCTCGCCATGGAGTTCTTTGGCAAGACGATCAAGGTCCATCTCTTGTGAGTTGTATTTGAGATCTCTTGCTACTTTTGTTTGTTTAGCTTTTGCACGGCCGCGACCCATTGGGCGACCTCCTTACCAAAGTTAAATTCGTCAAGACGCGTAGGTTATCGCGTCAGGTAGTTACCTTCCAAAGCAGCCGCACCTGGGCCACTTTGAGCGTGAATTGAGCCTGCGATCCAGGCTTTCATCCCCCGCGCCGCCAGCGATCTGATGGTCAGGTCGGCGATCGCCGGGTCCACGATGGCGACCATTCCGATACCGCAATTCCAAGTGCGTTCCATGTCCGCCTGCGGCACCTTGGCGATCTCGGCCATAAATTTCATTTCGCCAGGAAGTGCCCAAGTTGTTCGGTCGTATTTTGCAATTAGCCCATCCGGAATCACACGTGCAGTGTTATCTGCTAATCCACCACCGGTGATGTGCGAAAAGGTTCTGATATTTTCTGACTGCGCCTTGATTAACGCTAGACAATCCAAGGTGTAAATCTCGGTTGGGGTTAGGAGAATTTCTCCCAATGTTTTTGTTAGCCCGTCATACTGTTTATGCAGATCTAACTTTTGTGTTGCCAGAATATGGCGCACCAACGAAAAACCGTTGGCATGAAATCCGCTCGCCGGCATAGCAATGATTACATCTCCAGCTTTTACGCGATGAGAACCAAGTTGTTTATCGGCATCAACCACACCGGTTGCAGCGCCTGCAATATCAAATTCATCTTCTTTAAGTAACCCAGGATGTTCGGCGGTTTCTCCACCGATCAAAGCGGTATTTGCTTTTTCACATCCTCTGGCAATTCCTTTAACTATGTCGGCAATTCGCTCAGGAATCACTTTTCCAACTGCGATGTAATCAGTCATAAACAACGGTTCCGCACCGCAAACAACTAAATCATCTACGACCATTGCAACTAAATCTTCTCCAATAGTGTCGTAAATTCCCATCTGTCTGGCAATCTCAGTTTTAGTACCAACGCCATCAGTTGAAGTTGCCAGCAGGGGCTTGTTCATTTTCTTTAACGCGCTGGCGTCAAAGAGTCCCGCAAATCCACCAATGCCACCCATCACTTCTGGCCGCGAAGCCTTGGCGATTGATGCCTTCATCAATTCAACTGCGCGATCTCCGGCATCAATGTCGACGCCCGCGTCTTTATATGTGCTCATGACTTTTCACAGTTTCAGTAACTTCCAGGCGCATCTTTCCTTCTGACATATCAGTCGGCACCGAAATGGGATATTTGCCAGTAAAACAAGCGGTACAAAGCTTATCTTCAGCGATTGTGCTTGCGGCGATCAAGCCTTCAAGCGAAACATAACTAAGGGAATCTGCGCCGATGGAGCGGCGGATTTCTTCCACTTCTAATCCACTGGCAATTAACTCGGCGCGGGATGCAAAGTCAATTCCGTAATAACACGGCCATTCAACTGGTGGGCTGGAGATACGCACGTGGATCTCTTTTGCACCGGCTTCGCGAAGCATGCGCACAATTGCGCGTTGCGTATTTCCGCGCACAATTGAGTCATCGACAACAATAATTCTTTTTCCTTCAATAATTTCGCGCAAGGGATTTAACTTCAAACGAATACCTAGCTGGCGAATAGTTTGGGACGGTTGAATAAATGTGCGACCAACGTAAGAATTTTTCACTAGCCCTAAACCGTAAGGAATTCCTGATTGTTGTGCATAACCAATAGCTGCAGGTGTTCCAGATTCTGGAACTGGAATCACTAAATCCGCCTCAACTGGCGCCTCAATTGCTAACCGCTTTCCGATTCGAACTCTGGTTGCGTGAACACCTTGACCGGCAATTGTTGTATCTGGACGAGCTAAGTAAACATATTCAAAGAGACAACCTTTTGGATCAGGTTTTGCCCACATTTGGGAACGAATCCCATCCTCGTTGATAGCCAAGAATTCGCCAGGTTCTACTTCGCGCACAAAAGCTGCACCGACGATATCTAGGGCTGCAGTTTCAGAAGCAACAACCCATCCGCGTTCTAACTTTCCAATTACTAGCGGGCGAACACCGTGTCGATCGCGCGCTGCATATAAAGTTTTCTCATCCATAAATACCAATGAGAATGCGCCTTCTAGTTTTGGTAATACAGCTATTGCGCTAGCTTCTACATTCTTCTCGTCTTGCAGGCCAATTAGCGCCGTCATAATTTCAGTATCTGTTGTTGCGCCTCGTCCATTTTTCGCTGAGTTGCCTTCGAGTTTCTGAACCATCTCAGCCAGATCGCCAGTATTCGTTAAATTCCCATTGTGGGCTAGCGCCAAAGTGCCGTATTTAGTTGGCCTTAGCGTTGGTTGGGCGTTAACCCAAGTGCTTGATCCTGTTGTGCTGTAACGACAATGGCCAATTGCTAAATCACCGGTTAAAGATGCTAAATCAGTTTCGGTAAATACTTGCGAAACTAGTCCCATATCTTTGTAAATTAAGATTCGCTCGCCATCACTTGCTGCGATACCTGCAGATTCTTGTCCGCGATGTTGTAATGCGTACAAACCATAGAAAGTTAGCTTTGCAACTTCTTCTTTCGGAGCCCACACACCAAATACTCCACAAGCATCTTGCGGCGCTTTATCGTCATCTAAGACGTTATGGTTTAAGCGACCATCGGGGCGGCGCGTCATGGCTTAATCCTAATTGGCAAATGTTCTGTTAAATCTGCACGCGCACCAGATGCGTTTATATCCCCCGCTGACATTGCGTCGGCCCAGGTGCGCTCACCCTTAGCCAAGGCCAACCAAGTCTCTGCGCTCATCTCAATTACATTTGCGGGAGTGCCGCGGGTATGGGTTGGTCCATCGCCACATTGCACCGCTGCATAAGGTGGAATTCGAACTTCAATCGCTCGGCCAGGTGAGCGTTCAACCAGCGCAGCAAGTGTCTGCTTCACCTCTTCTAGAATTATCGGATCGCGCATCTTTATCCAAACAACTTTGGGAAAGTCTCAGTATGTGCCTTGCGAAGTTCTGTTAATGAAATGTCCGCACCGTTAATTATCAAACTGGATCCACCGGTGATTCCAATTTTGGTAATTACTATATTTTCTTTCGCAGCCAAAGCTAGGAGTGCTGCGCTCTTTGCAGGATCGACAGCTACAACAACGCGCCCCGGTGACTCTGAAATCAGAGTAGTTCCTGGATTTTCAATATCAATAATTGCACCGACGTTATGACGTAGAACCATCTCAGTCAAAGTCGCACTAAGCCCACCTTGGCTTAAGTCATGTGCTGCGGTGAATATTTGTGAAGTTCGTCCAGCAACAAGTAAGTTAATTAAGCGCATTTCTCGCTGCAAATCAGCGACAGGAGCTTTACCGCCGCGCTGTCCGTGCATGTAGGCCCACTCGCCGCCTGCAATGTCATCGTTGGTATCACCAAGTAAATAAAGTTCCAAGCCTGCACGATCAAAACTCATTGGAGTCCGTGTGCGAACATCATCAATAACTCCAAGTACGCCGATGACTGGAGTTGGCAAGATCGCAACTGCGCCAGTTTGATTGTAGAAAGAAACGTTGCCGCCGGTTACTGGCAGACCCATCTCTAAACATCCATCGGCAAGTCCACGAACAGATTCGGCGAATTGCCACATCACGCCAGGATCTTCCGGTGATCCAAAGTTAAGGCAATTGGTCACCGCAAGTGGCTTGGCACCTGCTGTTGCAATATTGCGTGCGGCTTCGGCAAGTGCCAACTTTGCACCCTCGTAAGGATTTAAGTATGACCAATTTGCATTGGCATCGGTTGCAATTGCCACACCAAGATTTGTCTTCTCATCAATGCGAACCATTCCGGAATCATCAGGTTGAGATTGAATAGTATTTCCCTGAACATAACGATCGTATTGCGCGGTTACCCAAGATTTATCTGCCAAGTTGGGAGTGGCAGCTAATTTGAGAACGGTCTCTTTAATCTGCTCGGCAGTTTCAGGACGCGGAACGTTTATCACTTCAGCATTAACGCGATCTACATATTCCGGCTTAGCAAGCGGACGGTTATATACGGGGCCTTCGTGAGCGACGGTGCGCGGTGGAACATCAACGATTAATTCGCCGTGCCAGGTAATTTCCAAACGTTCGCCATCTGTTACTTCACCAATTACCGTGACAGTGACATCCCATTTTTTGCAGATTTCCAAGAAGCGCGCAATATGTTTTGGTTCCACAATCGCGCACATGCGCTCTTGAGATTCAGACATCAAGATTTCCTCTGGAGATAACGTCGCATCGCGCAACGGAACACGATCAAGTTCTACTTTCATGCCGCCGCTGCCACCAGATGCCAATTCGCTGGTGGCGCAAGATAAGCCTGCTCCGCCAAGGTCTTGGATGCCTACGACAAGGTCTTCTGCGAAAATTTCTAGAGAACATTCGATCAAAACTTTTTCAACGAATGGATCTCCGACTTGCACTGCTGGGCGCTTTGCCGGACCAGTTGCATCAAAAGTTTCAGAAGCCAAGACGGAAACTCCACCGATGCCATCTCCACCGGTTTTTGCTCCATAAAGCACAACTAGATTTCCAGCACCAGCCGCTTTAGCGAGTTTGATATCGCTATGTTTCATAACTCCAACGCATAAAGCATTTACAAGTGGGTTACCTATATAAGTTTCATCGAATACAACTTCTCCACCAATATTGGGCAGGCCTAAACAATTTCCATAACCACCAACGCCCGCGATAATGCCGGGCAGAACGCGACGTGTGTCGGCGGCATTAGCTGGACCAAAACGAAGTGGATCCATAACTGCAATCGGGCGTGCACCCATTGTTAAAATGTCGCGAACAATTCCACCAACTCCAGTTGCCGCCCCTTGATATGGCTCAATAAATGATGGGTGGTTATGGGATTCGATTTTAAAAGTGACTGCATATCCCTGACCAACGTCGACTACTCCAGCATTTTCACCGATGCCGACTAAGAGCGCATCAGTCTTTACTGCCTTATCTCCAAATTGTTTTAGGTGAACCTTCGAAGATTTGTATGAGCAATGTTCTGACCACATCACCGAATACATAGCCAACTCTGAAGATGTTGGCCGGCGACCTAAAATTTCTTTGATGCGGGCATATTCATCACTCTTAAGCCCGAGTTCTGCAAATGGCTGATTTGTATCAGGGTTAGCTTCGGCGATCGCAACAGTATCCAGTGCCATTACTTCACCATCGCATTTAAGACAGAGGTGAAGAAGCCCAAGCCATCCGCCGTCGGTCCAGTTAAAGGATCAATTGCGTGCTCTGGGTGTGGCATCAAACCAACTACATTGCCGCGCTCATTGGTGATCCCAGCGATTTTATTGCGAGAACCATTGGGGTTTTCACCTACATAACGCGCAATTATGCGGCCTTCGCCTTCTAAAGCCGCCAGTGTTGCATCATCACATTGAAAAGATCCTTCGCCATTTTTTAGCGGGATAACAATCTCTTGACCTACTTTGTAAGACGTTGTCCAAGCAGTTTTATTGTTTGTTATCTCTAATTTTTGATCGCGGCAGAGAAAATGCAGTTCATGATTACGGGTGAGTGCACCTGGCAGTAAGTGAGCCTCACAAAGAACCTGGAAGCCATTACAAATTCCCAACAGTGGCATCCCGCCATTTGCGGCATCAATAATCTTTTCCATAACTGGAGCAAAACGTGAAATCGCACCACAGCGCAGATAATCTCCGTATGAAAAACCACCTGGCAAAATAACTGCATCCACGCCTTTTAGGTCAGCATCGTTATGCCAGAGCGAAACCGCAGTCGTACCAGCATGTGTTGACGCACGCGCCGCATCGCGATCATCTAGCGTGCCTGGAAAAGTTACTACGCCAACTTTCATTTACTTCTCAACTCGCACTGTGAAAGTTTCGATAACCGGATTGGCAAGGAGTTTTTCAGCTGCTTTCTCCACTTCAGCAAGTTGAGCAGGAGTTGGTTCGCCATCTACCTCAATTTCAAAACGTTTTCCTTGACGCACACTCTTGGCGAATGTGAAGCCAAGGCGAGGTAGCGCGGCAGAAACAGCAACGCCTTGTGGGTCGAGAATTTCTGGTTTTAACATTACATCGACCACGATCTTTGCCATTTTCTGCTCCTTTAGTTTTTTAAAACTTATTGCCGGTAATTCGAAAAAAGGCTTCTTCATATCGCGCTGCAGTCTTTTCGATTATTTCTGCAGGCAATTCTGGTGGTGGGCTCTTCTTATCCCAACCGCTGGAGGTAAGAAAATTTCTTACAAATTGTTTATCAAATGAGGCTGGTGCGCTACCTGGGTTCCAAGAGGCAGCCTCCCAAAAACGTGAAGAATCAGGCGTGAGCGCCTCATCGCCGAGGGTAATTACTCCTTTGGCATCGCGGCCAAATTCAAATTTCGTGTCAGCCAAGATGATCCCGCGGCTGTTGGCAAACTCTGCTGCAGTGTCATAAAGCTTGACTGTCAGTTCGCGCAGTTGCTCTGCATCTTCAGCACCAACAACCTTAGCCGCGGATGCAAAGTCAATATTTATATCGTGATCGCCAATTTCAGCTTTTGTCGCTGGCGTAAAAATGGTTTCAGATAACTTTGATCCCTCTACAAGGCCCGATGGAAGTAAATTGCCACAGACCGCTTGGCTACTTCTATATTCAGTAAGCCCACTGCCGGTTAAGTAGCCGCGCGCCACACACTCAATGGCAAACATTTTTAGCGGTTTAACAATTACTGCACGATCACTTACTTCGGCAGGTACTTCATCACTAATTATGTGGTTAGGGACTAGATCTTCTAACAATTCAAACCAGAAAAGTGAGAGTTGGGTGAGTATCGCGCCTTTGTTAGGAATCTCTGATGGAAGAACCCAGTCAAATGCTGAAATACGATCTGAAGCAACTAATAAGATCTCTTCTTTGTTATTTGCATATAGATCGCGAACTTTTCCGGTGCGCAAGTGTTGCCAACCATTTATGGATGGTGCTGGCGGTGCGCCAGCCAAGCCGAAGCCGCTCACCTGATGGAGTGTGGTTTGTACTGCGCTGCGGCAGGGTGCGCGGAAGTAATCGCGTCAATGCGATCTACAACTCGAGCAATTTGTTGGCGAGCATCGCCAGTAAATTCAATTGGTTGGCTAATTAGCGCATCAAGTGCTTTGCGATCTAGCGGTATTCGCGTATCTGCAGCAAGTGCATCGAGTAATGAGTTTGCCTTTCCTTCACGCATAGCAAGGGCAGCTTTAACTGCGTGTTCTTTAATAACTTCGTGGGCAACTTCGCGACCTACGCCAGCTTTCACCGAAGCCATCAAGATTTTTGTTGTGGCAAGGAAAGGAAGATAGCGATCTAATTCAGCCTGAATTACCGCGGGGAATGCTCCGAATTCATTTAATACCGTCAAGGTAGTTTCTAGTAAGCCATCAATTGCATAGAAAGCATCAGGCAGAGCAACTCGGCGCACAACGCTGCAAGAAACATCGCCTTCATTCCATTGATTGCCGGCAAGCTCAGAAACCATAGAGGCATATCCGCGCAAAATAACGCTTAGCCCATTGATTCGCTCACAAGAGCGAGTATTCATCTTGTGTGGCATTGCAGATGAACCAACTTGTCCATCTTTAAATCCTTCAGTGACGAGTTCTGCACCGGCCATCAAGCGAATTGACGTGGCAAGTGAAGATGGACTGGCGGCCAATTGCACCAAAGTGGTTACGACGTCGTAATCAAATGAGCGTGGGTAAATCTGACCAGTTGAATCTAGGACTCGATTAAAACCGAGATCGTTAGCAATTTCTAACTCTAATGATTGATGCGACTTTGATGAACCGAGCAAATCAATTGAATCTTGTGCAGTACCAACTGGGCCCTTAATTCCACGCATTGGGTAACGATCTTGTAGCGAAGCTAGCCGCTCGTATGCAAAGAGCAACTCTTCAGCAGCAGATGCAAAGCGTTTTCCTAAAGTTGTTATTTGTGCCGGAACATTATGTGATCTACCAGCAATTGGTTGTGCAGAATATTGCGCAGCTTTCTCGCCAAGTTGGGCCAACACTGCAACAACTTTTCCGTGCACAATTTCTAAACCATTTTTAATTTGGAGGGCTTCAATATTTTCTGTCACATCGCGGCTAGTCATTCCCGCGTGAATCGCCTCGTGTCCGGCCAGAGCATTGAACTCTTCGATCCGTGCTTTCACATCGTGGCGAGTAATTTTTTCGCGTGCATCAATCGATGCCAGGTCTACCTTGTTTAAAACTTTTTCGTAATCTGCAATGACAGAATCAGCAATTGCGTGGCCTAACTTGTTTTGTGCACGAGCAACCGCCAGCCATAACCGGCGTTCTGCAATGATTTTCTCTTCTGGTGCGAAGATGGCGCGCATTGCCTTTGATGCATAACGATCTGCAAGGACGCTCACTGGCTTATTCTCCCCCATTTAATTGCCCTTCTCAGCGACCGACGCATTTAGCGCAATGTCGCTGCGATAGAAAGATCCGGAAAGTTCGATCTGTGAGATCGCGCGATATGCGCGGTCACGGGCCTGCGTTAAATCTTCACCGAGACCAGTAATCGTCATGACACGTCCCCCGGCTGAGACCAAGGCATCACCGCTTTGTGTTGTGCCGGCGTGAAAGATTTGTGTATCTGCGATCACCGGAATCTTAGTTATTGCACCATTTACTTGCGGCGCATCCGGATATCCCGGTGCTGCCAATACAACTGTCACGGCACTTTCATCTCGCCATTCGAGTGCGACATCATCTAATGAATCTGTCGCCGCTTTATATAGAAGAGTTGCTAGCGGAGTTTTCAATCGCGGAATAAGAACCTGAGTTTCGGGATCACCAAAACGCGCGTTGAATTCAATAACTCGCAATCCGTGATCAGTAAGTGCAAGTCCGGCATATAGAAGTCCGACAAATGGTGTTCCGCGCGCTGACATTTCTGCAATCATCGGAGCTAAGACTTTTTCGTATGTCTCTTCCACAATGTCATCAGGTGCCCACGGAAGTGGTGAGTAAGCACCCATGCCGCCAGTGTTCGGACCCTCATCAAAATCGTATGCTCGTTTAAAATCTTGCGCAGGTTGCATTGGCAAGATGTTGCGTCCATCGGAAATTCCAAAGAGCGAAATTTCTGGACCGTTTAAATACTCTTCAATTACTACACGCTTGCAAGAAAGTGCATGTGCTAACGCGATTGCGCGATCATCAGTAACGACAACGCCCTTACCTGCAGCTAAACCATCATCTTTAACAACATATGGAGCGTCAAAAGCATCGAGAGCGTTTTCGATCTCTTCCTGGTTTTCACAGGTGAAACTGCGCGAAGTTGGTACTCCAGCATCGCGCATAACCCCTTTAGCGAAGTGTTTTGAGCCCTCTAACTGCGCTGCCGCTTTAGATGGACCAAAGGTTGTGATGCCAGCGGCGCGAAGTAAGTCGGCAACGCCATTTACCAAAGGGACTTCTGGACCGATTACTACTAAATCAACGCTTAAATTTTTTGCGAGTTCAACGATTGCTGCGTTATCCGTGACTGCAACGAGATGGTTGGTAGCGATCTGCGAAGTACCGGGATTTCCTGGTGCGCAATGTAATTCGGTACAAGCTGGATCTGCTTGTAGTCCTAGTGCAAGTGCGTGTTCTCGACCGCCACTTCCGACTAGGAGGATTTTCATGGTTTAGATGAAATCCTTTACGACAATTGTTTGGTCGCGCCCGGGCCCGACTCCGATTGCACTCATTGGCGCTCCAGAAATCTTTTCTAAGAATGCGATGTAATCCTGGGCATTCTTCGGCAGATCACTTAACTTACGAGCCTTTGAAATGTCTTCGTTCCAACCTGGCAAGTATTCATAAATCGGCTTGGCATGGTGGAAATCAGATTGTGATGCAGGAAGTTCTTCTACGCGCTGGCCATCAATATCGTAGGCAACGCAAACCGGAATCTCTTTCCAGCCAGTTAGGACATCTAGTTTTGTTAAGAAGAAATCGGTAAGACCATTTACACGAACTGCATAACGTGCAATCGGTGCGTCATACCAACCGCAACGACGAGCGCGTCCAGTTGTTACTCCAATTTCGCCGCCAATAGTGCGTAATTTTTCACCATCTTCGTCGAAGAGTTCAGTTGGGAATGGGCCAGATCCAACGCGAGTTGTGTAAGCCTTAACGATTCCGATTACGCGATCAATTTTGGTTGGTCCGATTCCAGAACCTGTGCAAGCGCCACCCGCGGTTGGGTTTGATGAAGTAACAAAGGGATAAGTGCCGTGATCAACGTCAAGCAGTGTTCCTTGAGAGCCTTCCAGCAGAACGCGCTTGCCAGCTTTTAGCGCTTGATCAAGCAGCAAAACAGTGTCGGCTACATATGGGCGCAGGATTTCAGCATATGCGAGGTACTCATTTAATACCTCATCAACTTCAATGTTTTTCCGATTGAAGACCTTGATAAGTACTTGGTTTTTATCGCGGAGTGCACCTTCAATTTTCTGACGAAGAATTGAAGGATCAAATAAATCTTGCACGCGAATTCCGATGCGATTGATCTTGTCAGCGTAAGCAGGTCCGATACCGCGACCGGTTGTGCCGATCTTTGATTTACCAAGGAAGCGCTCTGAAACTTTATCGATTGTGCGGTGATAAGGAGTGATTAAGTGAGCGTTGGTTGAGATAACAAGTTTTGAACAATCGATGCCGCGTTCGGTTAAGCCGCGAATTTCTTCAAGCAATACACCTGGATCGATCACAACGCCATTTCCAATAACTGGAATTACGTTAGGACTCAAAATTCCAGATGGAAGTAAGTGAAGTGCATACTTTTGATCACCGATGACCACGGTGTGGCCCGCGTTGTTTCCGCCTTGATAGCGGACAACGTAATCAACGCGGTCACCGAGAATATCTGTGGCTTTACCCTTGCCTTCGTCGCCCCATTGAGCTCCAAGCAAAACTAACGCTGGCATAGCAAAACCTCTCCCGAGATTGGTATGAGTGAGTTATTACTTCTTAAGTGATGTTCCGGTAGAACGCAGATCCGCGCATGCGTGGACAACGCGTGCCGCCATTCCTGCTTCAGCAGCTTTACCCCACGCACGTGGATCGTACGCTTTCTTATTTCCAACTTCGCCATCAATCTTTAGCACGCCGTCGTAATTCTTCAACATGTGATCGACGACTGGACGAGTAAATGCATATTGAGTATCAGTATCAATATTCATCTTAATTACGCCGTAATCTAGTGAATCGCGGATTTCTGAAAGAAGTGAGCCTGAACCGCCGTGGAAAACCAAGTCCATTGGCTTGCTTCCTGCGGCGAGACCCTTTTTGGCAACAACTGCATCTTGAAGTGTCTGCAAAATCTTTGGCTGCAAGACAACGTTGCCTGGCTTATAAACACCGTGGACGTTGCCGAATGTTGCGGCGACCATATATCGACCGCGCTCTCCGAGTCCAAGAGTTTCGATTGTCATCAAGGCATCTTCGGGAGTTGAGTACAACTTCGCATCGTGCTTTGCTTCAACGCCATCTTCTTCGCCACCGACAACGCCGATTTCGATTTCTAGAATTGTGCGAGCAGCAACAGATTTGGTGAGAAGTTCATCTGCAATCTTCATATTTTCATTCATATCAACTGCTGAGCCATCCCACATATGTGAGTTAAAGAGAGGTGCTTGGCCGTTCTTGATGCGCTGTGCGCCGATTTCCAAAAGTGGACGCATATAGCCATCGAGCTTTTCTGCTGGGCAGTGATCGGTGTGAATTGCAATATTTACATTGTAATTTTTAGCGACAACGTGTGCGAACTCAGCGAGCGCAACTGCGCCATCGACCATGTTCTTAACTGTTGAACCGGATGCATATTCTGCCCCGCCCCAAGAAAATTGAATGATTCCATCTGATTCAGCTTCGGCGAAACCACGAAGTGCTGCGATCAGTGTTTGTGATGATGAAACGTTAATTGCGGGATATGCAAATGCGCCAGCTTTCGCGCGATCCAACATCTCGGCATAAATTTCAGGGGTTGCTATGGCCATAATGACTCCAAAATATCTCGGGGTGTAATCCCTGACCGAGCGCGTCATTGGGCCGAATTCAGGCTTACGCCTAATCCAACCACCTTCGCAGGCGGATGAAAAATCGCCATTCCCATCACGCGTAGGAAATGGCGACTTTCCGTCCGATTGGCACCTGTCTTTAGATGGTTATGGATCTTTACGGATGGAGCAATTTCTGCAGGAAGGCGATCAAGCCAGCCAGGAGGGCTGGGCTGCTGATTATCTTCAGAAGCATCACAAGAAATGATGTGTACATATTTTCCTTTCCATTCTTATCTCTAATTCGTGCCTCGTTCGAGGTTAGAAGGCTGGGATCTTGCCCCATATCTCCTATGCCACACCCGGAAAGCCTTCCGCCTGTTGATATTGACGAGTAATCTGCAGAGTTATGAGTTCAGAAAAAATCGGCGATTCAATCGAAAATCTTTCGCAGGAGAACCGGCTCTTTCCACCGAGCCCGGCATTTGCCGCGCAAGCGAATGCAAAACCTGATTTGTATGCACACGCAGATAAAGATCGTTTAGCTTTTTGGGAAGAACAAGCGCGTGAGCTGACTTGGGATAAGACTTGGGATCAAGTTTTGGAATGGCATCCTCCATATGCCAAATGGTTTATTGGTGGCAAAATAAATGCTTCGGTAAACGCACTTGATCGTCACATCGCAGCTGGTCGCGGCGAACGAATCGCTTTTCACTTTGAAGGTGAACCCGGTGATACTCGCACAATTACTTATTCACAGATGCTCGAAGATGTTTCGCAAGCAGCACACGCGCTAACTGAACTCGGAATCACCGCGGGCGATCGTGTCGCTATTTATATGCCTATGATTCCTGAAGCCGCAGTTGCAATGTTGGCTTGTGCGCGAATTGGCGCGGTTCATTCAGTTGTCTTCGGTGGTTTTTCTGCAGATGCACTTCTATCTCGTATTCAAGATGCCGATGCTAAGTTGGTAATTACTGCAGATGGTGGTTTCCGAAAAGGAGCAGCATTTGCGCTAAAGCCGGCAGTAGATGAAGCGTTAAAAGGTAAGCACAATGTGGAAAAAGTTCTGGTTGTAAAGCGCACGAATCAAGAAACTGCGTGGAACTCAGATCGCGATATCTGGTGGCATGAAATTGTTAACCGCCAAAGCAAGTCACACACACCTGAATTCTTTGACAGTGAGCACCCGCTCTTTATTCTTTACACATCTGGAACAACTGCCAAGCCAAAGGGAATTTTCCACACTACAGGCGGGTATTTAACCCAAGCGGCATACACACATCGCGTGGTCTTTGATATCAAGCCTGAAACAGATATTTATTGGTGTACCGCCGATGTTGGTTGGATTACCGGCCATTCTTACGTTGTTTATGGACCGCTAATAAATGGCGCCACACAAGTTATTTATGAAGGAACTCCAGATACACCACATAAAGGTCGCCTCTTTGAAATTATCGCAAAGTACGGCGTAACTATTTTGTACACTGCACCGACTTTGATTCGTACTTGGATGAAATGGGGAGATGAATTCCCACAGGCTCACAATTTATCTTCGTTGCGTTTACTTGGATCAGTTGGTGAACCAATTAATCCAGAGGCGTGGATGTGGTATCGCGAAGTAATTGGTGCAAACAATTGTCCGATTGTTGACACTTGGTGGCAGACCGAAACTGGCGCGATCATGATTTCACCACTTCCTGGCGTTACTGCAACTAAACCAGGATCTGCGATGAAAGCACTTCCAGGTATCAGCGCAAAAGTTGTTGATGATCAAGGCGTTCCAGTTCCTAATGGACACGGTGGATTCTTAATTTTGGATCAACCATGGCCTTCGATGTTGCGTGGTGTTTGGGGCGAAGGCGAGCGTTACAAAGAAACTTACTGGTCACGTTTTAAAGGAATTTACTTTGCTGGCGATGGCGCGAAGTTAGATGGAGATGGCGCGACATGGCTAATGGGCCGCGTTGATGATGTTATGAACGTTTCTGGACACCGCATTTCAACTACTGAAGTTGAGTCTGCTTTGGTTTCACACGAAGCGGTCGCTGAAGCAGCAGTCGTTGGTGCAGCAGATGAGATGACCGGCCAAGGCATTGTCGCCTTCGTTATTTTGCGCGGCGGAATTCCAAATGTCGGCGGCGAAGAGTTGGTCAAAGAGTTACGTGCTCACGTAACCAAGGAAATCGGCGCAATCGCTCGCCCGCGTCAGATTATGGTTGTGGCAGAACTTCCAAAGACGCGCAGTGGAAAAATTATGCGCCGGTTACTAAAGGATGTTGCTGAAAATCGTGCAGTTGGAGATGCGACAACACTGGCTGATCCAAATGTAATGAAGCTGATTTCAGAAGGGTTAAATTCTTCTAAAGACGAAGATTAAGGAACTCTTCCTTTACCCAGTCGTTTGCTTGGGTAATTAATCCAGGAATGTAAGGTTGAACTTTCGTCAATATCTGGCTCTTTGCGATTTGGTTCTGTACTGATTCCCACGGTGACCAAAGCAAGACAGTGGCGATCAAGTAAGTTACGAGAATTACTCGGATGATTTCTAAGGCAGAACCTGCCAGTGAATCTAGAAACGCCAGTGGCCCACGAAATACCGTTGCTCGTAAACCTTTGGCGAGTGCACCACCGGCCATTGATCCAAAACTTCCGCTGGCAACAATTGCAATGATCACAAAACCAACGCGCTTAAAATCTAACGCCCAATCGTTTGAGATCTTCAAAGAAAAATAGATTCCAAGAACGCCACCGGCGATGTAGCCCACAAATTTGAATATTGTTCTAATAAATCCGTTTTTATAACCGATCACTCCTGAAATGAGAACGGCTGCGGCGATCACAAGGTCTAAAAGCATTAAATCTGCACCCCTAAATATTTCTCTGTTAGCGCGATTAATTCAGATTCTGATTCTATAACACCAATTTTTTTATATACCGTCTTACCATCTGCATCTATAAATAAAGTCACCGGAACGCCCATTCCAAAGTACGCTCTTGTCTCATTCTCGCGATCATAATAATTCGGCCAAGTCATGCCATTTTCCTCAATAAATCTTTGCGAATTAGCTGGGGATGCCTCTTCAACTGCAATACCAACTAGCTGCACTTTGCCCTTTGCTTTGCTGTAAAAACTGACAAATTCTGGCATTTCATCTAAACAGGTTGTGCACCAAGATCCCCAAACATTTAAAACCATTGGCCCACGCAGTGATTCAATGATCACTCCCGGTGAGCCATCTACGCATTCGAGAGCAATACCTTCTACTACTTCTCTATCGGTGGTCACAGACTCACAAGAAATTACTTCTCCGGTCTGCGCGACTGGTTCGGCGTTCGAACAACCAGATAAGAGAAGAGCACAAATTATTGAAAATAATAGCTTCATCGGAAATCCGCATCGCTTTTAACTAAAAGAAGTGCTTTCGCTTTATCCATCTCACCAATTCCAAACGATGGGCAAATCTTTGCCACAGGACAAGCTCCGCACGCCGGTTTTCGCGAATGACAAATTCTTCTGCCGTGCCAGATCATCCGTTGTGACAAGTTGGTCCATTCCTTTTGAGGTATCAACTCTCCCACTTCAAATTCTACTTTTACGGGATCTTGCGATGCGCTCCACTCAAATCTGCGTGAAAGTCTTCCAAAATGTGTGTCTACTGTGATTCCAGGAATATCAAAGGCGTGCCCCAAAACGACGTTAGCGGTCTTGCGACCAACCCCTGGCAATGTAATTAGCTCTTCTAAAGTCTGCGGAACTTCGCCATCAAAGTCCTCGATAATCTTTATCGCAAGTCCCTGAATGTGACGAGCCTTTGCTCGAAAGAATCCAGTGGTGTAAATCAGATCTTCGATATCCAATAATGACGCTTTGGCATATGCCCGAACGTTTTTATATTTCTTAAATAACGCCGGCGTAACTTGATTGACTCGCTTGTCGGTACATTGCGCAGAAAGTACTGTTGCAATGGTTAATTCGAGCGGGTTGGAAAAATCCAATTCGCAGCGGACATCTGGATATCGCTTGCTTAATATCCGATAGATAGCCCGTGCGCTCTTTCGGGTTTCGCGATCAGGGGCCATGCGAGTAAACTACCGATGTGCCACACGAAGAAGAAGTCGTACGCAGAGCCCCGCTCTTTACCGCCCTTGACGAAGCAGCCGCGGTCTCACTGCGCGCCTCCATGGATTCAGTGAAGATCGCCAAAGGATCAATCCTTTTTAAAGAGGGCGATGAAGGCGAGCATTTATATGTAATTATCGATGGCAAGTTAAAGCTTGGAACCTCAAGCGGAGATGGTCGCGAGAATCTACTTTCTATCCTCGGACCTGGAGAAATGTTCGGCGAACTCTCACTCTTCGATCCCGGCCCTCGCACATCAACTGCAACTGCAGTCACCGATGCGAAATTGCTTTCACTTAGCCATGAAAAAGTTATCCCTTGGCTAAAGCAGAACCCAGAAGTATCACTTCAGTTGCTAACCAGATTGTCACAACGCCTGCGTCGTACAAATGAAGCAGTCGGTGATTTAGTTTTCTCTGATGTTCCAGGACGCGTTGCAAAAGCGTTAATTGATCTTGGAGATCGTTTCGGCAAGACAACCCCTGAGGGGCTGCTCGTTAATCACGATCTAACTCAAGAAGAACTTGCCCAGCTTGTTGGAGCTTCTCGCGAAACAGTTAACAAGGCCTTGGCAGATTTTGCAGGACGCGGTTGGCTTAAGCTGGACGGTCGTTCAGTATTGATTGCTGATGTTGACCGCCTAAGTAAGCGTTCGCGCTAGATCCCTTTAATTCTGCAATTTCAACGGTGAGTTCGATCTCCACCGGTGAATTCAAAGGAAGATCAGCAACTCCGATGGCACTTCGCGCAGCAATGCCAGCATCGCCCCAGATATGCATAAATAGCTCAGATGCTCCATTTGCAATAAATGGTTGATTTAGAAAACCTGGCGCACCGTTTACATAACAAACCACGCGCACAACTTTTACAATCATGTCTACCGGAGCGACGAGTTCGACAGCTGCAAGACAGTTGAGGGCGCAAATTTCTGCAAGTTCTTTCGCTCGCTCTTGAGTTATTTCAGCGCCAACTTTGCCGGTATCGGCCATTGCGCCATCTACTAATGGAAGTTGTCCTGCAGTAAAAACTATTTGACCAGTGCGAACTGCTGGCAAATAAGCAGCAACTGGTTTAGCCGCAACCGGAAGCGTTAAACCTTTTTCAGCAAGCTTTGCGCGGACATCGAT
>CAMBOZ010000015.1 GCA_945869505.1 Bifidobacterium breve
AACCTAAGACGTCGGTGATTAAATTCCTTGTGCGCGTTGGCATACGGGACCCGACTAAAACGCCAAGTGCCGCTCCGGCAATAATGGTCGCGATATTTACAGTTGTACCAAAGCCAACGAACATAGTGGTAACAATAGAGGATATAAATCGCAGGCTTTGCTATAAACTCCCCTGATGCAAGAACCTTCAAAAATAAGGTCTCTCGTATCCCACCTGCGCCCACATAAGACTGTCCCTATTACTCCTTGGCGTGCAAAACATCGTTGGGAACTTTCAATCCCTCGGGTACTTATCCTTTTTCTAGGCCTTGCAATGTTCGGATTTGGTGATGCGCTAGTTTTTCAATCTAATTTGGGTAACGCGCCATGGACTGTTTTCGCACAAGGATTAAGTTTAAAGACGGGATTTTCCCTAGGTTGGACGACTTTTTACACCGGCTTCGTAATTCTCTTAATCTGGATCCCACTGCGTGAACGTCCCGGTTTTGGAACTATCAGCAATATCGTGATCATTTCCTCTTGTATACAAACTGGAGTGGAAATATTTCCTCTTCAAAGCACCTTCTTGGGTGGTATTGCGTCAGCTCTATTAGGAATCGCACTAGTCGGAGTTGGTTCAGCACTTTATATAACTTGCGGGTTGGGTTCTGGACCCCGAGATGGACTAATGACGGGAGTTCATAACCGCACGGGCGTTCGTGTCGGACGGGTGCGAATATGTATTGAGGTCACCGTTTTAATCATCGGCGCGCTGCTTGGAGGCAAAATTGGGCTCGGTACAGCACTATTTGCCGTATTAATCGGGCAAACGGTAGCGATCTCTTTCGGAGTTGTAGCGCGTCTTACCTCAAAGTCGCCCAGTAATCGGCTTTGATTCTCTTATTCCCCGGTCTGTGAGCCGTCATTTCACACGGGGTCGCAAACACCCCCGTTAACAAAATTAGAAGGGTATGTCATGCTCGATAGCTATTTCAAAATATCGCAACGTGGCTCCACGGTAGCAAGAGAAGTACGTGGCGGCATCGTCACGTTCTTCACTATGGCTTACATTGTGGCGCTAAATCCACTAATCATCGGTCTCACAAAAGATGCTGATGGAAAGTACATCGGCGGCGGAGATGCACCTAATCTCGCACTCGTTGCTGCAATGACTGCGTTAATGGCTGGTGTATTAACCATCCTTATGGGAATTATTGGTAAATATCCCCTCGCTATTGCAACCGGTTTAGGTCTAAATACATTTGTTGCGGTAGGCATCGCTTCACAAATGACTTGGGCCGATGCGATGGGTCTTATTGTTCTTGAGGGCATCATTATTACGATTCTTGTTTTAACTGGATTCAGAACTGCGGTGTTTAAGGCTGTTCCTGCGCAGTTAAAAATCGCAATCTCAGTTGGAATTGGTCTATTCATTGCACTTATCGGTTTAGTTGACGCTGGATTCGTTCGCCGCACCGGCACTGGTCCAGTACCGGTGACTCTTGGTGATGGTGGAACTCTGGTCGGCTGGCCTGTGGTCATCTTCGCTCTAGGTCTATTCCTGACAATCGGATTGATTGTTAAAAAGGTCAAGGGCGCGATTCTTATTGGAATTATCATTGCAACAATCGCAGCCATAGCGATTGAAACTTCTCAAAAGATTGGTCCACTATTTAACGGTGCCACCGGTGAAGTGAATCCGAAGGGTTGGAACCTAAATGTTCCTGCGATGCCAGAGAGTGTCGTAGCCACACCTGATTTCTCTCTATTGGGTCAATTTAACCTCTTCGGCTCACTCGATCGAGTGCCGTTGATTACAGTGATCTTGCTCGTCTTCACCCTTCTGCTTTCAGATTTCTTTGACACAGTCGGAACAGTTACTGCAATTGGTCACGAAGCTGGTCTCACAGATAAAGATGGAAATGTTGAAAATATCGATCGCATTCTCTTGGTTGACTCACTAGCAGCAGTTGCAGGAGGTGCAGGAAGCATCTCTTCAAACACTAGCTATATTGAATCAGCAGCCGGCGTTGGAGAAGGTGCTCGTACCGGACTTGCCTCGGTGGTGACAGGAATTTGTTTCCTGTTGACAACTTTCTTAGCTCCGTTGGTCGCAATTATTCCTTACGAAGCCGCTACTCCAGCACTTGTTGTCGTAGGTTTCTTGATGATGACTCAGATCAAGGTGATCGATTGGGAAGATTACGGAATCGGTATTCCTGCATTCTTAACAATCATCTTGATGCCATTCACATATAACATCTCAGTTGGTATCGGCGCAGGGTTCGTAACCCACGTTGTTATTCGCTACATCCAGGGACGTAGAAAAGAAGTTCACCCGCTTCTACTATTAGTCTCTGGACTCTTTATGGTCTATTTCCTATCTTCACCAATCAACACTTGGGTGGGATAGCTATTTAGATAAGTCGCTTAAACATCGCCCTGCGGAGAAATCTGCAGGGCGATGTTTTTTACAGCGACCAGTCGATTGGATCTTTTCCCGCTGCCTTTAGCGCTGCATTGGCCCGGCTAAAAGGCCTAGATCCGAAGAAACCACGGTGCGCCGACAAAGGGCTGGGATGAGGCGCAGTTATCAACTTATCTGTTGCGAAATATTTACTGCACTCTTTCGCGTTATTTCCCAAAAGGATTGCCACCGCCCCGGTCGCTGCTAACTTTTCGACACAAGCATCCGTGAAGGCTCGCCAGCCGATATCTAGATGAGAGTTACTCTCACCAGAGCGACAGGTCAGCGTTCGATTTAAAAGAACTACACCTTGCTCTGCCCAACTGGATAAATCTCCACTACTTGGGATTGGAAGTTTCAGATCTGAACTTAGCTCTTTAAAAATGTTTTGCAGGGAAGCTGGAATTTTGCTTTCGGTCTTGGGAATAGAAAATGCGAGTCCATTTGGAAAATTAGGGTTGGGATATGGGTCTTGACCCAAGATAAGAATTTTTGATTGATGGAGATCGCGCGAGAGCGCCCGCATCACCAGATTGCTATTGGGGAGATACACCTCGCCAGAGATCTTCTCTTCTATCTCATCTAAGAGAGGCAGATACTCACTCAAAGGCTCTTTCCAGGACGGATGTAACTGCTCGCGAAAGATCATGAGCTGCGCGCAAAGAACCTTCCGTTTACAGCAGTTACTTCAATATTAATTCCAAAAACCGCAGACATATGCTCTGAAGTTATAACACTTGAAATTGGACCTGAAACCGCAATAGTTCCGTTCTTAATAATCAGAGCATGCGTGGTTCCAAATGGAATCTCTTCGATGTGGTGCGTGACAACAATGCTTGCGGGGGCAAGCGGATCGGTGGAGTACTCAGCAAAACGACGAAGCAGATCTTCTCGCCCACCAAGATCCAAGCCGGCCGTTGGTTCATCCAAAAGGAGCAACTCAGGATCAGACATCAAGGCGCGCGCAATCTGCACTCGTTTCTTTTCGCCGTCACTCAACGAAAAGTAACGACGATCGGCTAGATCGCGAACTCCAAATGTAGTTAGTAAAGCTACCGCGCGGGATTCATCCCAAAGGTCGTAATCTTCATTCCATCTTCCGAGTACTGCATAGGCGGCCGTTACAACTACATCTCTGACTAATTCATCATCGGGGATATCCTCGGAATTTAAAGTTGCGCATACTCCAATACGTGTACGAAGTTCAAATAAGTCAACTTTGCCCATCTCCTGCTCGAGTATTTTTACGACGCCCTTTGTCGGGAAGATTCGAGTGGCCAAAATATTCATCAGCGTTGATTTGCCAGCACCGTTCGGACCAAGGATTACCCAACGTTCGCCGCTGCGAATCTGAAAATCAATTGGTCCAAGTATTGTTCGCTGCCCACGGGTCACTGATACCCCGTGCATTGATAGGACCGTCATTTCACCCAGTGATTCCATAGACGAAAAAGATAGCGGTAATCATTGGCGAATCCACTTAAATGCCCGACTTATCGCGTGTGATTCACGCTAATCTTCTCCCCGAGATGACTAACAACGATAAAAACCAACAATTTACCGGCCTAATACTGCTCTCAGGCGTAGATAAGCCGGGCATCACCGAGACCCTCTTTCAAACCCTCTCCCCTTTCGCAGTTAGTATTTTAGATATCGAGCAAGTCGTTATAAGAGGGCGCGTTATTTTGACTTGTTTAATCTCCTGTGTGCCGGCCCACGCAGCTGCCATAGAGGCTGACTTAGAAGAGTGCGCAAAGGTACTTGGCGTTGACATCGCCTCAGCCTTTGAAGAAAGCGCCTCCACAGATATTGCGGTGAAGAAATCCTTGCTCCACGTTGTAGTTCTATCTCAGGAATTGAAACCATCTTCCATCAACGCAGTTGCTAAAGCTATTGCCAGCAATGGTGGAAACATTGAACGCATACACCGGACCGCAAGCTATCCAGTTACGGCAATTGAATTCACCGTCTCTGGCGCTGAACAAGGAAAATTGCGTAAGGAGTTGGCTACGGTCGGAACAGAGAACGCTGTTGACATAGCAGTTTCTCCGGGCGGATTGATGCGGTGGGCGAAGAAACTCGTAGTGATGGATGTAGATTCAACACTCATTCAACAAGAGGTGATTGAACTATTGGGTGCTAAAGCAGGTAAGGGTGCCGAGATTGCAGCGATAACGGAGTCGGCAATGCGTGGTGAACTCGATTTCGCAGAAAGTTTGCGTGCGCGAGTAGCACTTTTAGCGGGACTTCAGGAATCTGTATTAACACAGGTGCAGAGCGAGATTTCTTTAACTCCCGGTGCCCGCACCCTTATTCGCACCCTTCATAAACTGGGACATCACGTAGCGCTCGTATCTGGAGGCTTCGAACCAGTGATCGAGCCGATAATGCGCGATTTGGGAATCTCGCATATGCGCGCCAATAATCTTGAGATTGTTGATGGGACACTCACTGGAGAACTTGTTGGTTCAATAATTGATCGCGCCGGGAAAGCAGATGCTCTTCGTGAGTTCGCCGCGCTGCACGCAATCGAATTGGAGCAGACTATTGCGATCGGCGACGGCGCAAATGATCTGGATATGATTGCACTCGCTGGAATGGGAATCGCATTTAACGCCAAGCCAGCGGTGAAGGCGGCCGCTGATAGCTCGGTATCTGCGCCTTATCTTGATTCGGTTCTGTACCTACTCGGAATTACTCGCGAAGAAGTGGAAGAGTCAGACTCGCTATAGACGACAAGCGTGAATATCGGTTACTAATATTCCGCGCGCACCCATTGCCCAAAGTTCATCCATTAAGCGATTGGTATCCTTGCGAAGAACCATGGCACGGACCGCTACCCAATCTTGCTTCTGTAGAGGAGAGATTGTTGGAGACTCCAAACCTGGCGTGACTGCGCAAGCCTTATCAACGGAAATCTTTGGTATGTCATAGTCTAGAAGAACGTACTGCCTTGCAGTAACGACTCCCTGTAAGCGGCGCAAAAGTATCTGTAAATCTGCCGCTAGCTCATTCGGATTTCTTGAGATCAGTATCGCTTCACTCTGCAAGATAGGATCACCGAAGATTGATAATCCTGCTTGACGCAATGTGTTTCCAGTACTCACTACATCAGCGATAACATCAGCAACCCCGAGGCGCACACTACTTTCTACAGCTCCATCTAACCTTACGACGTTTGCGCTAACACCCAATTTCGATAAATAGTTCTCGACCAAACCAGGATAAGCGGTAGCGACTCTCTTGCCTGAGAGGTCAGCTACTTTCCAGTTGTTAGCCGGTGGGCCCGCAAAACGAAACGTTGAACCACCAAAATCAAGCGCGAGAATTTCGTGTGCATCCGCACCAGAATCTATTAAAAGGTCTCTTCCGGTGATACCGGCCTCGAGCTCGCCACTTCCAACGTAAAGGGCGATATCACGTGGCCGCAAATAGTAAAACTCGACTCCATTTTCTGGATCGCTTAAAACCAAGTCACGTGAATCAGCGCGTTGTCTGTAACCAGCCTCTTTTAGAATTTCTATAGAGGCGTCAGCGAGAGATCCTTTATTGGGAACTGCAATCTTTAACACGGCATCTCGATTCTATAGATAGCGATAGATATCGCTTGGATTTAAGCCACGTGCCAACATAAGTGCCTGCAAGTGATAAATGAGTTGACTGATCTCCTCTGCTAGCGCTTCGTCACTCTCATGCTCTGCTGCTAGCCAGACTTCTCCGGCTTCCTCGAGAATCTTCTTTCCTATCGCGTGGACGCCAGCGTTAACTTCCGCAACCGTTTTTGAAGTTGGATCTCCAACTGCAATCTTCTGCGATAGCTCTTCCCACAATTGATCAAAAGACTTCATGAGGTGAGTTTACTAGACTTCACTTGCGCGATGCCGCAGCATTTTCACCATCTCTGCAGGGTCCGGTGAATTAAAGACCGCTGATCCAGCAACGAAAGTATCTGCACCCGCCTCTCGCGCGATTGCGATCGTATCCATTGAAACTCCACCATCAACCTGAATCCAAATTGGCCTATCGCCAATCAAAGCCTTCGATCTGCGCACTTTATCCATCATATTTGCCATGAACTTTTGTCCGCCAAAGCCTGGCTCAACCGTCATAATCAACAACATATCTATCTCATCTAGAAGGTCAGAATAAAGTTCAATTTCGGTACCAGGCTTAAGGGCCATACCTGCACGCGATCCAAGTTTGCGCAAACTTTTCAGAGTTTGGGCCGGATTCTCGGCTGCTTCAATATGGATTGTGACGCTACCAGCGCCAGCGCGCGCGTAATCAAGCGCGATTCGATCAACGTCATTGATCATTAGATGAGCATCAACTGGAATAGGACATTCGGAGATAATTTTCTCTGCTGCAGCGAAATCCCAGGTTAAGTTCGGTACAAAGAGATTATCCATAATATCTAAGTGGATTAAATCTGATTCTTTCGCGACCTTAGCGATTTCCGCGTTGAGATTTGAATGATCAGCGTTAAGAATGCTGGGGGTTATCCTCAGTTCGTTAAACACGTGGATATCCTATTTCTCATTACTTAATTTTTTGCGAAATACCGCCAAGAACATCGCATCTGTTTCATGGCGGTGCGTCCACAGAGATAGCGATTTATCGCGCAATGCCGAAGTGAGCTGCGTTGGAAGATATGGCGCTAAATCCACGATCTCAAGCTGCGGGTGCTTACGTAAAATATCGCTAACTGCAATGCTGGTTTCAGCTAGATGTGGTGAACACGTGGCGTAACCAAAGAGACCGCCTTCTGCCAAAACCGAGATTGCCGCATCAGATAGTTCGCGTTGTAATTGCGTTAGCTCTCTTAGATCCGCGACGGTACGGCGCCAACGAACCTCTGGGCGCCTGCGGAGTGCACCAAGTCCCGTGCAAGGAACGTCGGCCAAAATTGCACCGAACTTCTCCCCCAACGATGCAATTTCACGTCCGTCACCAACTAAAAGTCTTGCCCCACCAATAACTTGTTCAACCAACTTTGCACGCGGTGCCGAAAGTTCGTTCGCGGAGAACTTCTTTCCGTTCTCTTTTGCTATAGCCGAGAGAAGCGCCGCCTTACCTCCAGGTCCAGCGCAAAGATCTAGCCAATCATCATTTGAGGCAGCAACCTTGGCGAATATCTGCGCTACAAGTTGGGAACCTTCATCTTGAACGCCTGCTCTGCGATGGCGCACCGCTTCTAGGGATGAAGGAACGCCATCAAATTTCAGTCCATAATCCGAATAGTTAGTTGGCAGTGCACCTAGCGAGATCAGTTCCTCTGCGCTCGATCTACCTGGCCACCAGACAATTGTGGGAGTCGCAGCCAAGTTATTTGCCGAGAGAAGTGCTTCAACTTCTGAAAAATCACGTAGCAAATCGAAATAGGCCGAAACAATCCACTGTGGATGTGAATGGATAATTGATAATCGTTCTACCGGATCAGAAATTAAGTTTGCTGGCTCGAGCCACTCATCCAAACTCTTGGCGCTCATTTTACGAAGTAGCGCGTTAACGAATGAAGCTTTCGACTCTCCTAGAACCTTACGGGCTAGCTCAACGGTTGCAGAAACAGCGGCATGGGATGGCACCCGCATTTCAAATAGTTGATGAGCACCTAGTCGAACAACATCAACAATTCCCGTATCTACCTCGCTCCAAGGTCGATCTGACACTTGTGCGGCGATATAGTCGTGACGACCTTGCATTCGAAGAGTGCCGTACAGCAGCTCTGTTGCAAAACCTTTATCTCGCTGTTCGAAATTTGAGGCAGTTAAAGCCTGCGGTAACAATAGATTTGAGTAACCATCTGAGCGATTGACCTCTTGCAAAATGTCATAGACCAGTAATCGAACTGCATCTGGTTTAGGAGATTTGAAGGAGTTTCTGCGCGCTTCAACCATAGCTATTGCAACAAATCTGTTGCGCTAATCCGGGCTCCGTTAGCCCAAGCCGATGCGAGCATCTGAGATTTTCCTGCTGGCGTGACTTCTAAAAGTTCCACTGCCGAGGTTGCGGTACCGACCAATACTGATTTACCAATAACTTTAAGTGATCCTGCAGAGATAATCTCATCGGCCAGCCGGGCGCTATTTACCTTGAGGACTTGTCCACGAAAGTCAGACCACGCACTCGGTTCCGGATTGAAGGCACGTATCTTGCGAATGATGACATCAGCGCTTGAGTTCCATTCAATTTGCGCTTCTTCTTTACTCAATTTATAGGCCCTGGTAGCACCAGCATTGTCCTGTGGCTTCGGCTTCTCTCCCTTTTCGATTTGCTCAAGAGTTTTCAAAACTGGATCAACGCCTAACTTTGCTAACAATTCAAATAGCTCTTCCGATGTTACTGAACCTGAGAGTGGAATCTCTGCGATTTGATAAATCGGCCCAGTATCCATTCCTTCATCAAGGGCAAACACTGTAACGCCGGTTGCATCGTCACCAGCTTCAATCGCACGCTGAACCGGGGCTGCACCGCGCCATCTAGGTAGCAACGAAAAGTGAAGATTTATAAAGCCGTGCTTTGGCTTTCGGAGAACCTCCAAGGGAAGAATTAATCCGAAACCAATTGTTATGACCAGATCTAAATCTTCAGCCAATTCGCCAAGGAGTTGACTGGACTCCGGTTTAAACAACTCGACGTTATGCGTTTGCGCCCAACTAGCAACGGGAGTTGATTGCAGCGCTCTCCCTCGCCCAGCAGGGGCATCCGGCCTTGTAATAACGCAAACTAAATCGTGCTCAGATGCCAGTAGAGCATCTAGTGTCGGAATAGCTACTGCTGGAGTTGCAGCAACGGCAATACGCACTAAAGACCTCTACCGAAAATATCGTGCGGAGAAACCTTGATCGATGGGGCTTGTCCAGAACTCTGTGCCGCGTTAAACCACTCTGATTCTCGAATCTCTTTCATTGCGAGCTTACGATCCTCCTTAGAGATACGGTCAATAAAGACAATTCCATCTAAATGATCAGTCTCATGTTGTAAGCACCGCGCCAATAACTCGGTTCCCTCGACAGTTATAGGTTCGCCGTACATATTGAAGCCCTTAGCAACCGCCCGAAAGGCGCGCGGAGTTTCGTAACTAAGCGCTGGAAAGGATAGGCAACCCTCTTCGCCCTCCTGCATCTCAGAACTTAAATCTAGAGTTGGATTAATTAGATGACCCAAAGCATCATCAACATCCCAAACGAAGACTCTCAAACCAACTCCAATTTGTGGCGCTGCTAGACCCGCACCAGGTGCTTCCAGCATTGTTTCGGTTAGATCAGCCACTAAAGTCCGTAGCTCTTTATCAAAATCAACAACCTGCAAAGCTGGAGTAGTCAAAACCGGATCTCCAAAGAATCGGATCGGTTGGATTGACATGCGTGAAGTCTAGCGTAGGCGCGAAAAAACCTATGTAAGAGAATAGGGATCCACTCGAACAGCAAGGCTTTTCTTCTTTGTTACCGCCCGATGGCGAATGTAATCTCCTACAAATTTGAGAAGCTCGTCACTGTCAGCCAAATTTGCAGTTAAAAGTATCCGTGAAACATTTCCGGTGCTTTGAGCAGGTCCCAGAACGGCTGTGCTCGCTGGTAGCCGCTTATCCAAGAGCACTTTCTTGAAGCCGGAAACTATCGACGTCGCCTCCGAACTCTCAACTTCTATTGCAACCGATCGTGAAAATGGCGGGAAGTTCAATTCTCTTCGTTCACCCAGCTCACGAGTTGCTAATACCTTTGGGCTCCATTGGGCAAGCGCGGAAGTAATTGGATTAGATTGATTTACAACAGTGATTACGGCGCCTTCTCTACTTACGCAGGCTGCTGCCACAAAGAAAGTTTCGCGAGCTCGCTCTTGTGCGCGCAGATCATTGTAAGAAAAGAATGAATCACCATCGAGCAATACCACGGCAGCATATCCGCCTTCGATGCGCGGCTCCATGCCCGATGTTGAGATAACTAGCGACGGCGTATTTGGTAGCTCTGTAATCTGCGCATCTGCCGTCGAGTAATAGGTTGGAAAATTGGGAAAGGCGCGACCGATCTCCTCAGTGTGACGCTCGCCGCCTCGTCCCAACATAATCAGCGTGTCGCTTTTGCACCAACGGCACTTCAGAGATGGCTGCAGCTTTCCACAAAGAGAACAACTTGGATTTGTGTTTGCTTTAATACGCGAAATTCTTCCGCCACAATCGCAAGTTGCGATATTTCGACACTTTTTGCACATCAATGAGCTTGCATATCCCTTACGGGGAATCAGGAAGAGTACTGGACCGTTTGATAAAGCCTTTCGGATTGGTGGAAATATCCGATTCGGAAGCAGTTCTCCGTTTAGGGATTCGAAGTTCATAACCTTGAGACGATTATTCTTACCCAACACCTTTACTTTATCTTGCTCAATCATGAGAGCGGTTTCTAAAGCGGGCGAATAACCAACAAAATAGAGATCGCAGCCACTTTGTTCTGATCGCATCAGAGCAAGTTCTCGGGCGTTCCAACCAGGAGATCTAGGTTCGTAATGAGATTCTGAGCCTTCGCGGAAAATAACAATAGTTGCTAGATCGGGAGGAAAAGCAAAGATGGCACTTCTAGTTCCAATAGTTATCTGATTGTTTGCGCTAATAGATTTTAAGTAGTTTTGATACCTAACGCTACGAGTGAGTGAACCGGACAAGATACAAGCGCTATCCCCCAGGGCTTGGGACAATAACTGTAACTCTCGCTCTTCAGGAGTGATAATCAGAATCGAGCCAGTTTTCACTTTTTTTAAAGCAAATTCTGCAAGTTTCGCTATTGCATCTTCATGAGGTTGAAGGTGAATAAACGTTTTAGTACCTTTTGCGATATTACGTTTACTAGAATCAAGCGATAAATTTTGATGCGATTTATCTACGCCGACCGCTCTTGGGGGAATTGCACTGCGCAAAAAATCGTAAGGGTGAGCCATCCACCGCGCACACCCCGCGGTAACAAGATCAAGCAAACCCACTGGAGCCACAACTGTTGATGCGAGAACTTTGGAGATGAACTTCAAGCCCGAAGTTGAGCCTTCGCTCGACCTCTCAACAACGAGCGCTTCACATTCGCGTCCAGCGAAATCAACGCTTACCCGCACACCGACCTGAACCTCCAGATCTAAACGTGCAGGAACAAGATAATCAAATACTCCGTTTAGATGCGCGACTGCGTTATCAACCCAAACTTTCGCTATGGGGGCAGAATCTGCCGCGATCTTCTCAACACGTTTTGCCGTTTCGGTCTTAAGGCGAAGCGGCCGCGCAGTAGACACGGCTGAACCTAGTTGTTAATTAACTGCTGCGCGTAGTTGATCGACTCGCGAAGTTGATTCCCAGGTGAAGTTAGGAAGTTCGCGACCGAAGTGGCCGTAAGCAGCTGTCTGCGAGTAGATCGGGCGAAGTAGATTGAGGTCGCGAATGATCGCCGCCGGACGAAGATCAAAGACGTTGGTGACTGCATCTTGAATCTTTTGAACGGGAACAGTTTCAGTTCCAAATGTTTCAACAAAGACTCCTACAGGCTGCGCCTTACCAATTGCATAAGCAACTTGAACTTCACAACGACGCGCTAATCCAGCGGCTACAACGTTCTTGGCAACCCAACGCATTGCATATGCAGCTGAACGATCTACCTTAGATGGATCCTTGCCTGAGAATGCTCCTCCACCGTGGCGAGCCATTCCGCCATAGGTGTCAACGATAATTTTGCGACCAGTTAAGCCAGCATCGCCCATTGGACCGCCTATAACAAAGCGACCAGTTGGGTTAATTAGAGTGCGCATATCTTTACGAGGAAGATCAATCTTCGCCAAGACCGGCTCAATGACATACTCAATGATCTCCGGAGTTAGCTTCTTAGCAACATCTACTTCTTCGGCGTGCTGGCTAGAAATTACTACGGTATCTAGCGCTACCGCCTTATCGCCATCGTATTCAATTGTTACTTGAGTTTTTCCATCTGGTCTTAGGTATGGCAGCGCTCCTGATTTACGAACAGCAGAAAGTTGCTGAGCTAGTTCATGCGCTAACCAAATTGGGAGTGGCATTAACTCTTTTGTATCATCACAGGCGTAACCAAACATCAAACCTTGATCGCCAGCGCCTTGCAAATCTAATGGGTCCACCGAAGAAGCAACACGATTCTCATAGGCATCATCGACGCCTTGGGCGATATCTTGCGATTGCTGACCGATGGAAATAGATACTCCACAGCTGTTGCCATCGAATCCTTTTACCGATGAGTCATAGCCAATTCCAATAACGGTATCTCTAACGATTCCCATTACATCGGCGTATCCATTTGTCGTTACCTCACCAGCGACGTGTACTTGACCAGTCGTAATCAAAGTTTCAACAGCCACGCGACTCGATGCATCCTGCGACAGCAATGAATCTAAAATCGCATCAGAAATTTGGTCTGCGATCTTATCGGGATGACCTTCGGTTACAGATTCAGAAGTGAATAGGCGTTTTGACATTGGATTAACCTAACTGGCTCAGGGCCTGATCTAGCAGCAACTCGGCTAGCGTGTCTTTGCTGGTTTGTGGAACATGAATCTGAGCACCGTTGCTCGTGATGATAAAACCTTCTGTATCTAAGGCACCAAATATTGCGCCGTTAGATACATTGTTTAGATAGAGAATATTAGCGCCCTTCGCTTCTCTTTTCGCCTCGGCTGCTTCTAAGTCGTCACTCGTCTCGGCAGCGAAGGCGATGACAATCTGCTTCTGGCGCAATTTAGCAATTGATTTCAGCAGATCTGGATTCTCAACTAAAGGAATATCTAGTAACTGACCCTTTTTGATTTTTCCTTCGGAGTATTGCGAAGGTCTCGCATCTGCCACCGCCGCACTCATCACCAATAGATCGGTAGCAGGGAACTCCATTTCGAGTGCGGCATGCATTTGAGTTGCCGTTTCCACTCGTAATACTTCGATACCCGAAAGATCTTCCATTTCTGCTTCCGAGAGCTGTGGATTTGCGAAGATCATCTTCACCTGCGCCCCACGATCGCGCGCGGCGCGAGCCAACGCTGCACCTTGTCTTCCACTTGATCGGTTTCCAATGAAGCGAACTGGATCAATCGCCTCACGGGTTCCGCCCGCAGTTACAAGAACACGCTTTCCTAGAAAATCTTTCTTGACATCAATTAACTTTTCAAACTCACCGATAATTACCTGTGTCTCCGGGAATCTCCCTTGTCCGAAATCTTCACCGGTTAATCTGCCAATGGCAGGTTCAAGGATTGTGAACCCTCGGGCTCTTAAAGTCTTTACATTTTCTTTGGTTGCAGGGTCCTGCCACATCTGCGGATGCATCGCAGGAACGATCAAAACTGGGACATCTAAAGCGAGAACGAGATTGGTAAGTAGATCATCGGCGCGGCCAGCTGTGATTCTGGCAATCAAATCCGCGGTGGCTGGCGCAATTATTAACGCATCTGCGTTATTTGCTAGCGAAATATGTCTAACTTCATCGACTCGCTCCCAGACTTGGGTGGTAACAGGCCGATGAGAAAGAGCTTCCCAGGTTGCCGCACCTACGAAATTTAGGCTAGACGGTGTTGGTACAACGGTAATTTGATAGCCGCGATCTTGCAGGCGACGTAATAGATCACAAGATTTATATGCGGCAATACCGCCGCCAACTCCGAGAATTACTTCTCGAACTTTAGCCATTTTAGTTGAGGAGAGAAAAGGTGCTTACGCTGTTGGTTCGAGATTTTCGATCGTCAAGAGACCTTCGTTAATTTCGCGAAGTGCAATTGACAGTGGCTTCTCGTGAACGTGAGTTTCAACTAGTGGTCCAACATATTCAAGAAGACCTTCGCCAAGTTGTGAGTAATAAGCGTTTATCTGGCGCGCGCGCTTTGCCGCATAGAGCACCAAGCTGTACTTAGAACCGCTCTTGTCGAGCAGTTCGTCGATTGGTGGGTTAGTGATTCCGTCCATTTGGACCTCCTGGGTGCATGCGTTTTTACTGAGAATGGCTACGAATTATTGGTCAATCCTATCAGGCGATCGACGACCTCTTCCACTCGCTCATTTACGAGCGAAATATCGAATAAACCTGCTTGCGCAAGTTCTTCCTGTGCCAGAGCGAGCCGTGCTGCCCTTCTTTCGGGTGAGTCAGTGCCCCGACCTTCTAAGCGAGAGACTAACTCTTCCCACGATGGTGGTTGAAGAAAAACTAATATCGCTTCAGGTGCGCTCGCCTTAACTTGTTTTGCACCCGCGATTTCAATTTCGAGGAGAACATTCTTTCCGTCGCGAAGCGCATCTTCTACTGGTTTTCGAGGAGTGCCATATCTGTTGCCAGCGAACTCTGCCCATTCTAAGAAGAGTGCGGATTTAATTGCGTTATCAAATTCGGCATCGCTATAAAAGTAGTAATCAGAACCATCTACTTCATTATGGCGAGCAAGACGTGTTGTCGCTGAGACGCTGACCCAGAAAGAATCTGTAGCACGAAGCGCTTTAGCGACCGTACTTTTACCTACTCCCCCAGGACCAGATAGAACCAGCAACTTTCCACGTTGAGTAGCACCAATTCGATCTGGAAACTCACGAAGTAAGTTTTGGCGTTGCGCGGTGCCTAAGCCTTGAATGCGCCTAGTTTGTGAAATTTGTAAACGATCTAAAGTTGCGATCGCACGCACCTTACCTACACCGGAGAAAGACTCAAGTAACTCAACTACCCGCATCTTCGCTATCGCTTCATCACTCTTTGCCAAATCAAAAACAGCAGAGAGAGTTAGATCGCCAACCTTTACGCGAGCCTTCGTAGCAGCACGAACTTGACGCGCCGCAGTTGACTTTGCCAACGCAGCCGAACGTTGTTCGGCGGTTAATTTCGGAGGAATCGGCACTATTGAACTCTACGCAAGTGCGCTCAAAATTTCATCAGCAATCATTCGCGACTTCGCTTTCATTGCTGTCGCGCCCTCGTTCCACGACTTGGTAATCGGGCGACCAATCACGACGTAATTTGCGCCGGCTGATATCGCATCACCAGGAGTCATTGTTCGGACCTGGTCGTCTCCTCCTTGTTCGGCTAGTGGACGCACACCTGGAGTGATAATTATTGGGTCACTGCCAACGGCGCTGCGAATTGCTGCCGTCTCTAGTGGTGAGCAAACTATCGCTTTAGCACCGGACTCAACTGCCATCTTGGCCAGAGCAACTGCACTCTCCAGCGCTGGATTTGCATAACCTATTTCAAATAAATCAGATTCAGAAAGCGAAGTCAAAATGGTTACTGCAGTGACCGAAACGTTAGGATCGGCTTTTGCTGCGGCACTTATCATCTCTCGACCACCACTAGCGTGAACCGTCAGGAATTTTGGATTGAGTTGAGAAATTGCATTTGCAGCACCAGCAACAGTGTGCGGAATGTCGTGCAGCTTTAGATCTAAGAAGATCTCAGCGCCGGTGCGTTTAACGACTTGCGCCACACCGGCGGCACCAAAATTCAAATAGAACTCTAAACCTAACTTGTAAACACTTATCGAATCTTGAGTGGCCTCAATCCAAGA
Organism: Bifidobacterium breve; assembly: GCA_945869505.1. The sequence goes on from CAMBOZ010000015.1 coordinate 15,983, forward strand.
GATCGCGGTTTCAAAATCTGAGGTATCTACCGCCAAAATAATTGGTGCTTTCATTTTTCCTCCACGCGATGGGCATAGCCAATAGCCGACTTTAGCGATGGAAAACCCTTGGCTATTAAAAGATCGTGTAGCTCGCGCTGGATTTGGATGACGGCAGATGGATTACCGAAGCTTGCTGTGCCCACACTTACTCCGGAAGCACCCGCCAGAATTAACTCCAGGGCATCTCTTCCAGATGAAACACCGCCCATTCCTAAAATTGGAACGTTGGGCAGCGCAGCGTGTACTTGGTAGATCGCGCGGACAGCAACTGGCCTTATCGCAGGACCAGATAAACCACCCGTCTTTCCACCAAGATGAGGACGCATTGAATCTAAATTGATTACCATTCCGAGTACCGTGTTGATTAGCGCCAGAGCATCTGCACCGGCATCAACGACACCTCGTGCAATCTCCGGTAAATTTGTTACATCCGGTGAGAGTTTGGCGATGATCGGAATCTCTCCACCGATAGTGCGACGTACTCCATCAATTACGCGACGTGAAGCATCAGGATCGCAGGCGAATACCAATCCGCGATTTTCAACATTAGGGCAAGATATATTTACTTCAAGCGCACTAATTCCAGCCACTGATCTCACTTTACGAGCGAGCGTCGCATACTCTTCTACGGTCTCACCAGCGATAGAAACGATCACTCTGGATTTTTGCTCAATGAGCCAAGGCACATCCTTCGCTAAGAAAGCGTCAATGCCGGGTCCTTGCAGACCTATTGAATTAAGCATTCCTGAAGGAGTCTCTGCCATCCGAGGGGTTGGTCTGCCATATCTTGGTTTATTCATGACAGATTTAGTGACGACTGCGCCAATATTTCGAAGATCAAAAAACTGCGCTAACTCTTTGCCTGAACTGGCGCAGCCGCTAGCAGTGAATATTGGGGTATTGAAGAAAGCATTTCCTAAAGTTGTAGAAAAATCGAAAGTGTTCAAGGTGTACCTTCCGGAACCTGGCCGACCATCTGCCATTGAACCTGGCCACCATCCATTACTGGACCGTCAATGCACGAGCGCAACATTGCGATCTTTCCATCTTCTCCCATTACTGGCAGAACACAAGTCATGCAGATTCCGATTCCACAAGCCATTGCTTCTTCAACTGCGCATTGGTGGACAACATCAGTGCCATCAGTGAGCGCCGATATAGCGCTCAACATTCCCATCGGGCCACAAGAGTAAATAACATCAACTTCTTTATTATCTATAAGTGTTTTTATTGGTTCAGTTACGCGACCGGTCTCACCCATTGTGCCGTCTTCGGTGTAGATCTTCAGTGAGTTAACCGCGCGTTTGCCTTCCATTGGCGCATAAATTTTCGCACCAGTCGATGCACCTAGCAGCATGTCAACTTTGCACCCTCGCGCTTTTAGAACTTCCGCTAGGCCAAAGAGCGGAGCTGAACCATAACCGCCACCCACAAGAAGCGCATTCACTGGAGTAGTAGGGATTCCGAATGCGGTGCCTAGTGGGGCGACGATATCGACTTCCGCTCCTTCTGGTTGAGAGCAGAGCCATTTGGAACCAGTTCCGTGCGGGGCAACGATTAATTCCATAGTTCCGCCGAAACTAATACTCTCAGCAACGCGCGAGATTGCAAAAGCTCGCCTTAAGATCATGCGTGAAGAGTCGCCACCAACTTTAATTGCTACGAAATTTCCGGGGCGACAAGATTTAACTAAATCACCAATTCCAAAAACGATCTGGTGGTACTGACCAACTCGCTTATTTGCGAGTACGGTCGCGTTCAATTGTGCGGCAGAACGATTGATTTGTGACATTATCGTTTCAACCATTCCTGTATAGGTAACACGCTTAGTTCCCCGCGTTGCAGAGCCTTAATTCCCTCTACTGCCGCGCTAAAACCTGCAGTTGTTGTTATGCACGGAATCGAACGCTGAATTGCCGCGGTGCGAATCGCCCAACCATCTACGCGCGTACCTCGCCCAACTGGTGTGTTGATTACTAAATCAACATCACCGCTATTTAGAAGTTCAACAATTGTGCGCTCCCCCATTGGGCCTGAGCCTTCCGAGTTCTTGCGCACTTTATGGGCAAGAACGCCATTAACCGCAAGGTAATCCGCAGTACCGCCGGTAGCTAATAAATTAAAGCCAAGTGCGACTAGCGCTTTCGCAGGAGCTATTCCAGATGCCTTATCTTTATCAGCAAGGGATACGAACACTGTTCCCGACTTTGGCAACGGTCCGAATGCGCTGATCTGTGATTTCGCGTAGCTCTCACCGAAAGTTTCAGCGATACCCATTACTTCACCCGTTGAACGCATTTCTGGTCCTAGAACTGCGTCCACTCCCCGTCCATCTGTGCGGCGGAAGCGGTTCCAAGGCAGAACAGCTTCTTTGACTGAAATTCCCTTTGCGACACCATCTGCGCTATTTGGTAGCAGCCCTTCAATCTTTAGTTCAGCAATAGTTGTTCCCATAGATAATCTCGCTGCAGCCTTTGCTAGCGGAACACCTGTTGCTTTACTTACGAAAGGTACGGTTCGAGATGCGCGGGGATTAGCTTCCAAAACATATAAAACTTCTTCGGCTAGCGCGAATTGAATATTTATTAGACCCAGTACACCCACACCTTGCGCGATTTTAAGAGTAGCCTCACGAATTGTTTTCAACTGTGCCGCAGTTAAGGTTGCTGCAGGAAGCACACAAGCGCTATCTCCTGAGTGAATTCCTGCTTCTTCAATGTGTTCCATTACTCCACCCAAGAAGAGTTCATGTCCATCATAAAGAGCATCTACATCTATCTCTATCGCACTATCTAAGAATCGATCTACAAGTACAGGATGATCAGGAGTTATATCAGTGGCGCGACTAATAAAGCTAGAAAGTGAAGCATCATCGTAAACAATCTCCATTCCACGACCACCGAGTACAAATGATGGTCGTACCAGAACTGGATAACCTATGCGAGCGGCGATATCTAACGCCTCCATCTGAGATGCCGCCATACCAAATTCAGGAGCGGTTAGTGATTGCTCTGCAAGAACTTTGCCAAAAGCGCCTCGCTCTTCAGCAAGATTAATCGCCTCAGGTGAAGTGCCAAGGATATTTACTCCCGCAGCTTTGAGACCAGCTGCCAATCCGAGTGGTGTTTGACCACCTAATTGAGTAATCACACCGAGTACTGGCCCGGCCAAAGTTTCCGCGTGAACTACTTCAATTACATCTTCTAAAGTGAGGGGTTCAAAATAGAGACGATCTGATGTGTCGTAATCGGTAGAAACTGTCTCCGGGTTGCAATTAATCATCACTGTCTCGTAACCCGCATCCCGCAAAGTAAATGAAGCGTGTACGCAAGAGTAATCAAACTCGATCCCCTGACCGATTCGATTGGGTCCGCTACCTAGAATAATTACCGCTGGTTTTGTGCGAGGGCGCACTTCCGTCTCTTCTTCGTAACTGGAATAGTGATAGGGAGTGAATGCTTCGAACTCGGCAGCGCAGGTATCTACCGTCTTATAAACTGGACGCACATTTGCGTGATGACGTGCTTTACGGACATCCTCTTCAGTTAGGCCACGCAACGCAGCGATCTGAGAATCAGAGAATCCCATCTCTTTCGCTGAACGCAAGACGCTTTCTGACAATTCTCCTGGGTGAGCTAATTCCCTAGCACGTTCGTTGATCAAATCGATTTGGTGCAGGAACCAACGATCTATCTTTGTAGCGGCAAATACCTCATCAATCTTGGCACCGCCCCACATTGCCTTCTGCACTTGCTGAAGACGGTACTCAGTTGGGATCTGCATAGATTGAAGTAACGCTGCAATATTGATCTGCGAAATATCTGCTGGGAATTGAAAGATTGCTTCTTTACGTTCCAGCGAGCGGAGCGCCTTCATAAGCGCCTCAGGGAATGAACGACCTATCGCCATCGCTTCGCCAACGCTCTTCATTGTGGTGGTTAGCCTTGGATCTGCATCAGGGAATTTTTCAAAGGCGAAGCGTGGAGCTTTGACGACGATGTAATCAAGAGTTGGTTCAAAGGAAGCTGGTGTTACTTGGGTAATGTCGTTTTTAATCTCATCGAGGGTATATCCGATTGCTAGCTTTGTTGCTATTTTTGCAATTGGAAAACCGGTCGCCTTGGATGCCAGCGCACTTGAGCGTGAAACTCTTGGATTCATTTCAATAACAATTATTCGACCATTATCAGGATTAACAGCAAATTGGATATTACATCCGCCAGTAGCAACACCAACTTCACGAATGATGTCGATTGATAGATCACGTAATTTCTGAAATTCCACATCAGTCAAAGTCAGCGCTGGCGCAACAGTGATTGAGTCACCTGTATGAACACCCATAGGATCAATATTTTCAATGCTACAAACAATGACTACGTTGTCGGAGGCATCACGCATGACCTCAAGTTCGTATTCCTTCCAACCCAAAATAGATTCTTCGAGAAGGACTTCAGAAGTTGGACTATGGCGAAGACCTGCGCCCGCAATCTGTCGCAAATTATCTTCATCAAAAGCGATCCCGGAACCGAGTCCCCCCATTGTGAAAGATGGACGAACTACGACCGGATAATTCAAGATTGCCGCTCCGGCAATAACTTCCTCCATTGTGTGACAAATTACCGACTTCGCAGATTCACCACCAATCTTTTCAACAATACCGCGGAAGATTTCGCGATTTTCTCCTCGCTCAATTGCATCCACATCTGCGCCAATGAGTTTGGTTCCATAACGATCTAGAGTTCCCGCTTTATGTAAACCTATTGCAGCATTGAGCGCTGTTTGCCCGCCGAGAGTTGCTAAAACAGCATCAGGTCTCTCCTTTGCAATTATCTTCTCAATAAACTCTGGTGTGATCGGCTCAATGTAGGTTGCATCTGCAAATTCTGGATCCGTCATAATTGTCGCGGGATTTGAATTTACAAGAATTACTCGGATCCCCTCAGCACGAAGAACACGACAAGCTTGAGTGCCTGAATAATCGAACTCGCACGCCTGGCCGATGACTATGGGACCGGATCCAATGACTAAAACGCTTTTTATCGAAAGATCGCGTGGCATTAGATTGAACCAACTTTGCGCGGATACCTGGCCATTAAATCGATGAAGCGATCAAATAAATAGGCGGCATCGTGCGGACCAGCCGCGGCCTCTGGGTGATATTGCACGCTAAACGCGCCACGCTCTAACAACTGTAAACCTTCGACAACTCCATCATTTAATCCAACATGTGTTACTTCGCCGGTACCAAATACAGTGTTGAAAATCCCGTCAGTCGGAGCTTTGATTGCAAAACCGTGATTATGAGCTGTGATTTCAACTTTTCCTGATTTTTTATCTAGGACGGGTTGATTTATACCGCGGTGACCAAACTGCAACTTATATGTGTCAAAACCGAGCGCTCGTCCCAAAATTTGGTGACCGAAGCAGATACCGAAAATTGGAATTTCTTCCAACAGAATATCTCTTACCAAATCTACGACACCATCCATGGTCGCGGGATCCCCCGGACCGTTCGAGAGAAATACCCCATCCGGATGCAGGCTTTTTATATCTTCAAGAGTGGAGTTAAATGGAAGAACATGGACTTCAACGCCCCGAGCAGCGAGGGCTCGCGGTGTTGCACCTTTTATGCCAAGATCAATTGCTGCAACCGTGAATCTCTTTTCACCATTAGCTTGTACAACGTATGGCTTTGACGTGGACACATCAGCACTCAAATAAGCACCCGACATAGCTTCAGTCTTACGAACTTCAATCACCATCTCTTCACGAGAGATTTCTATATCTGAGAAAATTCCAACACGCATAGCTCCTCGATCACGCAGATGGCGTGTAAGTGCTCGAGTATCAATTCCTTGGATTCCAACTATACCTTGCTCAATAAGTTCTACTTCCAGATCTTTCTCGCTACGCCAATTACTTGTAATCGTTGAAGGGTTACGAACAACGAATCCAGCTACCCAAATCTTCTTCGATTCATTATCCGGTGTATTGACACCGGTATTTCCAATGTGAGGAGCAGTCATAACAACGACTTGACGGTGATAACTTGGATCCGTCAGCGTCTCCTGGTATCCCGTCATTCCTGTTT
>CAMBOZ010000016.1 GCA_945869505.1 Bifidobacterium breve
ATATCAAGGCAACTGCTATTAAGAGCCCATCACTTACAGGTGGACCTGCAACTCTTGGTATCCCAATCAATGGTTCAAACCGCACAGGTGGACGTTTGCTTGCAAACTTCGTACTTTCACCTGCGATGCAGAATGCAATTATGGGCGGCGCCCTTAAGGGTATTCCGGTCGTAAACGGCAGCAAGCTAGATCAAACTCTGTTTGATAACTTTAAGGACATTGATGTCACTGACATGCGCGCTCCTTACTTCCCAGCAAACTCTGATGATCTAAAGAGCGCTTGGTCGCTTGCGGTTCCAGGTAAGTAATTACTTGAACCAAATCTCACAGATAGAAATATCTGAGCTAGAAATACCGAGAGGTGTTTGTGTCGACAACTAACCTTGTTGCCACAAAGGAGGGCTTTGCGGAGGTAAAAGCCGCAAAGCTCTCCACTCTCGGGTTTTTTATGGCGCTACCGCCAGTATTGGTAGTTATCCTCTTTGTTGGCGTGCCGATCTTTGTCGCATTCATCTTCAGCATTGGATACACCGGCGGCCCTAATCGAGTTATCTCAATCATCGGTCAGGATATTTACACCAAAAATAGTTGGTGGGGAACAGCAGATGCTTATCTTGCCGTCTTTAAAGATCCACGCTTCTGGCCGGACTTTGCACTAACGATGGTAGTTACCTTTGTATCAACTTTTATCGTTCTGGTAATGGCGATGGGTATGGGTCTTTATCAACGTATTAAAGGTGGCAAAGTCGCTTCGATTTTAAGCATGCTCTCACTCGTACCTTTATTTGTTCCTGTTGTTATCGCTGCATACGCGATAGCACAATTCTATAACGGCGTTGGCTTTATGCGCACATTTATGGCGCAGTTCGGTATTGAATTCCCGATTATCACTGCAACTCGAAATGCAATCATCATCGGCACCATCTGGACTTCACTTCCATTTGCGATTTTAATGATTACCTCAGGTCTGCAATCAGTGCCAAATGCGCTTATTGAAACAGCGCAAGATGCCGGTGCAAGCTTTATGCGTATTGTCCGCACTATTCTGATTCCACTTGCATTTGTTCCAATTGTTATCGCAGGCACCTTCACTGCTATCGGAATCATGGGTTCGTTTACAGTTCCTCTATTCCTTGGACCAAATCAGCCAACCATGATTGGCGTTGAAATCTCAAACTTCTTTACTGCCTATAATCGACCGCAGCAATCGATCGTGATGGCCTTTGTCATCTTTGCTGCGGCTTCCGGAATTGCGGTTCTTTATATCTGGGCCAATATTCGTAGCGCCAAGCAGAGCGGAAGAATTTGATGGCCAAGAGCGATAACGGTTTAAATCTCCAGTCAGGAAGCCTGATTACACGATTCTTTATCGGAGTATTCGTGGCATTTATGGCGGTCTTTATCTTGGGGCCACTTATTTGGCTGGCCTTGCAAGCATTTACAACTGCGTGGACATTTCCAAATTTTAAGCCAGAAGGTTGGACTTTAATATGGTGGAGACGCGTCTTTGAAACTCCATCTATGGTCGAGGCGATTCGCAACTCATTTATTACAGCCCCAATTGTTGTCTTGGTATCAGCGGTTATCTGTCTACCAGCAGCTTATGCAGCAGCGCGCTATAACTACATTGGTCGCCGAGTTTTTCTCATCGGAATGTTTGCTGCTAATTCGTTTCCAAAGTTAGGGCTATTTGCATCAATTGCAACGCTCTTCTACACCCTTAATTTGATGGGAACAATGGTTGGTGTGATCATCATCCAGTTGCTCGGCACAATCATTTATATGACCTGGATTCCTGCGGCAGCATTTGCGGCAGTACCAAAGAACTTAGAAGAAGCAGCGCGCGATGCCGGTGCCTCTAAGTTCCGCGTCTTCCGCGGCATCACCTTACGTATGGCTGCGCCAGGAATTCTAGTTGCGATGGTTATGTCATTTATTTCTGCCTTCGATGAAGCGCAAGGAACTTACCTAGTTGGATCTCCTGAGATCTTCACTATGCCAACTGAAATGTATTCCTTGGTACTTACTTATCCAGTTCAAATCGCTGCGGTGTTTTCGATTTTGCTTGCTGTTCCATCGGTAGTTTTAATTGGTCTGGCGCGCAAGCAAATTATTGGTGGACAATTAGCAGAAGGCTTCCAAATCAAGTGATGACTACGAAAGGCTTAAAATGAGTAACGCAACGCATGGTCTAGAGCTAATCGGTCTATCTAAAGTTCTTGGCGGACGCTTGATTATTGATAATTTAAATTTAGTTGTTAAAAAAGGTGAGATGGTCTCACTGCTTGGCCCATCAGGTTGCGGCAAGACAACAACACTGCGCATGATCGCAGGCTTCTTGATCCCTGAAAAAGGCACAGTAAATCTTGCTGGAAAAGATGTCACAAACCTTGGGCCCGAAAAGCGTCCAAGTGCGATGGTTTTCCAGAACTACGCGCTTTGGCCACATATGACAGTATTTAAAAATGTTGCATACCCACTAAAGATTCGCAAGATGGGTAAAGCCGAGATTGAAAAGCGCGTTCACGATGTCCTGGAAGTTGTAAATTTGATGCACCACAAAGATTCTCGCCCAGGACAGATCTCTGGCGGAGAACAACAGCGCGTTGCGCTAGCTCGTGCATTGGTGCAAGAGCCGGATATTTTGCTTTTAGATGAACCACTTTCAAACTTGGACGCTAAATTGCGTGTAAAGGTTCGTGAAGACATTCGTGATTTGCAGCGTCGCCTTGGTATTACAACTGTGATCGTTACCCACGATCAAGATGAGGCACTTTCTATTTCAGATCGCATTGCTGTTATGAATGACGGTCGTATTGAGCAATTCAGCACACCTCAAGAACTCTATGATAATCCGGCAACTGAATACGTCGCCAACTTCATCGGTAGTTTAAATCGCATTGAAGGCGGTTATAGCGATGGGCAAGTTATCCCGGGTAGTGAAGTAGTAGGTATCCGTCCCGAAGATGTTGCATTCTCAAAGACGCAGGTTCCAGGTAGTTATCCTGCGACAGTGGATCTAGTTGTTCCACGCGGTCACTTCCACGAGGTTTATCTAAAGCGTGCAGATGCCTCACTTCGCGCATTCATTGCCGTGGATGTACCTAAAGTTGGAGATACTGGTTTTGCAAAGGTAACCAAAGCCCTGGTTTACAAGGATGGCAAGCTAGTTAGAACTGCTTAACCCATGTCTGAATCCAAATCCAAAACTTTTGCCTGCGCACATCGCGGAGATTCCAGCCGCTTTCGTGAAAATACAATTGTTGCTATCCAAAGCGCAATTGACGCCGGCGCTGAAGTCGTTGAAATTGATGTCCGTATAACTCGCGATGGCAAGGTAATTGTTCTACATGACTCAAACCTAGAACGTCTTTGGGGAATATCCAAAGAGAGCACCGAGATGGATTGGGCGCAGATATCTCAACTCGGCCATGGTGAAGATCGCATTCCGCTGTTAATTGATGTCTTAAAGTTATTTGTCGGTAGCAAATCAATTTTGATGATCGATATGGAACAACCAGAGCCAGCAAAGCCAACCTATGAGGTTGTTGCCGGTGGCCCACTTCCTGAAGAACAAATCTACTGGTGTGGAAATTTCGATGGAATGCGCACCATCCGTTCGCTATCTCCAAAAGCTCGCATCTGGATGCCGTGGGACAAGTTAGCGCTTCCTACAAAGGCTGAGACCGATATTTTGCAGCCCGAATTTATAAATTTGCATTACTCATTTGTTACTCAGAAGTCTGTTAAGGCACTCCACGAATCAGGTTTTAAAGTTGCAGTCTGGACGGTTGATGACGAGGCCACCATGCGCTGGGCAGCAGCTATCGGCGTTGATTCAGTTACCTCTAATCAATTAACTCAATTACAAAAGGTGATCGCTGAAAATCCAACCATGGATACAGGTGGACCACGGAAGATGAAGTTAGAAGATATTGATTTAGACCGCGCGATGGTTATCGCCCGCGATCTAGGCAAGTGGGCGATTCTAGTCGCTAGCAATATGGATCCTGGAAAAATTGAGTTAAAGACAAATGCCGCCGATATCGTTACCGAGATTGATGTAATGATCGAAGCCCACGTACGTGAAGTTATTGCGGCAAACCTGCCTGGACATAACTTCGTTGGCGAAGAGATGGGCGGTGCTTACCTTGCCGATACTCCATCTTGGTATCTCGATCCAATCGATGGAACAACTAACTTTGCAAACCGTTTACCTTGGACTTCATTCTGTTTCGGTCTTGCACATAATCGCGATGTCTTAGTTGGCGTTGTTATAGATCCATGGCGTGATGAGTTGTATGAAGCACAGCGTGGCAAAGGTGCGAAACGAAATGGCAAACCGCTAGTTATTGAAGATCAAAGTGGCGTTGAAAATCCACTAGCTTCACGAATAGTTTCAACCGAACTTGCGGCATATCAACCATGGCCCGGCATGCTTGGGTTACTTGATGGACTTGCGGAGCAATATTGCACAATGCGCATCATGGGCTCTGGCACGCTAACGATCGTTGGTCCGGCCCTTGCGCGCGGTGTTGGCGCAGTCGTTGGACATTTCAGTCCGATTGATCATTTGGCATCGCTCTTAATCGTTGCTGAAGCAGGTGGCGCAGTCTGGGATGAAGATGGAAAACAGAACCTATTTCCTGAAAAAGGTGGCGTAATGACCGCTACACAGGCGGCGGCAAAACCACTTTATGAGATTTGGATGAAAGCCCTCAAAGCGGGGCGCTAGAATAAGAGTGTTGTTTTTCGGGGTCGATGTAATTTCGAACCGGCAGTGAAAGTCTGCGACCCGGTCATAGCCAATGACCGGTGGATTGGGTGTAATTCCCGAACCGACGGTTAAAGTCCGGATGAGAGAAAACCAACGTGTAGCTGTCGCACCCTTTGTGCAATTAACTTTGTTTCAAGGGTTTAGTGCGTCGGCTGCCACTGCTTTTTCCACCCCGAGATGCAACACCAAATCTCGATAAAGGGTGTTGAAGATGAACCAAGTGTTAAGTGCAGAAGCTGCGATGGCGCGCGCCATCGAGCGTGCGCGCCTCGGCCTTGGTAAGACTTTCCCAAATCCAATTGTTGGCGCAGTTATAACCAGCGCTACCGGTGAATTCATAAGCGAAGGTTTTCATCAGGGCGCAGACCATGCTGAAGTAGTTGCGATAAATGCGGCAAAGAATATTCCAGCGGGCGCAATCATTTATGTAACTCTTGAGCCATGTAACCACCAGGGCAAAACTCCACCCTGCACACAGGCGATTATTGACGCCGGAATCAAAAAAGTTGTTTATGCAGTTAGCGATCCAAATCCGATTGCCGCTGGGGGAGGCGAGTACCTTCGCGCATCTGGAATTGAAGTAGAACATGGGCTTCTAGAAAGTGAAGCAGCCTTCGATAACCGCGCATGGCTAACCAAGATTGCAATGCAGCGCCCACGAATTACTTGGAAGATCGCATCGACTATGGATGGCAAAGTTGCTGCCGCAGATGGCACTTCTAAATGGATCACTAGCGAACTAGCGCGAGCAGATGTTGCTCTGCTTCGCTCACAAAGTGATGCCATCGTTACTTCCACTGCAACAGTAAAAGCCGATAATCCTTTGCTCACCAGTAAAGGTGCCGGCAAGAACCCGGTCCGTTTTGTCATGGGTGGCTCCGAAATTACTTCAAGCTCGCAGATTCTTAACGCCGATGCGGAAACCGTTGCCATTAAATCCCGTGATCTTCAAGAGCTAATCACCTTGGCTAAGGCGCGCGGCTTTAACCAATTGCTAATTGAATCTGGACCAACCTTTGGAACTGCGCTCTTGAAGGCAGGCTTGATCGATGAAGTAATTCTCTATCAGGCGCCAACTTTCTTTGGCTCAGGCACACCGTCAATTTCAGATTTGGGAGTGGCTTCGATTTCACAACGTTTAGATTTCGAGATCGCAGATGTAGAAGTAATCGGTGCAGATTTAAAGATAACGCTAATAAAGAGCGCAAACCAAGAAGAAGGTGGGCGCTAATGTTTACAGGGTTAATCCAAGCCGTCGGGCAAGTGTCGGCAATCGAGCGCCAAGAAAGCAGCGCCAAGTTGCAGATCAATAGCGCTGAAATTTGCGCACAAATAGCCCAAGGAGATTCGGTTAGCGTTAACGGTGTCTGTTTAACTGTTACATCTTTTGACAGCCAGAGTTTTGAAGTAGATGTAATGATACAAACGCTCAACCTAACTTCAACGGGCGCACTTGGTGTTGGTTCTCCTGTAAACCTGGAACTCGCTACCCGTACGCAAGATCGCCTTGGTGGCCATATCGTGCAAGGCCATGTTGATGGTGTGGCAAAAGTTGCTGGTATCTCGGCAGATAAAGAGTGGACGCGTATGGATCTTGCAGTGCCTGCTCACCTTATGAAGTACGTGGTTGCACAAGGTTCTATTTGTATTGAAGGTGTATCGCTGACGGTTGGCGAGCTAAACGATGGTTTAGATCAAGTTTCTGTCTGGTTAATCCCAGAAACTCTAGCTAAGACCAATCTTGCTGCTAAAAAGATTTCAGATCCCCTCAACGTCGAGGTAGATGTTCTAGCAAAGTACGTTGAAAGACTTATTGCACGTGGACAGGATGACAAATGAGTAATTTAGAAAAAGTCTTGTCTGAATTCAAGGCGGGAAAGTTCATCGTCGTAACCGATGATGAAAATCGCGAGAACGAAGCAGATTTAATTCTCCTTGCTGATAAAGCAACGCCTGAAAATATCGGATTTATGGTTCGATACACATCTGGTGTCATCTGCGGAATCATTACTGAGGAAACTGCCAAGAAGCTAAAACTTCCGCTAATGGTTAAGCGCAATGAAGATAACCACACGACAGCTTTCACCGTTACGGTTGACGCAATCGCTGGCCGCTCAACTGGTATTCCGGCAGCTGAACGAGCAAACACTTTGCGCGCACTTGCTGATGCAAGCTCGCAACCAACTGATTTTGCACGACCTGGACATGTCTTTCCGCTGATATCAGTACCGGGTGGACTCCACCAGCGCCGTGGCCATACCGAGGCAAGTATGGCTCTATGCGAACTAACTGGATCTAATCCTTGTGCAGTTCTCTCTGAATTAGTAAATGATGATGGATCGATGATGCGCGGTTCTCAGATAACCGAATTTGCCAAAGCGCATGATTTAGAAGTGATCTCTATCGATGAGCTATCTCGCGTACTGCCCGAAAAGAAGAGCGCTGATATAGCAAGCCTTGAATGGGCAGAGCTTCCACTTGGCAGCGCGCAATGGCAGATCTCCACATATATTTCACCAACTGGAGCAGAACACGCAGTTCTTAAATTTTCCCAAACTCCAAGTAGTCAGCCGGTAGTGCGCGTTCATTCCGAATGTTTAACTGGAGATGTATTCGGATCCAAGCGCTGTGATTGTGGTCCGCAACTCCAAGAAGCAATTCGCCTGATTGAAGAAAGCGGCCACGGATATGTCATCTATCTTCGCGATCACGAGGGCCGCGGCATAGGTCTTGCTGAGAAAATTCGCGCTTACGCGCTACAGGATTCTGGCCAAGATACCGTTGAAGCAAATATTTCAATCGGTCAGCCTGTAGATGATCGCACCTATGAAGATGCGGCAGAGATCCTTCACCGCTTAAAAGTAAAATCACTAACTTTATTGACCAACAATCCTGAAAAGATTGCCGCGATAAAGGCAACTGGAATTTCTATAACTACCGCACCACTTGAAGTAATCGCTAACAAACATAACCAGAAGTATCTAGAAACTAAGCGAGATAAGTTAAACCACGCGTTAGGAGCGCTCTAATGGCTGGACATGCCCCCGAAGTAAAGATTCCACAAATGCCACATCTCAAGGCAATTGTTATCACTGCCGCCTGGCATCCAGATATTTGCGATGCGCTAGTTGCCGGAGCGGTGCGCGGATTTAAAGAGTCGGGTATTGCTAGCCCCGTGGTACGAACAGTTGCCGGTTCATTCGAACTCCCACTTGCGGCGCAGTTAGCTTTTGATGAAGGCTTTGATGTCGCTGTAATCGTTGGGCTGGTTCTGCGCGGTGAAACTCCACACTTTGATTACGTTTGCCAAGGAGTAACGCAGGGTGTCATGGATGTTTCACTAAGCCGTTCTAAGCCCATTGGTTTCGGCGTGCTTATGTGCGACAACCTAGAACAAGCGACTGCGCGCGCTGGGCTGCCTGGCAGTAAAGAAGACAAAGGTTATGACAGCGCACTGGCGGCACTTAGCGTGATCAACAAAGGTTAAGTTGTGCCAGAACTCCCAGAAGTCGAAACGGTTCGCCGCGGCTTAGTTAGCCTGGTTAAAGGTTACAAAATTGTTGCAGCGCATGATCTGCATCCACGAGCACTTAAACCTGAATCAATCGCACCTCTAAAATCAATTCAGGGCGCCAAGATCATCGATTTAAATCGACGTGGCAAGTTTCTCTGGTTTGTTTTGGATCGCCCACAGGTATTGGTTGCACATCTGGGCATGAGTGGGCAGTTCTTAATTCATCAACAAGGCCATCCCAGAGCAAAGCATGTTCGTGCACAGTTTGACCTAACCAAGCAGATGCGCAAGCGCGAGTTAGTTTTTAACGATCAACGCACTTTCGGTTGGGTCTCGGTTGAAGAAACGCTTGATGGCGTACCAAGTTCGGCCCAGCATATTGCGCGAGATCCCTTTGATTTACAGTTTGATCTGCAAGAGACCATCGAGAAATTTGCGAAGCGAAAGATCAGAATTAAAACAGCGCTTTTAAATCAAGAGATCATGAGTGGTGTCGGAAATATCTACGCTGATGAAACACTTTGGCGCGCCAAGGTCCATCCAGAAGTATCTACAGCCGATCTTTCCAAGAAGAAGCTTGCTTCGATAATTAGTTATGCAACAGAGGTTATGAGTGAAGCAATCGAACAAGGTGGCACATCGTTTGACGATCTCTATATAAATGTAAATGGCGAAAGTGGATTCTTCGAACAAGCCCTTGCGGCTTATGGGTGTACCGATGAGCCATGCCCGCGTTGTGGAACACCTATTCGTCGGATCACATTTGGTGCGAGATCATCGCATTTTTGCCCGCGCTGCCAGAAGAAATACAGGTAGATCACAGGATTAACCAGTAGCGTAGGCGCGTGCATGTGAATGAAGGAATTTTAAAGGCCCTTGAGGCTGAATCGATAGAGATTCTGCGCGAAACTGCCGCCGCCTTCAAAAACCCAGTGATGATGTATTCCATTGGAAAAGATTCTTCCGTTCTTCTCCATTTAGCGATCAAAGCTTTCTATCCCGCCCCAGTTCCTTTCCGGTTGTTACATATCGATACAACATGGAAGTTTAAAGAGATGATCTCCTTTCGCGACAAGATTGTCGCCGATCACAAATTGAATTTGATTGTTCACACAAACCAAGAGGGCGCAACTTCCGGAGCAAATCCATTTACTACCGGAATTTCTGAATATACGCGCATCATGAAGACAGTTGCACTACGGCAGGCACTCGATCACCATGAAGTAGATGCCGCTATCGGGGGATCACGCCGTGATGAAGAAAAATCTCGCGCAAAGGAACGAATCTTTAGCGTTCGCGATGAAGGCCATAGCTGAAACCCACGTAATCAACGCCCCGAACTCTGGCGTTCTTACAACACTCGCTTAGCGCCAGGTCTGCCAACCCGTGATGTCTTGTGTAGTTCCGGCATGAAGAATGATCGCGTCCGCAGATTGCAGTCCATTAGTTAGGTACTCAAGATTGCGTCCATCGGAGAGCGTGAAATTCTGGCGAGGTTGCATTTAATAGGTTCTCATTTCACTGCTTCAATGGAGGAACGAATGAAAGGCGAAGCGCTACTTGGTTTGGATCTAACTGACTTGAGGTCGTTAAATCGTAATTAGCTTTGGCAAAAGCTTCGAGGTCGGCTTTTTTGAGAGCAATACTGAATTCAAGTGCGCGTAAAGTTCCTCGGTCAGAACCTTCTGATTGAGCATCAAATCCGCCAACAATTTGTGCGTAGATAACTTCAGTCTGGGGATCGAGGTTTTCTCTCTCGAAGTAGGCACTTAAATCATCCTGAACTTTTTCTTTATCAAAGCCAGAGTAGTAAAAGTTAAAACCAAGATTTATTGGGGCCTGCTCACCTAAATCAGCTCGTTTAAAATCATTTTGTCCCAGGGAGTTCACTTCAGATGCCGAACCATTTTTGGCTCTATCAGGAACGCTAAAGGAGATGCTAACCAGGAAGATAATCGCAAGGCTCAAGAGCAAATCCGCAAAGACCCAACCTGCGATATTTATCGAGTCATCCTGTACATCTGGATCAGTTGGGCGAGTACGGTTCATTTCTCGAGTTTTTCAATCAACTTCTTAATCGAATCAAGTTGTCGGCGGATTACAGACCCTTTTGAAATTTCAGCCGCACTTTTCTCGGCTGACTTAACAATCTTTGCCGTAGCGACAGAAGTTGCCTTTAACTCTCTGACCGCAGCTAAAGAGTTTTGGTTCAAGGCTATAGGGGTAATGGTCTTAAATTGGAAGAGATACTGATTTATCTCAAAGCCAAGTCGGAATCTTTCTTTCGCAATTACCTTTTCAGCTTCTCGCTTTTGGGTTGAAGATGTTTTCTGCAGAACCGCAATAGCAACCGATGCAACAATAATGAGTGAGAGAAGAAGGAAACCAATTCTGGTGATACTACTTAAAGTCCAAAATTTAGGAAGTACGCCGTAGCCATTTTCCCAAAAGTCAAAGAAGTTGACGATCGTATTTGGATTTGCAGCGGTATATTCTGAATACGCTGCAGTTGCCTGGCTAATGCCGGCCCATGTAAATGCAACTGGTACGAATACCAAAATATTTCGAACGCTAATCAAGGTTTCCGAGTAACGAGACTCCATTAACCCTGCACCATTTTCTGGATGTGGCAAAGTTTGTGTCGCGTCGTACTGAGCCAGTGATTGCAGGCCAATTCCGGTTTCTAGCGATTGGGCAAGGGTTTCCACATATATGTCATCTTCAACCAGGTTCTTCTGGCTCCAAGAATTGAGTGAATCGGCTAATTCAAGATTCTGGTTTTTAACTTTCTTCGTGGCCACGGGGTAAAACTAGTGCAATCACCGCTTGAGAGCGAGGGTCTATTTCGACTATACGAAGTTCGGTAGTCTTGGCCTGCTTTATACAATTTCTAGCGGAAAAAAGGAGGGTCGAATTTGGACATTTTAAATCTCGACCCCAATGAAGAGGATGAGTACCTCGAAGATGCCGAAATTGAAGCAGAGATCGAGGAAGAAGAGTTAGGCATTGCCCAACCCACAAAGCCTTCTATCGCCGATCGAAAGTCATTTAAGTTTGGAATTGCCGCCGCCTTTATCTATACGCTCGTGTTGATTGGCGAAACTATTGGTGCGCGCATCACCTTAAATGATGCACAACCTATCGAATATGGTCAAGGTTCTATTGTCGCCCAGGCATGTGATGACAACGGTATGCGCGTTACGGCAATTTCATACACTGACACATCAACGGTTCCATACTCCTTCTATCTATCGGGAATCAAGTTTGAACAGATCTCCGATGCCTGTATCAACCAAACATTTAAACTTAGGATTTTTGATCAGAGTATGAACGCGATGAACTTGGGCTACAACCAGATGTCAGGTGGCACCGGTCCAGATGCCAACTTTGCAAAATTCCTTCTAACCCGAAACTCCTCAGATTCTGACGGAATCGATTGGCGCGTTTTTCCCGCTTCCTCATTTCCTAATCCACCAAGTGAAGACGGCTTAACAATCTGTGGCGGTGATTACGATCTTTCGGACACTATTGAGTATGACTTCGGTGCAGATATTCCAAAGCCGGGTTGTCCAGATAACAACTACTTAATTCACTGGCGCGGCTTTGTAAAGATTCCCAAAACAGATGATGGCGTAAAGCATGATGTCGTGTTTTCTCTCTTTAGCAACGGCAAGTCCCAGGTTCAGATAAACAACCAGAACATCATCACCGATCGAAGTGGGCATGACTTTGGAAAAGTGACTGGCAGCATTCCAATGCAATATGGGCGCTCTTATGCAATGGATGTCTGGATGTATAAATCAACGGGAAGCGCAAAGATTCGCCTTGATTGGAATGTGGATTCAGAGACAACGATCCCCGCAGGGGTTTTCCAGTATGACTCAACCATTTCCGCCCAGGTTTCAGCCAGTGAAGGTGTAACTGACTATTACGCCACGTACGGAACGGGATCAGCCAATAATCGTTCTTTCACTGTCTATTTCCCAAGGCTGATGCCGGCTAATTCGGTTAACAAATTTATTTTGGAGACTTCCTGATGCTTAGGATGACCCAAGTCCGAAATCTGAACCCAGGGGACAACTCCTATAAACGCAAAATAGCCATGCGCTTTATCGTGCTCAGCCTGAGCGCATTCTTTCTTTCTCAGGTGATTCCCACTTTGGCAGAAGAACAAGATCGCGCCGTTGAGCTAACCGAGCAAGTTGCCCCAAGCGGCGAGTCATCCACCGCTTCCGCTGTACCAGCACCAGAGAGCGCAACAGCTCCCTCGGAATCTCCTTCAAGGTCACCGGTTCCATCATCTTCAGCAACGCCTGTGGTTTACCCGGCAAAACCTTCACAATCACAAGGCATGGTTATCCAAGTTCCTGGAGAAATCTCCGTAGATCCGCGCGCACAGATAGTTCGTATCCCACGAATCACAGTTTCCGGCCCCGAATACCTTTTAGCGTGCATTAACACTGTCAATACCGTTGTCGACGTCTTAACGATCGGCGCCCCAGATAATGCAAATGCGACAAACCTCTTTATTCAAGGAGATTTGAGTTCAACCCTGACAATTGCCGCACCTGCTCTCCTTGTAAACACAGTTTTCAATGCTTCCGGTGGAGCGAAGATCTCAGCCCTGGGCCAATCCATCGCCGGGCAACAGATCCAAATCGGGTTCCTCGCCACCGATAAGCAAGCCGAGAATTCCAGCCTCTGTCCGAAGATTTTGCCCGAAAACCGTCGGGTCATTTCGATAAAAGCGCTTGGCGTCGGATTGGGCATGAAAAAAGGGGAAGTGACACTCAAGCGGTGAAAACCACGCTTGTGGCGGAATAACCCCCCAAGCAATAGTCTGTCCCAAGGTTTGCGCTCGCGGTTTCGTGGGCCTTAGTTCAAGTAGAGAGGTCGTGCCCGTGGCTGGAAATTTGGGCTCACCTCTTAGCGGAAAAATGAATAATGGTTTTGCCGGAATCGGAAGCGCAAAATCTAAATTAATGATCGGCGTAACGCTTGTCGCGTTAGTTCCTTTTATGATGTCAACTTTTGCAGCGAACGTAACCGTTGGTTCTGGCGCACTTGAATTTGGTCAAGGTTCGCAACAGGCAATTGCTTGCGACCCAACAGTATTTGTCTCAATCGGCGAAGAATGGCATTCGCAACCGACGCCGACAGATTCATCCGCCGGATTCTTCCGAGTCAAAGCTGTCACGATTTCAAATTTAGATCTAAATAGTTGTCGCGGTAAAAAGTTACGCATGCGCTTGATTAACACCACCGGCTCTGAAATTGCAATAGGTGCAAACCCAGATATCCGAGTCTTGCAAGTAGTCGTTCCGGATGTGGACGCACAAGTCAGCTCAAGCGATGCAACCTATTTACAACTCGCTGCGCTTAACGGAGATGGTGGAGTAGTCAGTGGCACTCTCACTTCGGCGGCATCACTAAACCTTGCAGGCACAGCTATCTACGATGGAAGCGATCTTTCAGCGACATCAGCAGATGTCACTTATTACTTAGATCCAACGCGCACGCTCGTTAATATCGACGGCCAAATCGTTGGACGAACCACGGTGGAAACCGTAAATAACCCAAAGCGCTAACCCGTTTTGGATGAATGAGAATTGTTGGGCTCGCGTAAGCCTGCCTGAAAAACCGGTCGCTGATCGGTCGATTGACTGCGGGGAAGTAGTCAAAACGAGCAGCGGATGGGGTCAGTTTGAGCCTGAATATCAGACTCTGGCGGGCTTGACTCACCCTAGGGCGAGTGCTTGGATTAACCGTTGGCCACCGTGGTCAGCGCCACTACATACCGCGCAAAGGACATATAAAGTGGAGATTTTAAAGTTTGCAGAACCACCAAAGCGTAGTTCTGGCACAAGTACAAAGAAGCGTGGCGGAATCATGCCACTTCTCGCAGTTGTCGTATCAGTTGCCGTTGTCGGTGGCATGAGCACAACCCTCGCGGGAACCATTTCTCTTAACACAGGCGGAAGCGTTGAATTCGGTCAAGGCGTTGTAACAACAGCTGCTTGTGATGCGACTATCAAGATTCTTCCAGCCTCAAGTTTCGATTCATCAACATCTACTTTCAGCGTTTCCTCTATCACACTTCAAGAAATTGGAATTAAATCCAACGGCTCAGATACGGCTACAGCCGGTGCTGGTTGCTTGAACAAGAGACTTACTCTTCGAGCATACGACTCTAACGGAGGCGCGCTTAAAGTTAACTCGGCCGCAACTCAAGAGTATGTTCAAGTTGAAATTCCGGATTCTTCAACAGTAGCTGCTGCCGGAACATTCACTTACAAGTCAAGTTTCGCGGGTATCACTGGTGCCGGTGGATTTAGTTCTAACGCCACCACGGTTGCTACTGGAACAGTTGATCCGGGTTACTTCACAGTTACTGGCTTGAAGATCTCAGGTACGGTTACTCGAATCACTTTGGAAAGCAGCGAAGTTCAGGGAGCAAACTCTAACTAAGCTAAATTGCGCGGTTTGATGAGAGCCTGGTTTGGGTATTCGTACCCAAACCAGGTTTCTCTATTTATACTTTAAGTAATTAGATACTTTGAAAGGGGTCTGGCAAATGCCAAAGTTTCGCCGCGTATTTGAAGACCCAAACGAACCCGATATTTGGATCACTGATGAAAACCCTGAGCCTGAGAAATACGTCCTCGTAACTGTTTCTGGCGAGAAGGGCGAACAGACAGTTCTCGTTACATCAGATAAGACTTTTGAAAGCAAAGCCCGCCACTTTGTGCAGGCTCCGAAAGAGCGGGTAGTGCAAGGTTCGGATAAATTCAAAATCCAAATTGCTCGAAGCATTAAACTAGTCGGGTACGTGTTTGTCACCGTAATGCTTACATTTTCCGTTCTCTCATTCGCTGGAATTACCAAGGCGCGAATTGTTTTAACTGAATCTATGCAGCCAACAATTAATCCTGGCGACATAGTCTTGAGCCTTAACCCCGAGCGCCTACCTCCGAAAGTCGGGGACATAGTTACCTATACAGGCCGGAGATTTGACGGAACCGCAGTTGCCAGCTTCACTCACCGAATCATGTCGGGTGACGCCCAGAGTGGATTTGTGATGAAGGGCGATAACAATCCAGCACCAGATACTCAGCAGCCAACGCTGGCCGACATCAGCGGCGTTGTTTTTTATACCATTCCAATTATTGGCAAACTATTGACACCAAGAGGGCTGCTCGTCCTTGTCCCAAGCATTTTTGGATTCTGGCTCGTGATCGATGCGCTTCGGAATGAAAAATAATAAAAAGCTTTTCTCATCTGCTTTCCTAGCCATATTTCTGGTTTTGGGCGTGGCACCTGCCAATGCCCAAGATATTCCATTGTTGACTTGGGAAAAGGGTAAGGTTCAAAGCGTTGTATTAGGTGGTGGTGAAACTTCTAACGGTTGGAAGGTTTACTTAAAGTCGCAAGCGGATCAATCCATTGAGCTATCAGGATCAAGCGCAAATACCAATGGGTTCATTGTCTACAGCCTTAACGTTCCGCGGGATCTTGCACCTGGTGCATACTCAATAGTTACCGAAGGCGAAGTTGGCCCAGAAACTCTCGTTGCCGCGGTTCAAATCATTGAAATGCAACGTTATGAGATTACAAAAATACCTGGTGATCTTCTCTTTATTCTCCTAGCTCTAGCCCTGTGGTTCACAGCGCTAAGCGCGCTCAGGGGAGATGCTTATCGGAAGGTTTCTTTGCTGTATTCAACGGGGCCGAAGGAAAGATATTTAAATGGTGAACCTTCCGAGCATTACATTGAATATGTTCATAAATTCGTACCGTTCGAGAAACTGCGAATTCAAGTTTATGAACAAATCCCAGAAAGTTTCTTCAAAGTCTTATTGAAATCTGATTCAAAGGGTTTGCATAGCCACCTTCCTTGGGTTTGGGCCGTTCTTCCCGGATTAACTCTGGCCCTCGGTGGTGGATTTGGTTTTGCAACAAGCCAATCGTCAGTATTCGATATTGCCGGATATGTTGTCTTGCTCTTCATAGCGGTAACGTTCTTAGGTTCGCTTGATATTTTCTCTGGCTTGATCGCCGCTGTATCCTTTTTTGCTATTCGCCTTTGGTTGTTGCCTGAATTCTCAATTTCGGCAGTTATATCTACTATTTCAATATCACTTCTTTTCTTCTTACCGGCTCTGATTAGCGCTTACTTTTCCTCTTTGGTCTCCGGGAAAATCAATGGACAAATTAGCCATTCGATTACTTCTTTTGTTTTCAATTGGGTCTCTCCTTTTGTTATGGTTCATTACATCTTTCTTATTTACAGATCGATCAACGGATCAACGCAGTCAACCTTAAGTCTTGAGGTTTTGTTGATCTCAGCGGTATGGGCCGCAAGGTTTCTTGAGTCGATCCTTTCAACTCAACGTTTCAGCGCTCGTGCCAAAGTTAGCGCTGTAGAGCAGGTTGACCTATACATCGGAAGGCTAGTTTCCCCAGCTTCTGCAGCCGCCACCTATATATATGTATCAATCCTCATGTATATCTGGACTGCAAAAGGTTTGATATCTCTAGGGCTGGCGGCGCTGATTTGCGTGCCTTTAATACTTCTTCAAGTCCGCCCCACAGCTCCATGGCTTTATGTCTTCACTAAAGTAAAGAGAAATCATTTAGTCGAAATTTTCCTTTCGGTATCAGCTGTATTTGCAGTCATAAAGCTATTGGAGAGATTCCCTGTCATAGCCGGATCTAGTCCAGTACTTTTCATCTTCCTGGGGCTCTTACCCGTAATCATTCACTCTATAATTTCCTTTGCCGCTGATTCGGGTTCGAACGCAAAGATGATTGAGGGTAACAAGTGAAGAAGCTAGTAGCGATTCTTGTTATCTTAACTTTCACAAAGATGGGCGTGGCATATGCAGATACTGATCAGCCGCTCACAATTAGGAACTTCTTCCTTGGTTCAACGCCAGCAGGTGATGCAAACTTAAATCAAGTTTTGGCTTTACTGGTCGGGCCGCAAGGTGAACCAGGACCAGTAGGTGTTGCTGGCCGTGACGGTTTTATTGGTATGAATGGTCAAGATGGTAGAGATGGAATTGATGGCGCACCTGGTCCGATAGGTCCGCAAGGAATTCCCGGCATAGCAGGAACTACTGGTACGCCAGGCGTTGCTGGTGCGCCAGGGCCAGCAGGAGCACGTGGTCCCGCAGGGCCAGCAGGAGCAAGTGGTGCCACTGTTTTAGCAATAGTTGTTGCTAACGGAACATCTGAATGTAGCGGTAATGGTGGAACTAAATTTGTCACAGCTGGATCCACAACTTATGCATGTAACGGCGTCGCAGGAAGCGGTTCAGGAGGTTCTGGTGGAACCACCTTTACCTTCGGCCAAGGCAAAGTCCAAATCGGAACATGTGATGCAGATGCAACGGTTGGATTTACATTTCCAACACGTTGGTCTGGAACTGACTTTTTCTTAAATCAAGTTAGCGTTACCGGTGTCGACGGCGCGTGTATTGGCGCCACTCTAAAACTCTATTTCAAGATTAAAACAACTGGTCCGATATATGTTCCTTCATCGAATTACGCTCTTGGAGACATTGTTATATGCGAGCATCCTCTGACTGCATCTGAACCCGGCCTTGGCGCAAACCCAACCACTCTGACAACGAACGCATTTGCAGTTCTGTCATCAGCAACCTGTTCTAGGACCAATTCAAGCGGTGCATCCCGCCCCAGCATTCTTTTAGGCGATGTTGGCACTAGGGATCTCAGTGATTGGGTTGGATTTGAGATTATGTAACGTAGAACGCCTCAATGAATGCTGTTACGATAACCCTCTAGAATTTATTGAGACATGGAGAGGAGAGAGCCTTGGCGCGAAAGAATGAAGAAACTACTGCACCAGTTGTCACCTCTCTTCCACTCCCAAGTTCTGATTCGGTTTTGGTAATTGACCTACCTGATGGACAAAAGTTGTTGGTCGGAAAAATGTCCCATGGCACAGTTATTGAGGTCGCAACTTGGCGCGGTACAGGTCGTCCTGACTCACGTACAAACCGACTCATGCTCGGTATGAGCTCAAGTGATTCTGAAGGTACTGTAAACGCACCTGATTCTGAAGAAGAGATGGTTGTTGATAAACGCTCAGTTAAATACTGGATTTGGTTCTTACTTCAGATCTATAGAAAATTAAAGGATGCAGTTAAAACTTTATTGTTAAAGGTAAAGGCTTTGATTTCTGGTAAATCAGAAGGTAAGAAATTATCTAAGCCGGTTGAAGCAATTGAAGATGACGTTCAGGCCTGGCTCGATAACATCAAGTCCAACAGCGCTAAGAAAACTCTTGCTCTACCTTCAGGATCCAAACCTAGGGTTTCACCAAAAACGACTAGCAAAGAGCCGAAAACAAATAAAAGGAAGGCCAAGAACGGCAATTCCAGGGCAAAAGCCTAACTTTCCGACTAACCTCGCTTAGAATATTGCAAGGTTTTAATGATTAAGGATGGAGGTCGAATTGAGTCGAGTAGCGCGCCCTATTATCTACTTGGTAATTGTCGGCCTCATTTTTACTCTCTTTGGCTTTAGAGTTGCACATCCAAAATCAGGTCTGCGCAGCGCTGCTGGTGAGGCCAACACTAGTTTGGTTGCATATAAACACTCTGACACTTTTCAAGTTGGAGATAAAGTTGTTATTAGATTAGATGAGAAATCTAAGAGCCCAGCAATTGGCATCGTGCGAACCATTGAAAAAGAAGATTTTGTCGTGCAAACAGGAGATTTGATTCTCACTGTGCCAAATGAAAAAGTCTCGGGTAAGTTACTTGGAGTATTTCCGTTCATAGGCTCTATATTTACAATTATCGGCCTCTAAAAATAACTAGCCTGTAACTGTAAAGTTAGTTGCACTAACTCCTGATCCACCTAGCAACGTCGTTATCGTAATCGGTCCTGTGGTGGCTCCAAAAGGCACCGTTACCGTTGCTTGAGTTGCTGATGCGCGGAAAGTTTTCTCAGCAGAGACCGAACCAAATATGATATCAGTTATCCCCGTGAAGTTTCCACCTGTGATTACGACTACAGAACCAGGGGCTCCGGTAGTGACTCCTGATTGACCTCTGATCTGGAAACTCGTAATAAACGGTTTCGCCACCACAATTGTGTCGATTATTTTCGGATCTACTGCTTCGTTCGCGTTAGTTGCCGTCAGAGAAATCGTGATTCTGATCTTGCCGACAGTTGGATTAACCCAAGGGCAAACAGCGGCTCCCGACGCAATGGTAATTGCGCTACAACCGGATATGTCAGTTGCGGTTGCTCCATTGACGCTTACTTTAAAGTTAATGGTTCCTGCTGTTGCCGTCGTGGCGGTGATAGTTAACGTCTCAGAACTTCCGTAATTGATGGCAAAAGCTGAAGTCACGCCTTGGCTTATCGAAACGTTAAACCCTGGCTGGGCATTGACGATCTGGCCCGTAACCGTAGATGTTCCGATTGAGTAGTTGTTTGCCAATCCCTTAGAGCTGTCAGCATTATTAGAAAGCGTGTAGGTAACTGTGGTGGAGTAGGTTCCGGTTGACTCTGAGGAGTAATTCGCTGCACTGGCGGCGATTGGTAAGGACTCTCCAGTTGCGTATCCCGAAACAGTTCCAACCGTTACGGCACCTGGCGAAGTCGTTCCGTTGTAAGCACGAGTTGCGATGGAAGTTCCTGTTATCGCGAGAGGACGTTTGGTGATTGTAACGCCATTTACTGAACCAGTTGTAAATGTGTAGTTATTTGCAGATCCACCTGAACATGTGATCGCCACCGGTGAGAGCGCCACCTGGGTGCTTAGCGTGTAGGTTGAAGAACAAGTTGGAGTTACATATCCAGGAAGCGAAGATAAAGACTCGGTGTACTGAAGCCCTGTAACAGTGAAGGTCAGTGTTGGTAAAGCAGAACCATAAACGACAGTGACGGTTTCGGGAACGAGTTGGACAGGGGCCTTAACGATTGATATTGAACCAGGTGAATAACTAATTGACCCGTACTTTGCAGCACTGCCCGCACTAGCAAAACTCGCCGCAGAGGGTGTGAGCGTATATGTTCCGACCGCCCTAGGTGCAGTAGCAGTTGGTCCATAAATGGTCGCGCCAGAACCTGAGTAGGTGTAGGTGATTGCAGAGATGGAATCTGCTGCGTTAAGACCACTCGCGGTAAATGTCTCAGTAATCGCAGAACCGTAAACCACACTGATCTGAGATGTCGCAGTAACAACCAATCCCGCCCTATTAATAGTCCAAGTTCCTGCAACATAGGTAATTGTTGTGTAGTTGCTGCTAGCTCCAGTTGAGAATGTGGCAGCTGATGGCGTAATTGAATAGGTTCCTGGCAGCACTGGCGCTGTTGCACTTGGTCCATAGGTAGTTCCACTAGTTCCTGCGTAGGAGTAGGTAACCCC
>CAMBOZ010000017.1 GCA_945869505.1 Bifidobacterium breve
AATTCCAAAGAGGAATAGATCGCCAAGATCGCAACGCCCGAATTGAATCCCAGCTGACCTTATCCCCGCTAGAAATTAGTGATATCACTTCCGGGAAAGACTCTGAAATCGCTTCCTACGAATGGCGAACGGTAAAGGCATCAGGCTCTTTTACTTCCGACGAGCAGATTCTTTTGAAGAATAGATACTTCGAAGGTGTGTACGGATATGAAGTTTTGACCAGATTTAAATTATCTGATGGCAGGTTCATTTGGATTGATCGCGGTTGGGTTAAAGCGGGCAAAGATGCACAGACCGCTCCGACTGTAACCGAGGTGCCCGATGAGCCAGTTTCGATTTTAGGAAGAGTTAGATTGGATCGCTCACTGCCGGTCGGTGCATTTTTTGCTCTACCGAATTCAGGCGCTGGCATGATCTCTAAGTTAAATGCGCAAACAGGTTTTGAAAGTGAAGGGTTTTATCTAGATTTAATCAGCGGGTCAGCAGATTCATTAACTCCCGAGGCACCAGCACAAGTTCCAGAACTCAGCGATGGACCCCACTTGGCATATTCATTTCAGTGGGTATTTTTCGCGGGACTATTCGTTTATGGGCGAATATTAATTAGACGTGGTCAGATCCTGACGAGCAAAGAGTTCTGAATAGAGCCCTCCCGCTCGGACCAACTCTTCGTGCTTTCCGCGTTCGCGAATCAAACCATTTTCCAAAACAATAATCTGGTCGGCGCTCATCACTGTGCTCAAGCGATGGGCGATTACGATGCTGGTTCGTCCCTGTAAGGCGCTAGCGAGAGCAGTTTGAACTAACTCTTCATTCTCGGAATCCAAATGCGCGGTTGCCTCATCCAAAATTACGATGCTTGGAGATTTCAATAGCAATCTTGCGATGGCTAGACGTTGCTTTTCTCCACCAGAGAGACGGTGACCGCGTTCTCCGACCATCGTTTCCAAACCATTAGGAAGTGAGGAAATCAGATCCCAGATTTGCGCTGCCTGGCATGCTGCTTTCATCTCCTCAAGTGATGCATCGGATTTCGCATAACGTAAATTCGCAGTGATCGTGTCGTGAAATAAATGCGAATCCTGCATTACCACTCCTATTGAATCGCGCAGAGAGGTAAGCGATAAATCTCTAAGATCATTTCCGTCGATTTTGATAGACCCTGATGTCACATCGTAGAGTCGCGGCAAAAGTGCGCTGATTGTTGTTTTACCTGCACCCGATGGACCAACAAGTGCGGTCACAGATCCAGGTTTTGCGGTGAAAGATATCCCCTTTAATATCTCTTCGCTATCTTTGATTTCCGGCAATGAGGCAGATTCAAGAGATGCTAGAGAAATCTGTTGTGCATTTGGATAGGTAAAACGAACATCGCTAAATTCAATTTCTGGCGTTCTGCTTTTTAAAACTTTAGCGTTCGGTTTTTCCTGCACCATAGGCTCTAGATCTAAAACCTCAAATACGCGCTCGAAAGAAACCAATGCACCCATAACATCAACTCGCACTGTCGCTAACGCGACTAGAGGACCGTATAAACGGGCCAAAAGCGTTGTGATGGCGATCAGACTTCCAACGGTAATAGCACCATCAATAGCCAGATGGCCACCAATTCCGTAGGCGATCGCCGTGGCAAGCGCTGCAATACTGATCAGTGCGATGAAAAAGAATGTATTGAGCATCGCCATAGAGATACCAAGATCAGCAACTTTGCGGGCTTTCTTTTTGAAAACCTTTGACTCCTCATCTAAATCTCCATATAACTTCACCAGAAGAGCGCCAGAAACATTGAACCGCTCGGTCATAGTGGAAGACATTTCCCCGTTGATTTCGAATGAATCGCGCGTATATCCCTGTAAGCGGGCACCGATCCATTTAGTTGGAGCTAAGAAAACTGGAAGTAGCAGAAGTGAAGCAACGGTAATTTGCCAACTTAGCGCCAACATTGTTCCGACAACCAGGATAAGCGTTAGCACATTGCTGATTAACCCTGAAAAAGTAGAAGTGAAAGCACGCTGTGCGCCAATAACATCAGAGTTGATTCGGGTTATCAAGGCACCAGTCTGAGTGCGCGTGAAAAATGCAATTGACTGCTCTTGCACGTGGCGGAAAACTTGTGAACGTAAATCGTAAATCAAACCTTCGCCGATTTTGGCAGAGATCCAACGGACAACGATATTTATTACTGCGGTTAATATCGCCAACACGGCGACGGCAACCGCCATAGTTGTTACGACAGTTCGGTCTTTTGGAATTACACCTTGATCGATCAGTTCGCGCAGTAATAGCGGGGTGGCAACCGTCAATATCGCATCGGCGATAAGACAGAAAAGAAAGAGTGCGAAAGTTGATTTATAGGGAATCGCGTAAGTGAATATGCGTTTTAGCGTTCCCGGACGTAGCTTTGCGTTCTTTACAGATTGATCAGAACTTAGAGTTCTTAGCGCCATCCAGCCAGCGTGCATGGACACTTGAAACCCCGATTCGTAGAGATAAAGAAAACCTTAAACAGTAAATCCTAATGCGCGTAACTGCTCGCGCCCATCATCGGTGATCTTATCGGGACCCCAGGGCGGCATCCACACCCAATTGATTTTTACATCAGAAGTAAGTGGAGCTAGCGCTTGACGAGTTTGATCCTCAATCACATCCTGCAATGGGCAAGCCGCTGAAGTTAAAGTCATATTTAAAACGGCGATATTGTTATCGTCGACCATTACGTCGTAGATTAAACCGAGGTCAACAACATTGATTCCGAGTTCAGGATCAACAACATCCTTCATCGCCTCTGTTACATCATCAACTGCAGCAACCATTATTGGCCCTCTCTCTTCTGCTTATTAGTCTAGTTTAGATTTAGATTGAGCCTGAACACTGGCATCTTTAAAGGCCATCCAACCCAAGAGCGCACACTTTATTCGAGCCGGGTATTTCGAGACACCGGCGAGGGCGATTGCATCTTCCAACACCGCTTCATCACCTGAAACGGTCCCCTTGCTCTGCATAAGTGCAACGAAGTGATCAAAGATGGAATACGCCTCGTCGATCTTCTTGCCGATTAATAAATCTGTGAGGATCGAAACACTTGCTTGTGAAATTGAGCAACCGATCCCATCCCAGGAGATATTGCTGATCGTTCCATCCGTGATCGTTAAATTCAGATCTATTTCATCGCCACAAGAAGGATTAACGTGATGAACCTGTGCATCATAATTCGCTGAGAGCTTCTTATTTTGAGGGCGCTTGTAGTGATCTAAAATCACTTCTTGATAAAGGTTATCTAATTGCATTAGCCGAAGTATTTCTGCGCATCGCGAACACCGTCAACAAGGACGTCTATATCCGCCAAAGTGTTGTAGAGATAGAAAGAGGCACGGGTCGTTGCGGGAACGCCCATCTTGCGAGTCAGTGGCCAAGCGCAGTGATGCCCTGTGCGAACTGCTATTCCTGAGTTATCTAAGAACTGGCCAAGGTCATGTGGGTGAATATCCCCTAAAGTGAATGAAACCGCTCCCCCGCGCAGATTCATATCTACCGGACCAACAATTTTAAGATCTTGGATTTCCTGCAATTTAGATATCGCATATTCGGTGATTGCAATCTCATGGTTATGAATATTCTGCATTCCGATTGCCGTTAAATAATTTAAAGCGCTTCCCAATCCAACGATCTGCGCCATATTTGGTACACCTGGTTCAAATTTGCGCGGCGCTGGTGCCCAGGTGGCATCAGTCATTGTGACGCTTTCGATCATAGAACCACCGAAGAGAAATGGTGGGAGTTCATCAAGCAGGTTTGCACGACCCCAAAGAACGCCGACGCCAGTTGGGCCAACCGCTTTATGTCCGGAAAAAACTAGGAAATCAATATCAAGTGCACCAACATTGACTGGCATATGGGGCACTGATTGACACGCATCAAGTATGAAAATCGCACCGACTTGGTGAGTGCGTTTAACCAAGTCAGTCAGAGGATTGATTGTGCCAAGTACGTTGGATTGATGAGTTAAAGCCACAATCTTCGTACGATTTGTAATCACTGCATCTATATTTGAAAGATCTAAGCGTCCGTCAGGGGTTACTTCAAACCATTTAAGAACTGCGCCAGTTCGCTTTGCAAGTTGTTGCCAAGGAATCAAATTAGCGTGATGTTCCATCTCGGATACGACAATCTCGTCGCCGGCTTGGAGATGAAATCTATTTCCGACTGGGGAATTGCCGATTGAATACGCTAGAAGATTAAGTGCTTCAGTTGAATGCTTGGTGAAAACAATTTCATCAACGGCACCGCCCAGAAAATTAGCAACCACTTCTCTTGCTGATTCAATTGCTTCCGTTGCTTCCTCAGCCAACTGATGTGCGCCACGATGCGCGGCAGCGTTATGGTTGCGATAGAAATTAGATTCAGCCTCAATAACCACCGCAGGCTTTTGACTTGTAGCGCCGCTATCGAGATAAACCAACCGTTTTCCGTCGCGAATGCTCCGATCAAAGATCGGAAAATCCTTCCGAATTACTAGTGGGTCAAAGGTCATAACAAATTACGCGGTGACGTACTCCGCATAACCGTTAGCTTCCAACTTATCGGCCAGCTCTGGTCCGCCTTCTTCAACGATCTTGCCATTAGCGAAGACGTGTACGAAATCCGGTTTGATGTAGCGCAAAATTCGGGTGTAGTGGGTAATTAGAACCACCCCAATATTATTGCTTTCTTTTGCGCGATTAACGCCTTCTGAAACGATGCGTAGCGCATCTACGTCAAGACCCGAATCTGTTTCATCAAGAATTGCAATTTTTGGTTTCAATAGTTCGAGTTGCATGATTTCGTGACGCTTCTTTTCGCCACCCGAGAAACCTTCGTTTACGTTGCGCTGTGCAAATGAAGGATCCATGCTGAGCGCTTGCATAGCGTCCTTAACTTCGCCAACCCAGGTGCGTAGCTTTGGAGCTTCACCGCGAAGTGCGGTTGCTGCTGTGCGAAGGAAGTTAGAAACTGATACCCCAGGAACTTCAACTGGGTATTGCATCGCCAAGAAGAGGCCAGCCTTGGCACGTTCGTCGACGGTCATCTCAAGAACATCTGCGCCATCCAGGGTCACGGTGCCACCAGTGATGTTGTACTTGGGATGTCCTGCAATTGAGTAAGCAAGAGTTGATTTACCTGAACCGTTAGGGCCCATGATGGCGTGTGTTTCGCCTGACTTAATTGTGAGGTCTACACCTTTAAGAATTTCTACTGCACCATTTTCGGTATCTACAGAAACCTTTAAGCCGCGAATTTCTAATGTACTCATCGAATTACCTAACTACGCTTCTACCGTGACGGAGTCTCCGTCAACGATTACTGAATAAACTTTTATTGGTGCAACCGCAGGAGGCGTAAGTGCTTCCCCGGTTCGTAAATCAAATTCAGCGCCATGCAACCAGCACTCAATTTTGAAATCTGTGATGTCACCTTCTGAGAGCGATGCATCAGAGTGCGAGCAGATGTCATCGACTGCGAAAACTTGATCGCCGACCCTTGCCACACAAATTGAGCGTCCATCCTTCTCGATTTTTACTGGCTTGCCCGCTGTTAGCGAAGCGAAAGATAGGTCGCTCATCAAGCACCCGCCTTAGCAAGTTCTGAGTCAATACGATCCATAAGGCGCGTTTGAATCTCTTCATTGCCAATTTCGGAAACGATCTCGTTAAAGAATCCGCGCACAACCAAACGTCGGGCATCAGCCAAAGTGATTCCACGAGACATTAAATAGAAGAGCTGCTCATCATCGAAGCGCCCCGTAGTGCTTGCGTGGCCCGCTCCGACAATCTCACCTGTTTCAATTTCCAGGTTAGGAACAGAATCTGCGCGCGCGCCATCAGAGAGCAAAAGGTTGCGATTTAATTCATAGGTATCGGTTCCTTCTGCGGCGGCGCGAATAAATACATCGCCGATCCAGACGGTGTGTGCTTGATCCCCAGCTAGCGCACCTTTGTAGTTAACTCGAGATTTCGCATTAGGAACTTTGTGGTCCACAAACATGCGATGTTCGAAGAACTGACCGGAAGTCGCAAAGTAAACACCAAGTAATTCACAGGAAGCGCCAGGTGCGGAAAATTCAACTGTTGGCAAGAGTCTTACTAGCGAACCACCGATTGTGACGATGATGGATTTGAATGAGGCATCACGATCAACAACGGCGTGTTGGCGACCAGCGTGAATGCTCTTGCTGCCCCACTCCTGCAGAGAAACCAAAGTCAGGCTGGCACCCGGTGCTACTGAAATTTCCAAGTCCTCTGCTAAATGCGTATCGCCAGAGTTCTCAATAATTACCGTAGCGCGAGCATGGTTTTCAACACGAATTAAGACGCGCGAAAATTCTGCCGTGTCTAGAGCGCCAGCAGAGCGCTTTAGAAATATTGGTTCTGCAACTTCTGTATTAGCAGCGATAGTTAAAACCGAAACCTGACTTGCGAAATCACGGATTCGGGCAACGATTACATCATCGCTCTCAGAAATTGGTGTGGCATCAGATGCTGAAACCAGAGCAAATGACACTCCCGCAACAGATGCCGAACCGAGTGAAAGCGAGTGACGATCTGCAATTACTGCAGTGCCATCGTGAAGACCGCCTAAACGCTTTAACGGTGTAAAGCGCCAGGCCTCTTCACGCCCGGTTGGCGTTAGGTAATTGGTAGTAAGGGTTGTCATTAACCAACAGCGCCTTCCATTTGCAATTCGATTAAGCGGTTTAATTCAAGGGCGTACTCCATAGGAAGTTCGCGAGCGATAGGTTCGATAAAGCCGCGGACGATCATCGCCATCGCTTCATCTTCAGTTAATCCACGAGACATTAAGTAGAAGAGTTGATCATCACTGATCTTTGAAACAGTCGCTTCGTGACCCATCGAGACATCGTCTTCGCGAATATCTACATAAGGGTATGTATCAGATCGCGAAATCGTATCCACCAAGAGCGCGTCGCACTTAACCGTGCTCTTTGAGTGGTGTGCACCTTCTTGAACTTGTACAAGTCCGCGATACGACGTGCGTCCTCCACCACGTGCCACTGACTTAGAGATAACTGATGAAGATGTGTAAGGAGCGGCGTGAACCATCTTGGCTCCAGAGTCTTGGTGCTGTCCAGGACCGGCGAAAGCAAGAGATAACGTTTCACCTTTTGCATGTGGTCCCATCAACATAACAGCTGGGTATTTCATTGTTACCTTTGAGCCGATATTGCCATCGACCCATTCCATCGTTGCACCTTCAGCGCAGGTTGCCCGCTTGGTAACCAAGTTGTAAACGTTGTTAGACCAGTTTTGAATAGTGGTGTAACGAACGCGTGCACCTTTTTTAACAATGATTTCAACGACTGCAGAGTGAAGTGAATCTGATTTATAGATGGGTGCTGTACAGCCTTCAACGTAGTGAATGTAAGAGTCCTCATCCGCAATGATCAGCGTGCGTTCAAACTGACCCATATTTTCGGTGTTGATGCGGAAATATGCTTGCAATGGAATATCTACATGAACGCCTTTAGGTACATAAATAAATGATCCACCTGACCAGGCAGCTGTATTTAGCGCAGCAAATTTATTGTCGCCGACTGGGATAACAGAACCAAAATACTCTTTGAAGAGCTCTGGGTGCTGCTTTAGCCCGCTATCAGTATCAAGGAAAATAACCCCTTGTTTTTCGAGGTCCTCACGGATTGAGTGATAAACAACTTCTGACTCGTACTGTGCTGCAACGCCAGAAACGAGTCGTTGTTTTTCGGCTTCCGGAATACCTAAACGATCGTAGGTATTTTTAATTTCATCTGGAAGGTCATCCCAAGTCGCTGCCTGCTTTTCAGTTGAGCGAACGAAATATTTGATTGTGTCGAAGAAGATTCCGGTGAGATCTGATCCCCATGATGGCATTGGCTTCTTTTCAAATAACGCTAAACCCTTTAGGCGCATATCTAGCATCCATTGTGGTTCGCTCTTCTTTGAAGAGATGTCGCGAACAACTTCGTCGTTAATTCCGCGGCGTGAATTAGCGCCGGCGTCATTTCCGTCAGACCAGCCGTATTCGTAATTTCCAAGTCCGTCTAGTTCTGGGTGTGCAGTTGTCATGACCGCGCCTTTCCGGCTGTTAGTGGTTGTTTCTTACTCATATTTGGGATGTAGGTAGTGCAAACACCATCACCGTGGGCAATAGTGGCTAGACGTTGTACGTGTGTGCCAAGCAACTTAGAGAAGGCTTCGGTTTCTGCCTCGCAGAGTTGGGGAAATTCAGATGCTACGTGCGCGATTGGGCAATGGTGCTGACAGAGTTCTTCACCAGTGGCACGTGGTCCAACGCTTGCGGCGTAACCTTGTTCAGTTAAGAATGAAGCTAAAGCATCTAACTTGTTTGAACTCTTCGCAATTGCAATTGCACCCTTGCGCTCTATATCGTCAGCGCGAGATTTTGCGAAAGCAGTTACTAGGTGTTCGCCAGATTGTGCCGACATAAACTTAAGTGCGGCGACTGCAAGATCGTCGTAAGAATGTTCAAACTTTTCGCGACCGGAATCGGTCATAACAAAAACTTTCGAAGGTCGACCGCGGCCACGGGTAGAGGAAATTCGTGGTTCACGCGCTTCTAAAATTCCATCGGCGGTGAGTAAATCTAAATGGCGTCGAATTCCAGCTGGCGTTAAACCCAAACGTTCTCCAAGGGCTGCCGCGGTGGATGGCCCATTTTCCAGAATGGAGCGGGCGACGGCATCGCGAGTACGCGGATCGTCGATGCTCTTTAGGGCAGGCCCTCCAGTTATTTTCACAACAGTATTGTGTCGTAATTCGCTCGCGCTTTCCACTCAGGGCGCGTTGCGAAGGTCCTAGTCTTAGGCCATGAAATTGCGCCGCGCCCTTTACGGAGCTTTGCTCGTTTTGCAGGCGGGGCTGGTTTTAACCGGCGGAGCTGTGCGCCTAACTGGATCAGGGCTGGGGTGTCCAACTTGGCCAGAATGCACGCCCGGTTCGTACACCCCCGTCCCCAATCAAGCCGAGGGTCAATTGCACGCTTGGATTGAATTCGGAAATAGATTGTTGACCTTCGCACTAATCGCAGTTGCGCTCGCAGTTCTGGTTCACGTGCTGTTTAAGAAGCGCAAAGATTTACGCTTGTTAGCACTCGGTCAGGTTTTGGGAATTCTAGGTCAAGGCGTACTTGGTGGGATTACCGTTCTAACAGATTTACATCCATTGCCCGTAGCAGGACACCTTTTGCTTTCAATTATTTTGATCGGAGGCGCCACTTCTCTATATGACCGTCGAGAAAATGGTGTTATCCGAATAAAGAATGCCGAAAAAATGACGGCAAATCTTTCGAGAGCGCATATCTATCTAACCTTCCTGGTGATTGCTTTGGGCACTCTGGTAACTGGCAGTGGACCTCATGCCGGTGATGAAGATTCACGCCGCTTTGGTTTTGATATCCGAACCGTTGCATCGATCCACGCCGAGGCGGTTATCGCACTTCTGGGACTGACGCTAGCTCTCTATGTTGCCGCTCGTTCCAATCCAATACATAAGCGCCGAATTTTAATCTTTGTCGCAATCTCTCTAGCACAAGGCGCGATTGGTTATATCCAATATTTCACGGGAATACCTGAAATACTCGTCGCTGCACACCTCTTAGGATCAACGCTAGTTTGGATCTCAGCCTGGCGTCTGCGATTAGCTGTAACAACTTCCCCGAACCGTACTCAAACACCTAATGCGGGAGAAAGTTCTTGATGCATACTTTAGATAACTGGTCAGAATACGATGATCGCGCCGTTACATATGCTCGCGCCCTTGCAATGGATGCGGTTCAAAACGCTGGCCACGGTCATCCTGGAACTGCAATGTCGCTTGCACCAGTTGCCTATAACTTATTTCAACGCCATTTAAATCACGATCCATCAGATCCAAAATGGTTAGGTCGCGATCGTTTCGTTCTCTCTTGCGGACATTCATCACTTACTCTCTACACCCAATTATTCTTCAGCGGCTATGGGCTTGAAATGGAAGATTTGAAAACTTTCCGTACCTGGAACTCACTAACTCCGGGTCATCCTGAATATGGACACACTGCTGGCGTTGAAATGACGACGGGTCCATTGGGCGCGGGCGTTGCAACAGCAGTTGGTATGGCAATGGCGTCGCGTTACGAACGTGGTTTATTAGATCCAGATGCCGCAGCAAATTCATCACTCTTTGATCATAATATTTGGGTTCTCTGTTCAGATGGAGATCTACAAGAAGGTGTAAGCAGCGAAGCCTCATCGCTGGCTGGAACACAAGAGCTTGGTAATTTAAAAGTAATTTATGACGATAACCGCATTTCAATCGAAGGTGATACTCACATTGCATTCACCGAAGATGTCTCCGCTCGCTACCGCGCATACGGTTGGAACGTTATAGATGTTGCAGCAGCAAGTGATGGCAACGTTGATCTAATTGCGGTGGATGCGGCGATGATTGCCGCAAAAAAAGAGACGGTCAGGCCGACGCTAATTCGTATGCAATCCATCATCGCTTGGCCTGCACCTAAAGCGCGAAACACTGCCGAATCCCATGGTTCCGCTCTTGGCGCAGAAGAAATTGCTGAAACTAAGAAGTTATTGGGCTTAGATCCGGAAGAGCATTTTGCGATGCCCGCGGAAATTCTGGCCCACGTTCGCCAAGTTAAAACCAGAGGCGCATCTTCCCGAAAGTCTTGGGATGAAAAATTCGCATCTTGGAAGAGCGCGAATCCAGATCGTGCAACGCTATTGAATCGCTTAGTTAGCGGTGACCTACCTAAAGGTTGGGACGCTGATCTTCCGCAATATCCCGCAGGTAAAGATGTTGCGACTCGCAAAGCATCTGGTGAGGTTATTGCCGCACTTGCAAAAACACTTCCGGAATTTTGGGGTGGTTCTGCAGATCTAGCCGGAAGCAACAACACCACAATTAGCGGCGCTGGTTCTTTCTTGCCTGCAAGTAGCAAGATGGCCGGTGCTAATCCTTACGGAAGAATGATCCACTTTGGTATTCGCGAACACGCAATGGGTTCCATTCTTAATGGAATTGCACTTCACGGATTATCCAAAACTTTTGGTGGAACTTTCGCAGTATTTAGTGATTACATGCGGCCAGCCGTTCGACTATCTGCCATTATGGATCTGCCGAGCATTTTTATCTGGAGCCACGATTCAATTGGGCTCGGCGAAGATGGTCCGACACATCAACCTGTCGAACACTTAGCAACGCTGCGCGCGATTCCAAATTTCTCCGTAGTTCGCCCCGCAGATGCCAATGAAGTCCGCGAAGCCTGGAAAGCGATCATGCTTCGCCGCAAACCAGTTGGGTTACTGCTCTCGCGTCAGAATCTTCCGGTCGTTGATCGCTCAACACATGGTTCAGCAGACTTAGTTAACAAAGGCGCCTATATTCTCAAGGACTCACCAACCACCGCCGAGGTTGTCATCATTGCGACAGGCTCAGAAGTTTCAGTTGCACTTGCCGTGCAGAACGCGCTGGCTGATAAATCGATCGCGGTACGCGTCGTAAGCGCTCCTTGTTTGGAATGGTTTGCACAAGAGAGTTCTGCATACCAAGAAAGCGTTCTACCGAAATCAGCGAAGCTAAAGGTAAGTATCGAAGCAGGTATCGCACAAGGTTGGCGTGAGTACATTGGAGATAATGGAATTGCTATCTCACTCGAACACTTCGGTGCTTCTGCTTCTGCTACTAAGTTATTTGCTGAATTTGGA
Organism: Bifidobacterium breve; assembly: GCA_945869505.1. The sequence goes on from CAMBOZ010000017.1 coordinate 11,753, forward strand.
TTCGGCGCCGAAGCAATTGTTGCCAAGATTGAAGCAGCTCTTAATTAATGATTACTTTATCGGGTCCAGCTCTAAGTAAGGTAAGTCGTCAAGATCCTCTTTATCTGACACTCGCAGATGCCCATCCCAGAGTTGCTAACAAGGATGCAAATACTTGGGGGCCAGCAGCCGCGAAGGAAGCCGCGGTAAGACTTAATTGGGTTGATTTAGATGAGAGTTCAAGGCAATTGCTTCCGATACTCGATGCAGTGTCCGCGAAGTTTAGAGATTACGAGAACTTAGTTCTGTGCGGAATGGGCGGTTCTTCTCTGGCGCCAGAAGTGATCGCTAAAACTTACGGTAAAGAGATTTTCATCTTGGATTCAACTGATCCAGATTACTTAGCGCACGCGCTAACAGGCTCTCCCGAAAAATTACTAGTCATTGTTAGTTCTAAATCAGGTTCAACAATTGAGACAGCCTCACAACGAGCTTTCTTTGAAGATTACTTAAGAAAAGCAAAGTTAGATCCAACTCAACATATGTTATTTGTGACAGATCCAGATTCGCCTTTAGATAAAGATGTAAGGTCCAAAGGATTCACAGTTATCAACGCTGATCCAATGGTAGGCGGTCGCTTTAGCGCACTCACCGCTTTCGGTCTTACACCTGCAACTCTTATGGGAGTTGATGCTTCGATACTTTTAGATCAGGCAGGCGATGTCCGCGCGCAAATAATGAGTGATCCCACTGTTGTTTTAGATGTTGCGTACTTACTGTTAACTCAAAATCAACAGTACTTGGGCTTTACTGATCTCGGATCTCGTTTTCCAGGACTCTCAGATTGGATCGAACAGTTAATCGCCGAATCAACAGGCAAAGATGAAAAGGGACGTTTACCGATTGCAACAGAGAGCTTTAGCCAGGCAGAAGGTGGTGGTGCTTTCTCGATCGCTTTCGCACCAGGCGCGCATTTAAGCGTAAATGCAGAACTTGGTGAGCATTTCCTATTTTGGGAGTGGGTAACCGCTTTGATGGGTGCTGCGCTCAAAGTTGATCCCTTTAATCAACCGAATGTAACTGAAGCTAAAGAGGCAACGTCTGCAGTATTAGCGGAGTGGGATAACAAATTACCCCAACTAGCTTCAACTTCCGTAGATGAGCAGATAGAAATTTTTGGAGATGGAAATACTCTCACTGCTGCGTTAAAGAACTTAATAGCAACCACAGATTCAGATGGATACTTTGCAGTTATGGCTTATCTAGATCGCAGAAATGATGCGGCAGTGGCTGAACTTAGAAGTATCTTGTCAGAGAAATCTGGGCGACCTGTAACTTTTGGTTGGGGTCCTAGATTTTTGCACTCAACCGGACAGTTCCATAAGGGTGGACAACAGAACGGTTCCTTCTTACAAATAACTGGCGCCATCAGTCAGGATTTCGCAGTCCCAGGTCGTGATTTTTCCTTTGGAACGCTATTGATGGCGCAAGCCGTTGGTGATTACCGTGCGCTTGGAGCAAGAAAATACCCGCTCCTTCGCCTTAACTTGCTAGAAAGAAGTGCGGGTATCACTCAACTTATAAAAGTTGCAAAAGCTCTTTAACTATTCGTCATCTCCACGAAGTTTGCGCAGAGCATCTTCTAGGATCTTCGCGCCTTCGGTATCAGTGCGACGTTCTTTTACATAAGCTAAATGTGTCTTGTAAGGAATATTAACTACTGCCTTAGGCGGATTATTACGATCGCGACCAGCAGGTAATCCACACTTTGGACAATCCCATTCAGCTGGAATAACAACGGTTTCTTCTACAGCAAATGATGGGCGAACTTCGTGTCCGTTGCCGCACCAGTAGGAAACGGTAGCGCGTTCAATCTGATCTCCGCGTTCTGCTTCGCCCATTGGGCCAGCGCCAACACGACTTCCACGAATTGCACTTGCCATTTATTAACCCTTCAAAACAAGACTTAGCGCGACAACGCCGCCGAACCAAATACCACCAACAACAATTGTGATGCGATCTAGGTTTCGCTCAACTACGGATGATCCACCGTAATTTGAAGATATTCCGCCACCGAATAGATCGGAGAGGCCAGAACCTTTTCCTTTGTGGAGCAGAACAAGCAAGATCATCACAAGCGATGTGATGACCAACAAGATTGAGAGAGCTAGTGCCACGATTAAGAACCCCTAATGTTTTGGATGGAGATAGAGCGTAAGGATACTAGATGCCCGACCGGGCCTAAGCGCTTTCTGCCGCGTAGAACTTGGCGATCTTGGCCAATTCTTCAGGATCTAGGCTCGCTCCCCCGATGAGTGCACCATCAACATCGGTCTGCTTCATAATTTCGGAGATATTTGAAGATTTAACAGAACCGCCGTAAAGGATGCGCATATTCGAGGCAATTTCTGCAGACCCAATTGAATCTATCTCTTCACGAATTGCGGCGCAGACTTCTTGCGCATCTTCTGGCGTTGCAGTCTTTCCGGTACCGATTGCCCAAACTGGTTCGTAAGCGATCACAATCTTCTTCAGTTCAGGTTTTGTAAATCCGTCTAAACCTGCGCGCACTTGGCGGATTACGTGAGAAACATGAGCGCCTGATTCACGGATCGAAAGTTCTTCGCCCACGCAGAAAATTGGAGTTAACTCATTGGCTAAAGCGGCCTTTATTTTACGATTAACTAACGAATCATCTTCCTTGTGGATTGCACGTCGTTCAGAGTGACCGATCACAACAAAGGTGCAACCTAACTTTGCCAACATATGGCCGGAGATATCACCGGTAAATGCTCCGCTCGTTTCTGGCGAAATATCTTGCGCTCCGTAGAGAAGGCGAAGGCGATCGCCGTCGATCAGAGTCTGAATCGAGCGAATGTCGGTAAATGGTGGAATTATCGCGATATCAACTTCGTCGTAATCTTTATCACCTAAGGAATAGACCAACTTTTGGGCAACTGCTATTGCTTCAAGATGATTTAGATTCATCTTCCAGTTACCGGCCATTAACGGCTTACGCATGATCTGCTCCTTCTGATAGTTACTGCAACGATACTAAATCTTTAGATTTTTATTAGAGATCTAGGGCTGTTAAGCCCGGAAGTTCCTTGCCTTCTAGGTATTCCAAGGAGGCGCCACCACCAGTTGAGATATATCCGAAGTCAGTATCTGCAAAACCAAGTGCGCGAACAGCCGCAGCGGAGTCTCCCCCACCAACTACAGAAATCCCAGAGACTTGCGTTAACGCTTGCGCAACGACCTTAGTTCCGTTGGCAAAAGATGGAAATTCAAATACGCCCATTGGGCCATTCCAGAACACTGTCTTGCATCCACGAATTGCGTTTGCAAATGCTTCTGCAGAGACTGGTCCTATATCTAACCCCATTTGATCTGATGGAATTGAGTCTGCGCTAACCAAAGTTGCTGGCGCATCCGCCGCGAAATTAGGGGCCACCACGATATCTGTGGGCAGAACTAAAGTAACGCCGGAGGCAGCTGCTTCTTTAATTAAACCTTGAACAGTCTCAATTAAATCTTTTTCAACGAGTGAAGATCCGATTTCTTTACCTTGGGCTGCAAGGAAAGTGAAGACCATTCCTCCGCCAATAGCCATTACATCTACCTTGCTGAGCAAGTTAGAGATAACTCCAATCTTGTCTGACACTTTCGCGCCACCAAGAACTACGCCGTACGGGCGCTCTGGATTTTGTGTTAGCTTCTTTAAAACTTCAACTTCAGCCGCAACTAAAGTTCCGGCTACGTGTGGCAGAAGTTTTGGCAGATCAAAGACCGAAGCGTGCTTTCGGTGCACTGCTCCGAACCCATCGCCAACATACAGGTCCGCTAATTTCGCCAATTCATTAGCAAAGAGTGAACGCTCGGACTCTTCTTTGGAGGTTTCCGCAGCAGAGAAGCGAATGTTTTCCAGCAATAAAATTTCACCGCTCTTTAAAGCCCCAGCCTTTGAAGTTACTTCTGGTCCCGTTACAGCACCGGCGAAGATAACCTGACTTCCGAGCAATTCTGATAACCGAGCCGCAACCGGAGCTAAAGATAGTTCTGGTTTTGCTTCACCCTTGGGACGACCTAAATGCGCTGCAATTACCAAACTTGCACCATTAGCCAAGAGGGTTTTCATAGTCGGCAGCGAGGCGCGAATGCGTCCATCATCTGTGATCTTTCCATCCTTTAAAGGAACGTTGAGATCACAGCGAAGAAATACTCGCTTGCCGGCTACGTCAAAACTTTGCAGTGAATTAATTGAAGAATTACCCATCTAAATTAGAGAGATTTTCCGACAAGACCAACGAGGTCAACCAAACGGTTTGAGTAACCCCATTCGTTGTCATACCAGCCAACAATCTTTACCTGATTTCCAATTACCTTTGTAAGGCCGGAATCGAAGATACAAGATGATGGATCGGTAACGATATCTGATGAAACGATTGGATCTTCGGTGTATGAAAGGTATCCCTTAAGCGCACCATTAGCTGCCGCTTTCATTGCAGCGTTGATCTCTGCTGCAGTTGCTTCCTTGGCAAGTTCAACTGTGAGATCTGTTGCAGAACCTGTTGGCACTGGTACGCGCATCGCATATCCATCAAGTTTGCCCTTTAACTCTGGCATTACTAGAGAAATCGCTTTTGCTGCACCTGTCGATGTTGGGATCATATTTGTCGCTGCTGCACGTGAGCGACGCAAATCCTTATGAGGGAAGTCAAGAATTACCTGATCATTTGTGTAAGCGTGAATTGTTGTCATTAAACCTTTAACAATTCCCCAGTTATCTTGAAGTACCTTAGCCATTGGCGCAAGGCAGTTTGTTGTGCAAGATGCGTTAGAGATTACGTGGTGGTTGGCAGGGTCGTACTTATCGTGATTTACGCCCATAACGATTGTGATGTCTTCATCAGATGCTGGTGCAGAGATGATTACCTTCTTAGCGCCGGCAGTTATGTGCTTCTTCGCATCGGCTGCTTTAGTGAAGTGGCCAGTAGATTCAATGACGATATCTGCTTTAACTGATGTCCAAGGAAGATTCGCTGGATCACGATCTGCAAATACCTTCATTGTCTTTCCGCCGACAGTTATGGTGTCTTCGGTATATGTAACTTCAAGGCCGAGACGACCCAAGATTGAGTCATACTTTAAAAGGTGAGCCAAAGTAGCGTTATCGGTTAAATCGTTGATCGCTACGATATTTATATTTGGGTTAGTCAGAGCGGCGCGGAAGAAGTTGCGGCCAATTCGTCCAAATCCATTAATTCCAACATTAATCACGTGAAAACCTCGCTTTAGAAGTGTAAGGACCCGGTGCCATATTAACGGCGCCAGATAGGTATACGGCAATGAAACTGCCACATCGTTGGGGTCGTCCCTAATCTTAGCAGTCGTGAAGAGTTACCTTCGCGTAGGAATTACGCTCAAGCAGATTAACTAATTGAGAAGATCTGGTGAAAGGCCGGCTTCGGTATCAGGAATACCGAGCTCCCCCGCACGTTTATCTGCCATTGCTAAGAGGCGACGAATACGTCCGGCGATCGCATCTTTAGTCATAGGAGGTGTTGCAAGTGAACCAAGTTCTTCTAGGCTCGCTTGTCCGTGGCTAATGCGTAACTCTCCAGCCTCTTTCAAGTGATCTGGAATCGTTGGCCCCAAAATTTCCATAGCGCGCTGAACACGAGCAGCGGCTGCAACAGCGGCTCGCGCAGAACGGCGCAGGTTTGCATCATCAAAATTTGCTAAGCGATTTGCAGTCGCACGAACTTCGCGACGCATGCGTCGTTCTTCCCAAGCCAATACGCTTTCGTGAGCGCCTAAGCGGGTGAGGAGAACGCCAATTGCATCTCCGTCACGAATAACAACACGATCAACGCCACGAACTTCTCGTGCTTTGGCGGTAATTCCCAAGCGCCGAGCCGCACCGACTAGCGCCAGCGCTGCTTCCGGACCTGGACAAGTTATTTCAAGTGAAGATGAGCGTCCTGGTTCAGTAAGTGAGCCGTGTGCGATAAACGCTCCGCGCCAAGCAGCTTCAGCATCACAAATATTGGCGGCGACAACTTGTGGTGGAAGACCTCGAACTGGGCGGCCATTGCTATCGATCAAACCGGTCTGACGAGCAAGTGCATCGCCAGCTTCGATAACTCTTACAACGTAACGACTCCCTTTGCGAAGTCCGCTTGATGATAGAACTGCTAGATCGCTGTCGTGTCCATAAATATCTGCAATATCTTTTTTAAGTCTGCGCGCGCTTTGTGATGTATCGAGTTCAACTTCGATCACAACTTTTCCAGCTGCTATATGTAATCCGCCAGCAAATCGCAGAAGTGAAGAGACTTCGGCTTTGCGGCAGCAAGGTTTTGTTACTGAGAGACGACTTAGTTCGTCTTTGACTGCTGCGGTCATTGCCATGGGGCTTATCCAAGCAGGGTTTTGCCAGCAATGTGTGCGAAAAGCGAGGTCAATTTTTTGGAGCTGTGATGAATCAATGTCACGTTATCGCGTAAATCCGCGGCAATTAACTCTCCACCTGTACTTGAAAGATGCTCTTGCATCTCATCTCCACGTAAATCGAGGCTCTCGTCTGCAATCAAGTAATCAAAGGCCAACCCAGGGGCATAATCTTGCAGAATTTTTACATGTTCGAGTGGGGTGTAACCTGCAAATTCTCCTGAATTAAACGTTCGTCCATTTGCACTGGCCGAATCGAGATTGAGAATTATCATTTTCTTAGCCTTCGAATTAATGATTGCTTGACGTTGCTCTGGAACCAACAGGTGAGGTAGGACGCTAGAGAACCAAGAACCGGGTCCCATAACTATCCAATCCGCTTCTTCAATTGCTTGTAATGACTCTTCAAGTGCTGCAGGATTTTCGGGATGAAGCCGTAGCGACTCCAAGCGCCCCTTTGCGGTAGCGACTTCAACTTGTCCTTTTACAATAAATCTTCCAGTTGAATTAGTGAACGTTGCCTCAATATCTAAAGGTTCTTTCGACATTGGTAACACTCGACCAATTACTTTTAAGAGTGATCCCACACGATCAAGTCCTGCAACAGGGTCTTCGCCTTTATTCCAGAGCGCTGCCAAAAGAAGATTACCGACAGCGTGACCATCGAGTGGGCCATTGCTTGCGAATCGGTATTGCATAATTTGCGCCCAACTGCGGCCCCACTCATCATCCGCGCAGAGTGCAGCAAGAGCCATGCGCAGATCGCCAGGAGGGATTATTGAGAACTCATCGCGCAAGCGTCCACTAGATCCACCGTTATCTGCGACAGTAACAATGGCAGTTATATTTGTTGTGACTCCACGCAGCGCAGATAACGTTGCTGCTAAACCGTGACCACCACCGAGTGCAACTACGCGCGGGCTACGACCACTCATTCACGACCAACATCGCGATGAGTGGCATGCGCAGATATATCAATCTCACTTGGATCAGAAGATAATTGGCGGGCAATTTCTGCCGCAATAGCAACGCTGCGATGTTTTCCACCAGTGCAACCGATAGCGATGGTTACGTACTTTTTTCCTTCACGCAGGTAGCCCGGCATCATTTGGCGAATGACAGAGACATAGCTCTTAACGAATTCGGATACGCCTTCACTTGTTAAAACTTTATTTGAAACCTCAGTGGTTAAGCCTGTCAGCGGACGAAGTTCAGGTATCCAATGTGGATTCGGAATGAATCGGCAGTCAAGGACCAGGTCAGCATCTACTGGTATTCCGTACTTATAACCAAAAGATAAAACATTTATGCGAATCGCATCTAGCATTCCTGCTGAGAAAATCTCACCGACGCGTTTTTCTAACTGATGGACGTTGAGGTTCGAGGTGTCAATTACTACATCAGATTGCGAGCGAAGTTCTTCAAGTTTGGTACGTTCGCGTTCGATTCCATCAACTATGCGATCTTTTCCTTGCAATGGATGTGGTCGACGAGTTGATTCAAAGCGTTGCACAAGTGATTGGTCAGTGGCATCTAAAAATAGCAAGCGGTATGCAGCCCCACTCGATTGAAGAGTTAGCAAAGCGCTATTTAAGGCGTCAAAGAACTTTCCACCACGCACGTCTACTACGACCGCGAGAGATGCGATCTCGGAACTATTGGCTTGCGATGCTAGTTCGGGCAATAGCGCAGGAGGCAAGTTATCAACGACATACCAACCGAGATCTTCAAGAGCATGCGCGACCGTGGATCGACCAGCGCCCGACATTCCGGTGACGATCAATAACTCTTTATTGGCCATGGCTACATTGTGCCTGCACTGTCAAGGAACGCTAAATTCATAGGA
>CAMBOZ010000018.1 GCA_945869505.1 Bifidobacterium breve
GCGGTGATTGCAGCGCGAGGAGTCTCAATCATTGTGCCAATTGGCATATCTATCTCTTGATTGGTTCCTTTAAATGTTCGAGCAATTTCTTCTTCTAGTGTCTCGCGCAAGTACAAGAGTTCACGTTGCGTTGAAACGAGCGGAATCATTACCTCTGGACGCGGATCATGTCCCAACTTTCTAACTTCAAGACAAGCGTGCACCATGGCGCGCACCTGCATTTTGTAGAGTTCAGGAATCAGAATTCCAAGGCGTACACCGCGCAACCCCAACATCGGATTAGATTCGTGCAAACGTCGAACCGCAGCGAATAAAGCTTTATCTCTAGCCGGAATCTCTTCGCCAAGTGCTTCACTGCGGGCCATTTGAGAACTTAGATCGACAAGTGAAGGAAGGAACTCGTGCAATGGTGGATCCAGTAAACGAATCGTCACAGGCAAACCAGACATTGCCATCATAATTCCAACGAAATCTGCGCGCTGTAGCGGTTCCATTTCAGAGATAACACCACGTTGCACATCTTCGTTTTCGGCAAGGACTAAGCGCTCTACATAAGAACGGCGCTCCCCCAAGAACATATGTTCTGTGCGACAAAGTCCAACACCTTCTGCTCCTAATATTCTGGCGCGAATTGCATCCTCTGGCGTATCCGCGTTGGTGCGCACATCTAATTTGCGACGTGAATCTGCGTGAGTCAAGATTGTGTGAACAGCTTTTACTAGAGGAGATGCCTGATCGCTTTCTGCAGATACGCGTCCTTCTAGATATGAAGTAACGGAAGAAGCGACGACAGGGACTGCTCCTAGATAAACAATTCCGGTTGTGCCATCGATAGAAATGATGTCACCTTCATAAACGGTATGACTGCCGATCGTAAATAAATTGGCGCGCTCATCAACTGAGATTGAGTCTGTACCGCAGATAGCAGTCTTTCCCATTCCGCGGGCCACAACTGCTGCGTGTGAAGTTTTGCCGCCGCGGCTAGTCAAGATTCCTTCCGCGGCAACCATTCCGACTAAATCATCTGGGCTGGTTTCCCGTCTAACTAAAATTACTTTCTTTCCTGCTTTGCTCATATCAAAGGCGCGCTTGGAGTCAAAGACTGCTTCACCAACAGCGGCACCTGGTGATGCCGGAATTCCACGCGCTATCTCAACAAGAGTTCCTCTCGTATCAAACTGCGGAAACATAAGCGCTGCTAATTGATCGCCACTGGTGCGAGCAAGTGCTTCATCCATTGTGATGGTGCCTTCTTCGACAAATTGCAGCGCGATGCGAAATGCTGCTTCAGCGGTGCGCTTTCCAACGCGCGTTTGCAAGATGTATAACTTGCCACGTTCAATAGTGAATTCGATATCGCAGAGATCTCGGTAATGTGATTCCAGCATCACCATGATCTTCTCTAACTCGCCATGAACCTTCGGTTCGAGCTGACCAAACTCATCAAGTGACATCGGCGTGCGAATACCAGCGACAACATCTTCACCTTGTGCTTTCTGCAGGTAATCGCCATAAGACCCAATTTCACCGTTGGATGGATTGCGGGTGAAGGCAACGCCTGTGCCTGAATCATCGCTGAGATTTCCGAAGACCATAGATTGGATATTCACCGCGGTTCCTAAATCGGATGGAATCCGCTCGCGTCTGCGATACAAGGTTGCTCGTTCTGAGTTCCAAGATCTGAAGACTGCTTCGATGGAGTCAATCAAATGCTCGCGTGGATCTGTCGGAAAATCTTTCCCAGTTGCTGCTTCTATAACTTTTATGAAGCCATCAGCCAGGGCCTTTAACCCGGCAACATCGAGTTCTTGCAAATTTGTATTTCCGTGCGCAGATAAAATGCGCTCCTGGACTTTATGAAACTCTTCGGCATCGACATCGCAAACGATTTTTCCGTACATTTCTATAAAGCGGCGATATGAATCCCAAGCAAAGCGCGCATTGCCTGAACTATCTGCCATTGATTGCGCTACCTCTGGAGTGATACCCACATTCAATACGGTTTCCATCATTCCTGGCATTGAAAACTTTGCACCAGATCGAACGGAGACTAAAAGCGGATTATCAACGCCACCAAAGGTTTTGCCTAACTCTTTTTCTAACGCAGAAAGAGAATCGCTAATTTCTTTGCGAAGTCCATCAGGAAACTTTCCGCTCTTTAAATATTCGCGGCAAGCTGTTGTGGCAATTGTAAATCCGGGTGGAACAGGCAGACCAATGCGCACCATCTCGGCGAGGTTGGCACCTTTGCCACCTAACAAATCTTTTTGAGACATGTCACCGAAAGTAAATGGGTAAATATGTTGTTGCTTCACAAATGTGCCTTCCCGAAAATTTGCAGAAATTAAGAGAGTGAATTTTTCAGCGCTTTACTTACAGCATTAATCTACTTCTTACAGCAGAAGCAGGGGCGGAATTTCTTCCGGTACGCAATCTTGTTTCTTTTGCTGGAAATCCAAACTGGAAAGGAAAATATTTCACCTCAAGGACCTATCGCAAGCGTGAGGTTTGCGCCTAGTATTGAACTCGGACAGGAGAATTCAATGGCATCGATAGATTCACCAAATGCAAGCCTCACTCCGGGGATAACACATTGGCGGGAGGCTATGAGCGCACTGCGCGCCGGTGTTTCACAACGCGAATTCACACCGAAAGTTGGAATCGCATCCGGAATTTGGGGTGCATCAAAGAAATCGCGCTCTGAAAGTGTTCACATCGGTCTCTTCTTAACAGCGATTGCACGAGAAGATGAGGGAGGTCGTCGCAGTTTCATTGTAGGAATCGATCTCTGCGTTCTTGGTTGCGCTGAATGTGCCGACGATATGCTCGAGCAAATCGCTAAAGGTGTCGGTGTAAGCCGCGATCAAATCCTCTTCTCTTCAAGCCACACACACGCCGTACCAATGCCTTGCATCCACAGAGCAAAGAAAGATGGATCAGAATTAGTTCCAGAATTTAGGGAATTAATCATTAAGAAAACTATCGAGGCGTGTATTGATGCAGCATCAAAAATCGCAGATGTAGATATCACTTGGGGTTATGGTCACTGTGACCTAGCGGTAAATAGAGATCTACCTTGTGGCTCAGCCGAAGTGGTGGCATTTAATCCAGAAATAATCGCTGATGACACAGTCACCGTCGGTCGAGTATCAACGCGTGATGGAAAGATAATTGCAACGATCGCAAACTATGCCTGTCACCCAACAACTCTTGCCTGGGACAATATGGCAATCTCACCGGATTACATCGGTATGGCACGCAAACTTGTCGAGGCAGAAACTGGCGCTCCGATGCTATTTCTACAAGGAGCCTCAGGAGAACTTTCACCACGCAATCAGTACAGCGGTGACACTGATCTTGCCGATCGCAACGGCGCAATTTTGGGGCACGCAGTTATCTCAACGCTCAAAGCGATGCAATCTCCTGGTTGCGGATTGCGATGGAACGGCATTGTTGAATCTGGCGCTCTGCTTGGCGAATGGCACGAAGAGAAAGTCTCTGGATCAAGTCAAGCAAAAGAAATTCGCATCGATGTGCCAGTGCGCGTTAAAGAGTGGAAGAGCATTGAGCAATTACGTGAAGAGTGGGCGGGAATTGATGCTGATGCACTTGAAGAACGTATTAATCGTGCAACCCGCCTTCGCATTGGATATGAATCTGGCGCTGAGGTAACGCATCCAGTTTGGATTTGGCAATGGGGTGAGGCAATTTTCGTTGCTCAACCGGGTGAGGCGTATTCCTATATTCAAACTGAATTGCGTAAGCGTAATCCTGGTCGAATCATCTTCGTTGTAAATCTGACCAATGCGCCAGGGCTCTTCTATTTACCAATTCGCACCGCGTATAACGCACCTGCTTATCAAGCCTGGCAAACTTTATTAGCACCGGGTTGCATTGAGGCTGTTACAGATCAAGTTGATAAAGAACTTAAGAAAATCTAACGAGAGGTGGATGAAACGTGGTTAAAAGAGTCATACCAAAGATGAGCAGTACAGATCTGCCTCCAAAGGAGAAACTCTTCCACTATCCGTTTAGCGCATCTCTTAAAGCGGGCGTTGCACAACGCAATATCGATCCACCGATTGGAATTAGAGCGGCTAGCTGGGGAGCAGCAAAGTCACACGTTGCAACTGGTCTGCATCGCGATATCACCACAACGGCTCTCGCTGTTCTGCACGGCTCAACCCCGCTTTATTTAGTAACAGTTGATTGGGGTTGGTGGCAGGGAGTTAAAGATGATTTAAATATCCGCGGCAAAGTTATCGCTGGCCTTGGAATTAAAGAAGATCAACTTCAATTACACCTTACTCATACTCATGCTGGCCCAAATACGGCGTGCGATGTTGCTCATCTAGAAGGTGGCGAATTACTTGCGCCGTATCATCAATTTGCAGTCGATTCGATAATTAGCGCGTGTAAAGAAGCTAAAGATGGTGCGATCGCCGCAACCATAACTTGGGCATATGGAAAATGCGATCTGGCGGTAAACCGCGAACTTCCTTGCGGTGAAGTAGATATCGTGGGCTTTAATCCCGGAGTAGAAGCCGATGACACACTCACTGTTGGTCGTATAAGTGATTCTTCAGGCAAAATTATTGCAACAGTTGTGAATTACGCGTGCCATCCAACAACTCTGGCTTGGCAAAATACTGATGTGTCACCTGATTTCATTGGCGCCGCCCGTGAAATGGTTGAACAAAAAACTGGTGCACCGATGCTCTTTTTACAAGGCGCCTCAGGAGATCTGGCTCCACGTGATGGTTATGTGGGAAATCACGAGATTGCAGATAAGAACGGAAGAATTCTTGGTTTCGCATCTCTTGCGGTCCTAGAAAAGATGATTCCATCAGGTAAAGCAATGCGATTTAAGAATCGGGTTGAATCTGGAGCGCTGCTTGGCGAATGGGAGGATTTTGCTTTCCAAAGTTCTACATTTACCGATGCGGTTCGCTTAGATATCGATGTTCCGCTCCAAGATCTTCCAACCTTTGAAGAGCTAGAAGAGCGTTGGAAAGATATTGATGCTGGTGCGCGCGAAACGCGTTTGGCACGCGCACGTAAATTGCGTACTGGTTATGTTTTAGAAAATCAGCGCGCCAAGCATCCCGTTTGGATCTGGGCTTGGGGCGATGCCATCATTGTTGGACAACCTGGTGAGGCATACTCATTCTTCCAAACCGAACTGCGACGCAGACATCCAGATCGTGTGATCTTTGTACTTAACTGCACCAACGGTCCAGGTTATGTATACATCCCAACACCAGATGCTTATTCACGTTTTCGTTATCAATCCTGGCAAACCCTGCTTGAAGTTGGCGCGCTTGAATTGATTACTGACGAGGTGTCTGCAGCGATTGCGCGAATGCCGAAATCAGTAAAGTAAATGAATAAAGCACGTCCAGCGGTCGATCGCGAAGGTGCATTCCTTTCTCGACTCCAAATCGGGGTAGCAACTGCTGACATCACTCCCCCAATTGGGATCTCGGCAAATCCTTGGGGGAAAAGTAAGAGCGCGATATCTCGTGGAGTTCATAAACCTATGGAGGCAACGGTCGCTGCAATCAGTAGCGATGGCGATAGCGATATCTCGTTAATTTATGGATTAGATCTTGGCTGGATCGGTTGCCATCAATGTGATGTGGTTAATTTTAGATCTCGCATGGCACGCGAGTTAAAGCTAGATATCGATTCAATTCTTGTAAATCTAAGCCAGACCCATAAAGGTCCTCCATTCTGTATTCACGAACCAGCGCGCGAAGGTGGCGAACTAGTTGCTGGCTATGTCGAAAAAACGATTGAAGATTTAATTGCCGCTGGTAAACGAGCAATTCAAGCTCGACAGAAGGCAGATTTAACTTGGGCTTACGGAAAGTGCGCACTCGGTTCGGTACGCGATTTAGTAGTAACCGATGGCGAGTCAACTCAAGTGGTTGTTGGTTATAACCCAGAGTTAGAGCCAGATGACACTTTGGTTGTTGGCCGAGTTACAGATCAGAGCGGGAAAATCATTCTCACTATTGTTAATTATGGATGCCATCCAACTTCAGTTGGTTGGGAGAGCGATTTAATCAGCCCTGATTATGTAGGAAGAGCGCGTGAGTTAGTTGTGGAAGCAACGGATGCGCCGATGCTCTTTTTGCTTGGTGCGTGTGGAAACGTTGCACCGAAAGAACAGTATTCCGGTGATGTTTTAGTTGCAGATCGCAATGGCGAGATGTTGGGCTATGCCACGTTGGCAACTCTGGCCAGCATGCTTGCGCCAGCGCGCGAACTTCGCTTTGACCAAGTAATTACATCGGGTTCAAACCTTGCTTCTTGGCTACCGACAAAGGTTGAACCTAATGAACTCTTTGAGCGAAAGAAGATTTCGGTTGAGATGCCTCATAAAGAATTGCTGACCGATGAGCAGATGCGAATTGCCTGGGCACCAATCACCGCAACCGAGGTCTTTCTAAACTTTAGAATTAGAAAACAACACGAAATTCGTATTGATTACGTGACTGGCGATGGAACCGTAAAACATCCGGTCTGGATTTGGCAGCTCGGAGATGCGATCGTGATTGCACATGGTGGCGAGGCGTACTTGGAGTTGGCGCGGGATCTGCGCCGCCGAAATGCAGATCGCATGATTGTTTTCTTAGATATGACTAATGGTCCCGGCTATCTGTACTTACCTACAAAGATCGCCTACGAGCAAAATAATTACCAATCCCAGCAAAGCATTGTGGCATCTGGCGGACTTGAAACTATGTTGGAAGTTCTAGATCAAGCAGTTAAATCTCTGTAATAAAGCGATTTAACTTACAAATCTGAGGGAAACGATACCTACGACAGCAATCACTGCCGCAATTATCGTTGACCTATCTGGAATTCTCTTGTAAGAAATCGATTCGAAGAGCAGAACCCACAACGACACAGTTGCAAGGATCGAAACCATCAAGATAATTTCCCCACCTTGAAGAGCATAAACCGAGGCAATTGACCCTACTGAAATTAGCGATGCTCTCTGAATTAACTTGAAGAGATCGTTCTTCGTTAAGCCTCTCGGTGGAAAAATGGCGAGACAAATAAGCCCAGCAAGTGCTTGTCTTACGATGAAAGTCTCAGAAACGCTTATGCCTTCGGTTCCAAGAACCGCGACATTTACAGATACAAAGCCCGATGTGATGGCCGCCGAGAGTGTAAAAAAGATTGTCTTTCCCAAACGCAAGCCCGGAATGCTGGATCGGATTGGGAAGAGGCTTGCAGCAATTAGCGCAATGACTGCTACTACTTGCAGAGCTGAGACGCTGGTTCCCAACCAAATTGGCGCAAGCACCAGCGCTACAGCGGGCGAGAGAGTGCTAGATATAGAAGAGATTGACGCCGAACTTCGCTTAATAATCACAAAGATGAAATAACCCGCGATAACACTTGCGAGTGCTGCGCTTAAATGTAGTGCGAGGATCTTTGGTTCAATGACGACCCAATCTCCTCCCTGAACAAAAGCAATTGGCAGGGTGAAAAGGCAGTTAAGTAGAAAGAGTGGACCTAGCGTTGTCAGGAATGGGATCTGTGTAGTAATACCCTTTGTAAGAAATGTTCCGAGACCTATTGTTAATGCAGCAAATACGGAAACTAATTCAAACACGTGGCAACGTTATCAGTGATAAAGATATTAATAAATGATATTTAGTGGCAGAATTCAGATCTGAGCCAAGGAGTAATTATGAATTCGATAGATCAACTTTTAGGAATTAAGGGTCGTCTAGCGATGGTTGTTGGCGCTGCTGGTGGTTATGGGCGCCAATGTGCACTGACTTTGGCTCAATATGGAGCAAATATCGCTCTGATCGATCGCAATCAAGACGAATTAGAGAAAACTCAAGCAATGGTTCTTGCTGGAAATCCTGAGGCTGTTACTGCAATTTTTAATACTGATATCTCATCCGTTGATAACTGTGATCAGTTGATTAAAGATGTTTATCAGAAATTTAATCGTATAGATATTCTGGTTCACACCGCCGCGGTTTTGCAGAACGTCCTGCCCGAAGATGTTGACGAAGAGCATTGGAATACAACGCTTAATGTAAATCTGCGAAGTCAATTCTTTATCTCGCGAGGTGCGGCAAAAGTTATGCGGGAAGGAAAATGGGGACGCATCACTAACTTCATTTCTACTGCAGGACTTTCTGGTGGGCTTCCGGGATCGATTGTCTATGGAATATCAAAATCTGGCGCAGTCGCAATGACTAAGAACTTCGCCAGAGCCAATGGCCGAGATGGAGTCTTAGTAAACGCCCTCTCCCCTGCCACTTTAGATACACCGCTCTTTAGACGTGGAATGAAAGATGATGTTCTAGAGGATTTGAAGAAGGAGCATTTGAGAATCAACGCCTACGGCAGATGGACGCGACCTGAAGAAGTTGCCGCTGCTGTACTTTTCTTATCGAGTGAAATGTCGAGCACTGTTACAGGCCACGTACTTCGGGCTGACTCAGGTGCAGAATTAGCGGGTTTTTGAGAAAGTGGTTTTCTCTGCGTTAAAGAACAGCAACTATCGAAAGTTTTATATTGCCACCTTAATTTCCACTTTCGGAACCTTTACGCAGCGAGTTGCCCAAGATTGGTTAACCCTTGACCTAACTTCGAGTGCGAAGAGTTTGGGTTTGGTTGTTGCGGCGCAATTTCTGCCTGGAATTGTCTTTGCGATTTATGGAGGCGTCCTTGCTGATCGCTATGATCAAAAACGAATCCTCTTTTGGCTCAATTTTGCCGGTTTTCTAATTGCGACATCAACTGGAATCCTTGTAGCGACTGGTCACATCACTTTCCATCTTCTTTTATTCTCAGCGCTTTTGCTCGGAATCTTCACTGGTCTTGATGGCCCCGTTCGACAGAGTTACTACGTGCTTCTTGTTGGCGATAAAGATTTGCCGAATGCGCTTAGTTGGAATCAAATAAACCTAAATATCGGACGACTCGTTGGCCCTATTACTGCAGGGCTACTAATTGAACATTTCGGGACTAGCCCCGGATTTTTAATTAATGGCAGCTCTTATTTAATTGCTGTGCTTTTATTAACGACAATCAATGCTGCTCTCTATTTTCCTGCGCACGAACTGGAAGAATCGGAGAACAAAGTTACCTTTTTTGATTCACTCAGATATTTAAGAGAAAACCGCACAGTTCTGGTCCCAATTGCAGTCGTCTGCGCCATTGCAATGGTGGGTCAAGATATGCAAATGACCTCAACTTTGATGGCAAGAACGGTTTTTGACGTCAGTCCAACATCCTTCGGACTTTTAGTCTCAACTCTTGCACTCGGCGCTATCGCTGGATCACTCGCGGTTGCGCGCACCAGCGCGGAAATTGATATCGCATTCTTGGCCCGTAATGCTTCATATATGGGTGCCACTTGGCTCCTGGTTGCATCAGCACCGAACTATTTCACTTACGGTTTGACGCTTTTCTTCGCGGGCTACTTCGCGATGGGCGTAAATATCTCCGGAAACATGTCGATCCGAAAATTTGCGGATCCCAGACATTATGGTCGGATCTGGGGAATTTATATCTCGCTATGGGTCGGTGCGCTGGCCGTTGGAGGCCCTCTGCTGGGCTGGATAAGTGAGACATTCTCAGTTAGAAGTTCGATTTACTTTGGAGCAATTACAACTTTAATAATTGCATTGATTCTGCAAATTTATGTTAAGCGCACTTCTCCTAACGCGGCGAAAGTTTCTCTCTCAAGTGAGTAATCGCTTGCTCTGCAACGCCTATCTCATTTAATCCTGCACCCAAGTTAGAAAGTTCTATCGCAATAGGACCATCAAAGCCCCGTGCGATAAGGCGATTAACTCTTTTGGCAATGTCAATCTTTCCGGTTCCAAAATTAACGGTTGGCCACCACCCAATTGGAGCACCTTGTACGTTATCTGGCATTTGGTCAATCTCTTTTGCTTGGATCATAAAAACTCTTGAAGTATCAATACTTTCCATTAATTGACTTATGTCATCACCAACGCGATAGGAGTTGCCGAGATCTAGGCAGAGGCCAAGATATTGATCATCGATTCCGTTGATCATTTCCAGCAAAACAGGAACGTTAAAGTCGGCGTGATTTTCAACTGAGAGGCGCACACCTAATTGGCGAGCGCGCTTAACCAACACCTCTAAATGTTCGCCTATGCGTTCCATTCGAATTTGAGGTGCTTCATCGAAGTTGAAGTGATTACCAAATACGATGCGCATTTGTTCTAATTCAAAGTCGGCTGATCGCTCTAGCCATTCAGTTGCGCTCTTAAATGCTTCTAACTTCTTGCCGCCATCGAAGCCATTTGGGTGTCCCCAAGTAAAGGCAAGGTAATTCTCTTTTTCGCTGAGCCAGCCCTTTATTTCGGCTTGAGTCTGGCTATCGCTTAAATCTAAATACGCGGTCTGAAGCGTGATCAGATCAAGATCGTGCTCGCGTGCAAAGTCGATAAAATCTTTAGTTTGCCATTGCGTTTCTGCCGGCACTTCCCACTTTGAATTCTCACCAAAGAAGCGATGGAAAGAGAAACTATCTATACCAAATCTGACACCACTCATCTAGATAACCATCCGCCATCGACCGGCAGGATTACGCCATGCATATAGTCAGATGCTTCGGATGCAAGAAATAGGGTTGGTCCGACCATATCTTCAGGTACTCCCCAGCGCCCAGATGTGAGGCGGCTCAGAATCTGATCATTGCGAATCGGATCAGTCCAGATATGTTTATTGAGTTTGGTCTTGATATATCCCGGAGCAATGGCATTTACATTGACCCCAGATTTAGCCCATTCGTTTGAAAGCGCTTTTGTCATCTGGCCCACGCCGCCTTTAGCTGCCGCATAAGTCGATGCGTTTAACCCGCCCTGGAAAGTGAGCATTGATGCAAAGGTAATTATCTTGCCGCTGCCGCGTTCGATCATTTCGCCCGCAGCCGCTTTAGCTAATTGGAAGTAAGAAGAGAGGTTTATTTGGATCTGCTCCATCCAAACTTCATCACTTGTATCAACTGCCGGACCGGGCTTAACGCCACCGTGGGCAATTACCAATACATCAATTCCACCGAGAGCGGTTCTGGCCTTTTCTATAAAAGCCCCACACTGTTTTGGGTCGGCGAAATCTGCAAGGACGTAATGCAGTTTTGTGGTGGGCGAGTTATTTGCAGTTAGGAATTCTTTGAGCGACTCAAATTGGGAAGCCTCTCTTGCTGAAACAAGGACTTCTGATCCAGCATCAATAAATCCTTTTACCAGTGCGCTTCCGATGCCACCTGCACCGCCAGTGATTACTACACGGTTTCCCTTAATTTTGAAGGAACTCATTAGCGCTCTCGCAATCTTATTTTCTTAGTCAATTTGTCGTTGATTTTAATACGTTATCTTCCTATTCTTCTTTCATTAGGTCAAGGAAATCTAGATGAGAATTGAGAAATAGATAGATGGCAATTTCTTGGGATAGTCGCAGCGGATTAGTTGGTAATTGCGTTGTTGTCACCGGAGCAGCCGGCGGTATTGGTGCACCGATTGCGCGCGGATTTGCAGAGGCGGGAGCAAAAGTACTTCTTGTAGATCGTCCTGGACCGGCACTCGAGGAAGTTCACGCAACACTTACTGGGGATGGACATAAAACATTTGCAGCAGATGTATCAAAGATTGCTGATCATCACTTGATTTTTGAAGCAGCCGAAGCGATTGCGCCATTTGTTGCCATGGTGCACTGCGCTGCAGTCTTGCGTCGCCGCGCAACAGTTGATGAGGTCACTGAAGAAGATTGGGATTTGCAGATCGATGTAAATCTAAAATCAACTTTCTTTCTCAATAGAACCGCGCGCGATGCTTTTCGTTCCAAGGGCCGAAAGGGTTCGATCGTTAACTTCTCATCACAAGGTTGGTGGAGCGGTGGTTTCGGTGGCTCAGTTGTTTACGCCGCAAGTAAAGGTGGCGTAGTTTCAATGACCAAAGGCTTGGCGCGTTCATTTGCAAAAGATGGCGTGCGCGTTAACTCTCTTTCACCTGGCGGAGTTGATACGCCGATGATGTGGAGTGATACCAGCCAAGAGGCTATGGCTAAGTTTGTGGAGATGATCCCAATGGGTCGCTTGGCTGATCCAAATGAAATGGTGGGCGGTGCAATATTTCTCGCCTCGGATGCTTCTAGCTATATGACCGGAACTGTTTTAAACATATCCGGCGGACAGTTGATGTATTAAGAAAAGTAAAGACCTACCCAAGTAAGCCGATGATCTAGAGATTGCGAGATTGATATGACTACCGCCCCAATGGATAGCAAAGCCCTTGATGAAACGCCATCTACATTTTCAGATCCAAATCTGATAGATCAACCGCACGAAGCGCGCGCAGTCATCGGTGTTTCCAGACGAGATATAACTCCTCCATTTGGAATTTACGGACCGGTTTGGGGATTTTCAACTCACGATGGAAGCTCGCGCGGTACTCACAAACCGATCTATGCAACCGCTCTAGCAATCACTGCTCAACCTGGTGGCAAACCAACAGTTATCGTCGCACTTGACCTTGGTACAAGTGGTGACTTAACCGGTATGGAGGATGAATGGATCAGAGAAAGTGTTGTTAAAGATTTAGGTATTCCAATTTCAAATCTGATGCTCGCCTCTTCTCATACTCACGGCGCACCTTGGCCATACCGCAGTCGTGCCGATTTTCCGGGTGGAGATTTAATTGAAGGTTATTTGGAGTTAATGAAAGGCGCGATTCTAGAAGCATCTCGCGAAGCGATCGAGACTGCCGAAGATTGCATCATTACCTTTAAAGATGGTCGCTGTGATCTGGCAAAGAATCGAAACTTGGCAGACCCAGCAAATCCAACACGTTACTTAACTGGCTACAACCCAAGTAACAAGTCAATTACCGATGACACTGTGATGGTCGGACGAGTTACTCGAGTTAGCGATAACTCAATTAAGGCAACTGTTGTTAACTATGCCTGCCACCCAACCACTCTGGGCGGCGATAATCGTCTCGTTTCACCTGACTTTATTGGGGGTATGCGCGATGTTATGGAAGCAAATACCGATGGTGCGATCTGTGTCTTCTTGCAAGGTGCTTCTGGAGATTTAGCACCCGCATATCAATATGTTGCAGATACATCAGTTGCTGATCGTTACGGACATCAACTCGGACATGCCGCATATTCGACATTGCTTGGTATGTATCCGGCTGGACATCGCCTGGAATATGTAAAGCCAATTGAATCTGGTGCACCTCTTGCTTATTGGGAACCTCGTCCATATGCAATTTCGAAAGAGAGCGCAATTGATTTCGAGACCGTGGGACTTCCTTCAAAGGATTGGCCAGGGGTTGAAGAACTTGATAAACAACTCGCTGCCGAGGAAGACTTTAGAATTAGAGAACGTTTACTTCGTAAGAAGACAATTGCTAACTTCACTCAAGGAAAGGGCGCAATCCCAACTCAAGTATTTGCTTGGCGCTTTGGCAATCTAATCTTTGTTGGCATTTCTTGCGAAATCGATGTGGCCTGGCAACAAGAAGTAAGAGCGGCATTTCCGGGCTATGGGGTTGTTGCGATTACAGATGTTAACTATTCAGCAATTGGTTACATTGTTCGTGAAGAGTTGTGCGATCACAATCTTTACCAAGCCTGGCAGCCGCCATATGGAAAAGGTTCCTTTACTTCGATCGTGGAGAACTGCGTGCGCCTAATGAAGAAAACACTTAAAGGCTAAAGCTATTTAGCTCTGATCTTTATGTGGGGCAGGGTTTCTAATTCCAGGACGCTTGCCGTCAATACGAAATGGCAAACCTGGAATCTTCTTCACCTTTGAAGTTGGATCAGGATAGTCAACGAGAATATCTAGCGCTGCCGCTTGCGGATCGTTTAATAGATCTTCGGGAAGCGCTAAATGATCAGCCGGCACGCCACTTGCTGCCAAGAGTTCTACCCATTGTTTAGATCCTTTTTCGACAAGAACGCGCTCAATTTCTGCCTCTAATTCAGCGTTGTTCTTTACGCGATCCACATTTTCTTTAAATTTCACATTTTCAATTAAGTCTTCGCGATTTAAAACCGCGCAGAGTCGGGCAAAGATCACATTGTTTCCAACACCGATCATAATTTCGCCATCGCTGGTTTTAAATAACCCATAAGGCGCAAAGGCGGGATGACCGCTTCCGGAGCGAATGGAGGGAGCGTTCGTTACTTGAAAAGCAGATAGGTGATAGCTAACCCAAGAGACTCCTGTTTCATAAAGTGAAGTCTCAATAACACTTCCAATTCCAGTTTTTTCTCGCTTAATTAGCGCGGCTAAAATTCCAAGTGCGAGCCAAGTTCCGCCGCCGACATCTAGAACAGATATTCCAGTTCTAACTGGTTCTCCACTTCGTTCTCCGGTTACTTGCATAATTCCAGTTCTTGCCTGCACGGTTGCGTCGTAGCCAGGAAAATGTCTAGATGGCCCTTCGGATCCATAAGAAGAAAGATTGCCGAGAATCAGCCCAGGTCGTTTTGCCATTAACTCATCTGGTGTGAGGTGATACTCCGCCAATTTCTCAGGCAGAAAGTTGGTCAATAAAACATCGGCGGAATCCAGCAAATTATCCAGGAACAATCGTCCTGATTCAGTTTTTAAATCTATTGTGACCGCTGACTTATTTCGATTTACTACATGAAAGTATGCTGAACGATCACCTTCAACTGGAGACATAGTTCTTGCGGCATCGGCGGCTGGAGTTTCAATTTTTATAACTCGCGCACCAAGATCTCCAAGAATCGCCCCGCCAAATGGGCCAGCGATATTCGATGTTGCATCAAGAACGGTGATCCCTGCCAGAGGTAAATCTGAAGGCATCTGATCTTTGCTCACTGATTACTCGCTCTCGCATATTGAAATAACATCTATAAGCGTTGACTTGCGACTGATACGCCCATACTATAGCAATCGTTTCCAGTAGCGATTTCTAGTGATTTTTGAGGGAGGCGCAATGCCAGCAATGCGCGTAAGACAAGCAATTGCAACAGCCATCGCTGATGAGATGCGCACCGATCCAACGGTGATCGTCTTCGGCGAAGATATTGCAGCAGCTGAAGGACCGTTCAAGACAACTGAAGGCCTCCTCGAAGAGTTTGGTCCTATTCGCGTGCGCGATACGCCAATTTCTGAAATGGCATTTACTGGCGCTGCCGTTGGCGCAGCAACAATGGGTTTGAAGCCAGTTATTGAAATTATGTTTATGGAATTTCTTGGCGTCGCACTAGATCAACTAGTTACTGAAGGCGCAAAGATGCGTTACTTAAGTAATGGAAAACTCTCTGTCCCAATGGTGGTTCGCGCATCTGTCGGTGGCGGACTTGGTTTCGGTGGTCAACATTCACAGACTCTTGAAAACTGGGTTGCTGCTACGCCAGGTCTAAAAGTTTTATCTCCAAGTGATGCACAGAGCGCCTACAGCTTGTTACGCGCTGCGATTCAAGATCCAGATCCAGTTATGTTCTTGGAGCCAAGAATTACTTACGCAGAACGTGGCGAGGTTGATACCAATCTCAAGATGGAGATCGGCAAAGCCAGAGTTGTAAAACTAGGTAAAGATCTCACCATTGTCGCTCTTGGACAAATGACAAATATCGCACGCGAAGCTGCCGCAGCTAGCTCTTTGGATATTGAAGTTATCGATCTTTGCACGATTGTTCCTTGGGATAAGAAAACAGTATTTGAATCCGTAAAGAAGACTGGCCGCCTAGTTGTTGTTGAAGAGCAGCCAGAAAGCGGTGGTTGGGGATCTGAAATTGTTGCAGCTGTAAGCGCTCAGTTCTTCGGAGAACTCAAATCAGCACCAATTCGAATCACCTGCCCAAATGTTCCGGTTCCTTATAACGGTGGCCTGGAAGCGCGCTTCTTGCCAAATGCAACTGAAGTGAATTATCAGATTGATCAATTGATGGCCACAGGTAAAGCACCGCAACCGTGGTGGATTCGGGAGGGTTTCTAAGATGAGTAAAGGTCTAGATCGTCGTAAGGCGATTCTTTCCGATCCAGTTGCACAGTTTGAACGTGCAGTTGAGATTCGCGAATTTGAAAATCAAATTAATGCTCTCTTCGCATCCGGAACAATTAGAGGCACAACCCACCTTTGCAACGGACAAGAAGCTCTAGCAATTGGACTTGCCAGCGTTTTGCGCACAGATGATCCAGTCTCTGCAACTTATCGAAGCCACGGTATTGCACTTGCTCTCGGCATTACGCCAGAGTCTGCAATGTCAGAAATTATGGGTAAAGCAACCGGATGTTGCGGTGGCCTCGGTGGATCAATGCACCTTTGCGATCTTGAATTAGGTTTACTTCCAACGTCTGCAATCATCGGTGGCGGTATGCCAATCGCTGCAGGTGCTGCACTTGCATTCCAGGTGCAAGGCAATGACCGAGTTGCCGTCGCTATTTTCGGTGATGGTGCAACAAATATTGGTGCATTCCACGAAACGCTAAACCTTGCAGCAATTTGGAAACTTCCAGTTGTATTCATCTGCGATAACAATGTTTATGCAGAATACAGCCGTATTAATTTGACGACTCCGATCGAAGATCTACATATCCGCGCCGAAAGCTATGCGATGCCACATTTCGCACTCGATGGAATGGATATAGATGTTGTTCGCGAAGGAATTCAGACTGCGGTCGATCGTGCACGTTCTGGTGGCGGACCTACCTTTATCGAAGCGAAGACTTATCGCTTTGCCGGTCACTCACGTGCAGATCAAGCGCTCTATCGCCCAGAAGGTGAGCTCGATTCTTGGAAGTCACGCGATCCACTTCTTTTGCTAGAGGAGCGGGCTAAGAAGTCCGGCAAGATCACCGATGAGCAAATCGCTGATATGAAAGTTCGTAAAGCGAAAGAGATCGAAGCAACTGTTGCTTTATGTCAGAACGCCCCTGAGCCTTCACCAAAGACCATGTTCGAAAACATCTGGAGCAGAAAGGTTAGTCAATAAATGAGTATCGAAATCACTATGCCGCGAGTTGCCGAAACTGTTGATTCGGTTTACCTAGTTTCTTGGTTTAAGGCTGTTGGAGATATGGTTAACGAAGGTGAAGATCTCTTGGAAGTCGAAACTGATAAAGCGCAACTTTCAGTTCCCTCCCCTGCGACGGGAAAAATAGTGGAGTTGAGATTTGCTATTGATGCTGAGATAAACACCGGCGATGTAATCGCCGTTCTTGAATAACAACTAACGCATTAGCGCGCAATAGGAGGAGAAATGGCTTCGGTTGCGATCTATGGTGCTGGCCAACTGGGACAAGCAGTAGCCACAGGATTGCGTGCGCGAGGAAATCATCGCGTCTCTGGTCCTTTTCGCCGAGAAGATCGCGAACTCGCCCTTAATTCTGGGGCTGACGTTGTTCTAATTGCGACAACCACCCTCTTTAAAGATGTTGCTGGTTACATCAGAGATGCTGTCAACGCCGGTTCTAATGTTCTGGTCTCGGCAGAAGAATGCGCATACCCGTGGGCCGTGGATAAAAAATTAGCGGATGAGCTCGATAAATTAGCGAAAGCAAAACGAGTCAGTATTGCTGGCGCTGGCGTGAATCCCGGACTCATCTTTGATGCGCTAGTTGCAACCCTTCTTGGTCCAACGCCTTCAGAGTTAAATACCGATGGCACTCCTAGAACAACGGTTGAAGTAAGGCGAACTGTAAATATCTCCGGTTTTGGTGGAACAGTTCTTCGTCGCATCGGTGTCGGCGCAACAGAGAAAGAGTTTAAAAATAAGGTCGAACGAGGCGAGATTCTGGGACATGCCGGGTTTCCACAATCGATGAACGTTGTTGCAGATGCGCTCGGTCTAGAAATTGAACGAATCGATAAAGTATTACTTCCCGTTCTTACCGATCGTGCGATTGATCTCCCGCAGCGATTCATTATTGATCCAGGATTTAGCGCCGGAGTTAATCAGACTTACACGGCAATTGTTAAGGGTAAGCCTTGGTTCTCTTCACACTTCTTTGGCCACGTAGATCTTGTTGGAATAGACAGGGCTGCCAAAGATGAGATCGAGATCAGCATCGATGGAAAAGTGCATCAAACTATTTCACTTAATCCGGGTATCGGCGCGCAAATGGGATCGCAGAATATGGTTATCAACTCGATTGAGCGAATTATTCAGGCGCAACCAGGTTGGGTAACTGTGGCAGAAATTGCGCCAGCACTTGCTAGACGTGAAGAGAGTTTTTCTAGAAAGTAAATGTAGTTCAATTAATCAACTAAAAGGAGCGGATGATGTCGGTAAAGATAAGTAAGGTCGAGGCCTTCCCGGTTAAGTACCAAGAGCCAAATGACTCTATGGCCTGGCGTTATCTCACCTTCGTACGAATCACCGCTTCCGATGGAACTGTTGGTTGGGGCGAAGCGATTACGCAATTCCCCGGCAGCACTAAAGGAACCGCTGCCATCATTGAAGATTTGGCAGATGTAATTATTGGAAAAGATCCACTTCATAATCTCGGCATCTGGCGCGATATTCGCAAACAGACTTGGTGGTACACATATCGCGGTGGATTGGGCCACTTCGCGCTCTCCGCAATTGATATTGCGCTCTGGGATTTGCGTGGAAAAATAACTGGTCAATCACTCATTGAGATGATCGGTAAGCGCGATAGCCAAGAAGTTACTGAAATTCCGGTGCTTGCATCAACCCACGTTTTTAATGCAAATCTCGACGTTGAGGTTGAACGCCACGCGCGTTATGTAAAAGAGGGATACCTTGGCTTCAAAATCGGTATGGGCAAACGTGGCGATGCGCGAGTCGGTTACGAACTAGAAAGAGATATTAACTTTGTGCGCGATCTGCGCCAAGCAGCTGGACCAGATGCCTGGATCATGATGGATCGCGGACAATCACTTAATTGGACCTTTGAAGATGCAGTTAAGCGGGTTAGCGCATGGGAGGAGTACGGACTCAAGTGGGTGGAAGAACCATTTGAACCTTGGGAGTATGAGCAATTTAAACGCCTTCGTAACCACACTAAAGTTTTGATTGCCGGCAGCGAACGCGAATGGGATTATCGCGGTTACACCGAAACCATTAACTCTGGAACTCTCGACGTAATCGGCTGCGATGTCGGACGTGTAGAAGGAATTACAGGTGCGCTTGCGATAATTAAGTTGGTTGAAACTGCCGGACTCTGGTTTAACAGCCACGCTTGGTCGAGTGCGATCAACACCGCGGCATCAATTGCACTTTCGGCATCGACTCCACGATGCCTGGTGCAAGAGTTGAAGCCGGATGAAAATCCAATGCAACATGAGTTAATTACCGAACCATTCACACATAAGAATGGAAAGATCGCAGTTCCATCAAAGCCAGGACT
>CAMBOZ010000019.1 GCA_945869505.1 Bifidobacterium breve
TACCGCTCTACTTGAATCCGACGTTGCTCTCTCGGTAGTTGATTCATTCATTGATCTAATCCGCGATAAATCACTAGCAGCCCTACCGAATCTTCAATCTGGTAGCAATCAGGCCCAAGCAATTTTTGAGATAGTTAACGCAGAATTAATTGAAATACTCGGGGGAGCAGCGCGGCGTATTCGCTTTGCGAAGAATCCACCTACCGTCATTATGTTGGCGGGATTGCAAGGTGCAGGTAAGACAACTCTTGCTGGAAAGTTAGCAAAGTTTTATTTAGATCAAGGAAATACTCCACTATTAGTTGCATCTGACCTGCAACGCCCTAATGCTGTTACTCAGTTGCAAATAGTAGGTGAGAGCGTCGGCGTACCCGTATTTGCACCGGAACCAGGAAATGGCGTCGGTGATCCGGTAAAGGTGGCAGAGCAAGCGCTAGCTTTTGCAAAAACCAAACTTCACAACATGGTTATCGTCGATACCGCTGGTCGTTTAGGTGTAGATCAAGAGTTAATGCAGCAGGCGATAAATATTCGCAATGCGGTTAAGCCAGATGAAATCTTGTTTGTGGTTGATGCAATGATGGGCCAAGATGCCGTGCGCACAGCTAAGGCCTTCCAAGATGGCGTTGGATTTGATGGCGTCGTGTTAACAAAGTTAGATGGAGACGCACGCGGTGGCGCTGCGCTTTCAATCGCAAAACTAACTGGACTGCCGATTATGTTCTCTTCAAATGGTGAGAAGCTAACTGATTTTGATATTTTCTATCCAGAACGTATGGCCTCGCGCATTCTCGGAATGGGCGATGTGGCGACTCTTGCTGAACAAGCAAAGAAGGCGCTCGACAGTGATTCGTCAGCAAAGATGGAAGAGAAGTTTGCGAGAGGAGATGACTTCACCCTCGAAGATTTCTTGGAACAGTTAGAGGCGATGTCCAAGATGGGCTCTATGTCTAAGTTATTAGGAATGTTGCCAGGTGCTGGTGCAATGAAGAAACAGATCGAAAACTTTGATGAATCTGAGATTGTGCGAACCAAATCGATCGTTCAATCAATGACACCACTTGAGCGACAAGATCCTAAAGTTTTAAATGGTTCAAGGCGTGCGCGTATCGCTCTCGGTGCTGGGCGTAAAGTTCAAGATGTAAATTCTCTTGTAGATAAATTTTCGGCAGCTCAGAAAATGATGCGTCAGATGCGCAATGGCGGCGGGATGCCACCTGCAATGGCGCAAAGTATGGGTATGCCCGCCGGAATGGGAGCGGGCCCAATATCTTCGAAGAAGAGTCAGGCTCCAGCCAAGAAGAAGTCGAAATCAGGTAACCCCGCTAAACGGGCTGCTGAAGAACGCGGATAAGCGCTCAATTTCGTATCTGCACGCGTTAATGGCAAGATTAGCCTCCTGTTGCGGGGCCCTCTACCCCCACAACATCCATATCCAAAGTTGGATCTAGTAAGTGCGCACCCCGCTGCACAAGCTTTAGATACGACACACTTTTTAGGAGCACTACTTCTTTGTCTACAAAAATTCGCTTAATGCGCATGGGAAAGATCCGCACACCATTTTTCCGCATCGTCGTAACAGATTCACGTAAAGCACGTAACGGACTTTCAATCGAAGAAATTGGTCGTTACGTTCCAGGACAAGAGCCTTCAATCATGGAAGTTAACTCTGCGCGTGCTCAGTACTGGCTCGGCGTAGGAGCACAACCAACTGCCGCTGTAGAGGCGATCTTCAAGGTCACTGGCGATTGGCAGAAGTTCAAGGGTCTTCCTGGAACTGAAGGAACACTTAAATTTGCTACACCAAAGCCAGCTAAGAGCATCGCTTACGAAGCAGCTGTTAAGCAAGCAATGGATGAACCAAAAGAAGGCGCAACAACTATGAAGAAGAAGGCGCAAGAGAAGTTAGCTGCAAAAGCTAATCCTGTGCCGGTTGAAGAAGTAGTTGTGCCAGAAGCAACTGTGACCGAAGAGGTTGCAGAAGCTCCAGCTGAAGTTGTTGCTGAAGCGGTTGTTGAAACTCCTACAGATACGGCTGCCGAATAACAATGATGGACGAAGCTCTCGAGCACCTCGTTAAAGGAATCGTTGATAATCCTGAAGATGTCATCGTTAAGGAAAAGACTCACCGTCGCGGCACAACTCTTGAAGTTCGTGTCAATCCTGAAGATATCGGCAAGGTAATTGGCCGTAACGGTCGCACTGCGAAGGCGCTACGAACAGTCGTAAGCGCAATTGCAGGTCGCACAGTTCGTGTTGATCTCATCGATACCGACGAGGCTCGTTAACTCTCTTGTCAGGTATGCGCCTAAACGTAGGTCGCATTGGTCGCGCTCACGGAATTCTTGGTGAAGCAACCATTGAAGTTCGCACTGATTTAGCGGAAGAACGTTTTGCTATAGGCGCACAACTTGAAACAGATAACCACGGGAATTTACTTGTGGTTTCTGCGCGCGTGCATAATGGAATTTTACTGCTGGGCTTTGACGGATATACCGACCGCAATGCCATTGAAAAACTACGCGATGTCCTTCTTTTTGCTCAAGTAGATATCGATGAACCCGGCTTCGAAGAAGATGATTACCACGTCTTGCAACTTATTGGGTGCAAGGCTTATCTCGTTGATGGCGACCTAGTAGGTGAAGTTACCGAGGTTCTCAACCTTCCAGGTCAAGATGTACTTTCAATTAAGACCGAATCTGGTGAAATTCTGATTCCATTTGTTCGCCAACTCGTACCTGTTGTAGATATCAAAGCGAAACGCATGACGGTTATCCCACCAGATTTTTACGAGAGCGAGGCTAGTCAGTGAAAATTGATGCGATCACAATCTTTCCTGAGTACTTTGCTCCAGCACAACTCTCCCTGCTAGGTAAAGCGCAAGAGAAAGGCCTAGTCGAGTTACAAATTCACGATTTACGATCTTTCACAAACGATAACCACAACACCGTAGACGACACTCCTTACGGTGGTGGCGCCGGGATGGTGATGCTTCCCGAAATCTGGGGCCAGGCGCTTGATCCACTTTTGATTTCAGATGTTGATCTGATCATTCTGACACCAGCTGGAAGTCGATTTAATCAAAAAATGGCAGAGGAATTTTCAAAGAGTAAGCACTTGGTATTTGCCTGTGGACGTTATGAAGGAATTGATGATCGCGTTAGGCAATACTATTTGGGTGAGAATTATGCAAAAGCTGGCGTTCGAGTCCACGAAGTTTCAATCGGTGATTACGTGCTTGGTGGGGGAGAAGTCGCTTCACTTGTAATTATTGAGGCGATCACCCGTTTGATTCCAGGGGTGATTGGAAATCCTGATTCACTGTCAGAAGAGTCACATAATTCTGATGGTTATCTGGAATACCCCAACTTTACAAAGCCACAAGAATGGCGCGGAATTAGCGTTCCTGAGATTTTATTAAGTGGAAATCATGGCGAGATTGCAAAGTGGCGCGAATTACAGGCCGAAGAACGCGCCAAAAGGACCAATTGACTCGTCAGTAACCTGACTTCTCCCGTAGCGTTCTCCTATGAGTGATGAGACGGCAAAGATTCAAGCGAGATTGATTCGTGATCTAGAACCTGTCGTTGCAGTTGAACTCGAGCGTCATTTATCGGTTCAAAAAAATTGGTATCCACACGAGTATGTCCCATGGTCAGAAGGCCGTGATTATGCCGGACCGCTAAATGGAGATGCGTGGGAAGCGAAAGATTCGCGTTTAACCCCAGTTGCGCAAGATTCCTTAATATTAAATCTGCTTACCGAAGATAATTTGCCGAGCTATCACACTGAAATTGCAATTTCGATGGGTCGCGATGGAGCGTGGGGAAATTGGATTGAGCGATGGACCGCCGAAGAAGCGCGCCACGCAATCGTAATTCGCGATTACCTAATGGCCACGCGCGGTGTAGATCCTTATCAGTTGGAAGATCTACGTATGGCACATATGTCACTGGGTTATCAGACGCCTTACGAGAACGATATGTTGCACACCATCGCCTATGTTTCATTTCAAGAACTAGCAACCAGAATTTCTCACCGAAATACTGGAAAACTTTCCGATGACCCGATAGCCGAAAACATGATGCAACGAGTTGCTCTCGACGAAAATCTGCATATGCTCTTTTATCGCAACACGCTTTCAGCAGCGCTTGATATGGAACCAAATGCGGCGATGCGGGCTATTGCAGATGTGGTTACTAATTTTGATATGCCAGGTGCAAATATGCCTGGCTTCGGTCGCAAAGCAGTGCAGATTGCCCTAGCCGGAATTTATGATCTACAGCAACACCTAGATGATGTTGTTTCTCCAGTCCTGCGCGCGTGGAACGTTTTTGAAAGAAACGATCTATCTGGCGATGGGTTGGTGGCGCGCGATGAACTCACCGCCTTTATGGAAAAGTCCGGAAGAGAAGCAGCGATCTTTAATGATAAACGCGAAATTCACTTTGAAAAACTCATAGCTCGCGGTCAATCACCAATTCGTATTCAAAAGTAATTTTCAACGATAGATTTACCACATCCAGCATCAGGTTAGACTTACCGGTATGACCCGCACGTATACAGTCGAAACTTATGGCTGCCAGATGAACGTTCATGATTCTGAACGCATCGCCGGGCTCTTAGATGAAGCTGGATACCTTCCTGTTGAACCAGGCGTACAAGCAGATATCGTGGTTTTCAATACTTGTGCTGTTCGTGAGAACGCCGATAACAAGCTATATGGCAATTTAAGTTTCTTAGCGCCGATTAAGAAGGCTAATCCCAACATGCAGATTGCGGTGGGTGGATGTTTGGCGCAGAAAGATCAATCAATAATTTTGAAGAAAGCACCCTACGTTGATGTGGTCTTTGGTACCCACAACGTGGGCTCGCTTCCGGTTCTATTGGAACGAGCGCGCATCGAAGAAGAATCTCAGATCGAAATCCTAGAAGCGCTTGAACATTTCCCATCGACGCTGCCCGCCCGCAGGTTTTCGGCCTTTACTTCTTGGGTATCTATCTCGGTCGGTTGCAATAACACCTGCACCTTCTGCATCGTTCCAACTTTAAGAGGAATTGAGAAAGATCGTCCTGCCGTAGATATTTTGAAAGAGATTCGCGCCCTTGTCGATCAGGGAGTAATTGAAATAACCTTGCTTGGCCAGAATGTAAATGCCTATGGAGTTGATTTCGGAGATAGAAGTGCATTCGCTAACTTGCTCCGTGAATGCGGAAAAATTGACGGACTAGAACGAGTTCGCTTTATGTCACCACATCCCCGAGATTTTACGGACGATGTAATTGAAGTCATGGCAAGCACAAAGAATGTAATGCCGCACTTGCATATGCCACTGCAATCAGGATCTGATCGCATTTTGCAAGAGATGCGCCGCTCTTACAGAACTAGCCGTTACCTAGGGATCCTAGATCGAGTGCGTCAAGCGATGCCCGAGTCGATGATTACGACCGACATAATCGTAGGATTTCCGGGTGAAACCGAAGAAGATTTCCAAGCGACGATGGATTTGGCAACGCAAGCACAATTTGCGGCGGCGTACACATATAAATATTCAATCAGGCCCGGTACTCCAGCTGGTGCAATGCCCAATCAAGTTTCCGCCGAAATTGTTGGTGAGCGCTATACGCGATTACACGAGCATCAACAGGCAATATCACTCGGTGTAAATCAGCGTTCAATCGGTACCAAACACCGTGCACTTGTTTCGGAAGTCGAAGGTCGCCGAGATGCCGCTCAATCAAGACTTACAGGCAAGACAGAAGATTTCCGCCTAGTCCACTTCGACGCGGTGAGTGAGGCCAGACCTGGTGATTTTGTTGATCTAACTATCACCGATGCATCCGCACATTACTTAATCGGTAAAGAAGACTCACATTTAAAGACTCGTGGCGGTGATGCTTTCGCCTCACGCGAAGCCAAAGCTGGACCACAACCAACCATGCTCGGAATACCAACTATTAAATGAAGACAATCGTTATCTGTGGAGCTACCGCAACGGGCAAGAGTGATTTAGCGGTTGCTCTAGCACAGGAAATTGGCGCAGAAATTATCAACGCTGACTCAATGCAGATCTATAAAGGTATGGACATTGGTACAGCCAAACTCACACCTGCCGAGCGAGGCGGAATCGAACACCACATGCTCGATATCTTGTCGGTATCACAAGACTCAACCGTTGCTTGGTATCAAGAATTGGCACGGCAGTCGGTCACGCAAATACACGGCCGCGGTAAGAACGCAATTATTGTTGGAGGCACTGGTCTCTACATTAAGTCAATCCTGGATGATTTAAATTTCCCAGACACAGATGCAGCCATACGACAGAAGTTAACTGAGGAAGCGAAAGAGTTTGGAATCATTCAGTTATTTCAACGACTAGAGCAATTAGATCCTGCAGCGGCGGCCGCGATAGATCAGCAAAATGAGAGACGTGTCATTCGCGCCTTAGAAGTTATTGAAATAACCGGTAAGCCATTCACCGCAAATTTACCGCGCGAAGATAGTTCGCTCTATCCCGATGCCCTTCAGTTCGGACTGGTTATGGACCGAGCAGAACTCGGGGAGCGCGTGGAGGCACGTGTAGATCGCATGTGGGAGGCGGGCTTTGTAGCCGAGGTAGATAGATTGATAGATGAAGGAATTACAAAGGCCACAACTGCGCGTCGCGCATTAGGTTACGCGCAGATAATTGCAATGCGAAGCGGTGAGATCACCGAGGATCTGGCAATCGAGGAAACTAAGCGAGCTACACGCCAATATGTCAGACGACAAGAGACCTGGTTCTCTCGAGATGCACGAATTAAATGGATATCCCCAACGCAACCGCGACTCGAAACGGTGCTCGAGAAGATAAACTCATCACCATCATGATTAATTCTGTAATCGGAACCTACGGGCACGGCACAGAAAATGACTTTGTTCTGGTCTTTGATCCAGCTGACGAGATTTCTATAACTACTGCGCAGACAGCGGCAATCTGTAATCGCGAAAGCGGTATCGGAGCCGATGGGCTGATTCGCATCACAAAGCGGGATGAAAAATGGTTTATGGAT
Source organism: Bifidobacterium breve (assembly GCA_945869505.1). The sequence goes on from CAMBOZ010000019.1 coordinate 7,054, forward strand.
TACCGCAATGCTGATGGATCTCTGGCTGAAATGTGCGGCAATGGAATTCGGGTGATGGCTCGTTACTTGGTAGAACGCGGACATCAGCCAGAAGGAATATTCGCAATAAATACCCGAGATGGAATCAAACACTTAAGAGTGCCAATGGTTGATGACATCTCTGTAAACATGGGAAAAGTTAGCGACGAGAATGAAGAGATTACTGCAGCCGTTGAGGGCAAAATTTGGTATGGATACAACATAAATGTAGGAAATCCGCACGCAGTTGTGTTCGTTGAAAAAATTGAAGATGTCGGATCGCTCAAAGACGCACCTGTTGTACGCCCCAAAGATGCTTACCCCGAGGGCGTTAACGTTGAGTTTGTGGAAATCATGCCTAATCACGAAGCCAAGATGCGGGTGCACGAACGGGGCAGCGGTGAAACTAAATCTTGCGGCACTGGCACCTGCGCAGTTGCATTGGCAGCAAATATGCAAATGAAAGAGAACTTACCTGCGCGCTGGGTTATTTACCCTCCCGGTGGCCGTTTGGTTGTAGATATAGATCCACACTCAAACGCTACGTTGACTGGCCCGGCTTTATTGATTTCAGATCATGATTTGACTCCATTTTTGCAGGATGCATGACCGAAGAAAACCCCCGCGATAAAGATCTCTTCGAGGCGCTGCTGCGCGAAAGTGCGAGGGTAGCGGCAGATTTCGATGCCGACGAAAGTGATTTCGAAGTTTCATCGCAGCCAGATCTTGCAGATCGTCATGCGCTCCGTCGTGTCAAAGGTTTTTCTACTGAGCTACAAGATATTTCTGATGCGGAGTATCGACAGTTACAACTTGAGCGGGTTGTACTAGTAGGAGTTTGGACCGAAGGTAGCGCAGAGATGGCGGAGAACTCACTCGCTGAATTAAAGGCTCTAGCTGAAACAGCAGGATCTGAAGTATTAGATGGACTGATTCAGCGTCGCGATAAACCCGATCCCGCTACTTATATCGGATCTGGAAAAGTTATTGAGTTACGTCAGATAGTGGTTGCAACTGGAGCCGATACTGTCATTTGCGATGGCGAGCTCTCTCCTTCGCAGTTACGTCAATTAGAAGATAAGTTAAAAGTAAAAGTTGTAGACCGCACCGCATTAATTCTCGACATATTTGCACAGCACGCCAAGAGTAAAGAAGGAAAGGCGCAAGTTGAATTGGCGCAGATCGCATACTTGCTTCCAAGGCTTCGTGGATGGGGTGATTCGCTTTCACGCCAAGTTGGCGGACGTGCCGCAGGTGGTGCAGGCATCGGCGGACGCGGCCCTGGTGAGACCAAGATTGAGACTGATCGTCGTCGCATTCGTGACAAGATGGCGAAACTGCGACGAGAGATAGCTGAGATGAAAGTATCTCGCGATACTAAACGTCAAGAGCGAAAACGATTTAACATTCCATCGGTTGCTATTGCTGGATATACAAATGCAGGCAAATCCTCGTTGCTAAATAAGTTAACTGATGCCGGCGTTCTAGTTGAAAATGCTCTTTTTGCAACGCTTGACCCCACTGTTCGTAAATCTCAGACCGCTGAAGGTCGCGTTTATACGCTTTCAGATACCGTTGGATTTGTTCGCCACCTACCTCACCAGTTGATTGATGCCTTTAAATCAACGCTGGAGGAAGTCTCAGGCGCCGACCTGATTGTGCACGTGGTTGATGGATCGCACCCCGATCCCTTCGAACAGATACGTGCCGTGCGCGAAGTGATAACCGAAATTGGTGGGGCTGAAATTCCGGAAATCATTGCGATCAATAAGGTAGATACCGCAGATCCTGATGTTGTGATGGAGATACTGCGGAAAGAGAAGAATAGTTTTGCATTCTCCGCCCGAACTGGTTTCGGTATTGAGGGTTTAGTACGCGCCATCGAAAAATCTCTTCCACATCCGAATGTGGAGATAAATGCGTTAATTCCTTATGATCGTGGAGATCTAGTGAGCGCCGTTCACGAACGTGGTGAAATTCTCAGCGAAGAGTACGTAGAGACTGGAACACAGATGCGCGCTCTAGTGGATGGTGGACTGGCAAAGGCAATCGAGGAAGCGCTTCTTTAATCAGTGCTAGCCCTAGCCCACCTAAAAAAGTGGGAATATATGCGACACGCCGTTGGTTGTAACGGGTAATAACGCATAAGTGCGCGAGTATGCGCCTCGTATACGAAGATTCTCGCTTGAGAATTTTTGAGATTTTTATGGAAGGCAGGTGAGAGCAGTGGCAACAGATTACGACACCCCCCGAAAAACGGATGAGGAACTCCATGAGGAGTCGCTAGAAGAACTCAAAGCTAAGCGAGTCGATGCTCAATCCGGTCAAATAGATGTCGATGAGGCCGAAGCAGCAGAAACTCTAGAACTTCCCGGAGCAGATTTATCAGGAGAAGAGCTTGCTGTTCGAGTAGTACCAAAGCAGGTGGATGAATTTACTTGCTCTCGTTGCTTCTTAGTTCATCACATTACTCAACTCGCTAAAGGTGAGGGCGCTAAAGCAGTATGTAAAGAGTGCAGTTAAAAGATTTAGGATTTAATTAGCAGCGCGGCGATTTCTTCGCCGCGTTTGCTCGTTATCAGCCAATATGGCGTTGGGTCTCGTGGGTCGGTTACTTCAATTTTTATCCCAGTTGGAGTCCAAAATTTAATTGCAAGATAGGCCGTGGGGTCGGCATTACGGGTGCGTAACAATCGCATTGCCTCTGAATCTAGAATCGTAACTTTACCTAAATACTTGGATTCGATATGAGCGCGATCAATACGGAGCTCTTCGCCATCAAATGTAATAATGGAACGCATTGCTTGGGCTATGTAGATAATGGCGATTGTCGCCGCCACGAAAGAAGTGAAAGCAACGGTGTTATCAAATGCTGCCCAAAGCGCTATGACGAGCGAGAGCAATAGAAAATAAATGAAGGCCAGTACCCAGATAGGTGGGCGCAGGACTTCTTTGAATATCACTATTGGAGTCTAATTGAAGTAAAGTGAGCATATGAGTCGCATTGCGAGCACGACCCCGCCTGAAGGTGCAGTAATTCCTGAGCGCCATCCTAAAGCGCCAGGTATAGGCACAATAATTCCTTCGCACTTTGGGCATTGCTTTGGTTGTGGAGAATTGCATCCCACAGGGCTTCATCTTGTTGCGAGAGCTGGGGCAGGAGCCGATTTAACTGCAGAATTTACTGTCACGGAAAATCATCAAGGCGCACCAGGTCTGGCGCACGGCGGACTTCTATCTCTGGCATTCGATGAAGCGCTCGGAAAGTTGATGTGGCTAATTCGCTCACCAGCGGTTACCGCAAGGTTAGAAACTGATTTTCTTAAACCAGTTCCTATGGGAACAACACTTCACATCACAGCTCGAATTACTGGGCAAGTAAATCGAAAGGTTTACACCGAAGCCGAGGGGCGTATCGGCGGAGCCGAAGGAGAAATCGCAGTCAGGGCAGCGGCACTTTTCGTAATAGTTCCTATGTCGCATTTCTTGGAGAACGCTCCAAAAGAGTATTTGGAACATATCGCAAAGACTCCAGAGATATTGGCTTTTGTCGATCCCGAATTTGAGATTAATCCATAATGAGTGTCAAAGTTTTAGTTACTCGTTTAGATAAGGAGTTGCCTCTTCCGAACTATGCCAAAGGGGGAGATGCTGGCGCAGATTTAGTCTCGCGAGTAGATGTGACTTTAGCGCCGGGAGAACGTAAATTGGTTCCAACGGGTATTTCTATCGCACTCCCAGATGGCTATGTCGCACTGGTGCATCCGAGATCTGGGCTGGCTATCAAACACGGAGTAACAATGGTTAATGCACCAGGAACAGTCGATGCAGGGTACCGCGGAGAATTGCAAATAATTTTAATAAATCACGACCCGAAAGAAAGTGTTTCATTTAAGCGCGGTGATCGCATAGCGCAATTAGTAATTCAACAAGTAGAACGCGCCGAATTTATTGAAGTTGAATCTCTGCCTGGTTCAGGTCGCGGCACTGGCGGTTTTGGATCTACGGGGCGTTAATGAGCAATTTACCAATAGATTCAAACGGATCAGATAAAGCGAAAGTACTTGCTGCCTTCGGTGGCAAGAAAGGGCTCATTGATTCAGGAATTCCATCGATTGTCTTTCTCGTTGTATTTAACGTTGCAGATGATCTTCGCCAGGCACTTATTGCCTCACTTATTGTTTCAGCTTCACTAACCATTATTCGTTTGGCAAAACGTGACACTATTCAACACGCCATTTCCGGGTTAATTGGTTCACTTATCTGCGCCTGGTTTGCCAATCGCACCGGCAATGCGAGTGATCTTTATATTCCAAAGCTACTGACAAATCTGGGTTATGGCAGCGTCTACTTAATTGCTAACTTGGCTGGTTGGCCAATCCTTGGTCTCCTGCTCGGTCCAATCCTTGGAGAGAATTTATCGTGGCGAAAAGATCCTGCGCGAGCTCGCGCGTATAAGCGAGCAAGTTGGCTCTGGGTGGCAATGTTCTTCATTCGGATTGCAGTTCAGTATCCGATTTATCGAAGTGGCAACGTCAACTTACTTGGTACTGTAAATCTGGCGATGGGGTATCCGCTTTTCCTGGCAACTGCATATGGATCGTGGATGATTTTAAAGAGCGTGCCGACAACGAAGATTAAAGAGATTAGTTAGCAATAAAGCAAGATTTAATTAATCCTTCAGCTGTTGCCGATGCCACAAATAGCAGTTCATCGCCCGCGCTGAATACATCAGTCGGGGTCGGTGTAATCACGCGACCATCGCGAACAATTGCGGCAAGCGATGCATCATCAGGGAGTTCAATCTCTTCTACTGTTTTACCGATGCAACTTGAAGAATCCGGCAAAGTTAACTCGACTAGGTTGGCTTGGCCCTTTCGGAAAGAGAAGAGACGTACTACATCGCCAACGCTAACCGCTTCTTCAACTAAGGCCGAGATAATTCTCGGAGTTGATACCGCGACATCAACGCCCCACGATGAATCAAATAGCCATTCGTTTTTAGGATGATTGATGCGTGCGACTACGCGTGGCACTCCATATTCAGTCTTCGCAAGCAGCGAAGTTACTAAGTTCACTTTGTCATCACCGGTTGCGGCTACTAATACCTGGCAGTTATTTAGAACCGCTTTATCTAGAGCGGTAATTTCGCAGGCATCGGCCATTAACCATTCCGCATCGGGCACTGATTCCATTTTGAGCGCCTTCGGATCACGATCAATTAATAGAACTTGATGGCCGTTATCTAGAAGTTCTCGTGCGATTGCACGACCTACATTTCCGGCTCCGGCGATTGCAATTCTCATGAATGATCCTCTGGAGAGCGCGCAAGAATTTGTTCTACTTTACTTAACTCTGAATCGCGCACGGTAACGTGGAGCAGATCGCCCTCTTGTAAAACTGAGTGCACATCTGGGATAAGTCCTTCACCTAAACGGGTGATGAATGCAACTCGCGCGCCAGTTGCTTCTTCGAGTTCTGTGATTGCCATTCCGAACCAATCTTTGTGGGGGTGCATCTCGCAGAGTTGAACCGCACCGCTGGCATCTCGCCATTCCGATCGTGATCCTTCTGGAACCAAGCGGCGCAAAATTTGATCAGTCGCCCAAATAACTGTTGCCACAGTAGGAATTCCTAAACGCTGGTAAATCTCAGCACGTCCTGGATCATAAATTCGAGCAACAACATTGTCGACACCGTAAGTTTCGCGAGCCACGCGCGCGGCCAAAATGTTTGAGTTATCGCCATTACTTACCGCGGCAAATGCATCTGCAGTTTCAATTCCGGCCTCAAGCAAGGTATCTCGATCAAATCCAACACCTGTAACAGTGCGACCTTTGAAGTCTGGACCTAAACGGCGAAAGGCTTCTCGGGATTGATCGATAACAGCAACAGAATGTCCAGCGGCTTCGAGTTCGGTAGCTAAAGAAGAACCAACTCGACCGCATCCCATAATCACGACGTGCACAAGGTTTAACTTACACCCTTATCCTTATCTATATGACACCTAATGGGGCTAGCGAGCGAGATTCCACAGAACGCGTTGCGTTGGCGGTGGGGGATCGCTTCATTACCACCATTGAGAAAGTTGCTCACGGAGGTCATTTCATAGCACGCCACCTTGGGGCGGTTATTTTTGTTAGACACGCAATTCCTGGCGAAGAAGTTGAAATCGAAATAACCGGCACGGGAAGTTCATTTAATCGCGCTGATGTTGTGAAAGTAATCAATCCGTCTCCGGATCGAGTTAGTGCACCTTGCCAATTCGCACATCGCGCCGGCTGTGGCGGATGCGACTTCCAACATATTTCACTTGAGCGACAACGCCAATTGAAGAGTGAAGTTATTGCCGAGCAATTTGCACGGATTGCCAAGCGCGAAATGCAAGTAGTCGTAGAAGAAGTAGGCGCACCGCTGGGATACCGAACGCGCTTTAACGCTGTGACTACTCGTAATGGCGATCTTGGTTTTAAGCAGGCCAGAAGCAATAAAGTCATTCCGGTGAGCGACTGCCGGATCTTGCAACCAGAAATTAAATACCAAGAATTAAGCTCGCGTAAATGGAAGGGAGATTTACGTGTTGAAGTCTCACTATCTTCAGCAGGTGAGCGAACTATTGCAACTGGTTACACCCGCGATGAAACTCCAGTTCGCACAAGTGAGGGACCAGATATAGGCCAATATTCAATCAATGGATTTAATCTAGAAGTTTCACAACGCTCTTTTTGGCAGAGCCATAAATCAGCCCCTGCTGTTTTAACCAGAGTTGTTAGTGAATTCGCCCAGATCAAAGCAGGAGATCAAGTTTTAGATCTATATGGAGGAGTTGGACTCTTTACTTCACAATTTTTAGAAGCAGTGGGTGAAACTGGGCAGATTGATTTAGTTGAAGGCAGTAAGAGCGCAACAGCGGATGCAATACGCAATTTTGCGGAGATGAAGAACGTGAAAGTGCACACTGGTGATGTCGCAAAATTGCTACCTCGATTTACTCAAAGTGATGTAATTGTTTTAGATCCACCGCGCGAAGGGGCTGGAAAGGAAGTAGTCCAGGCTATGGCTGCACTTAAGCCACGTGCGATTGTCTACATCGCTTGTGATCCAGCAGCACTAGCTCGCGACACCACATATTTAAGTGAAGTCGGATATGAAATTACCAAAATCCGTGCCTTCGACCTTTTCCCCATGACACACCACATCGAATCTGTTGCGCTATTTGGTCGAGTTAAGGTATCTTGACGTCAAGATAATTTAGTTAAGGATGTATATGAGCAAGAATTCTCTAGGCGCCAAGAAGAATTTAAAAGTTGCAGGTAAAGACTTTGAAATTTTTGATATTTCAAAACTAGAAGGCGCCGCTAACTTACCGTTCTCGCTCAAAGTACTCCTGGAGAACTTATTGCGCACTGAAGATGGCGCGAATATAACTGCTGACCATATTAAATCACTCGCCCAATGGGATCCTGCTGCCGAACCTGATACTGAAATTCAGTTCACACCAGCACGCGTTGTAATGCAAGATTTCACTGGAGTTCCTTGCGTTGTTGATCTAGCGACGATGCGTGAGGCGATAGTTGAACTCGGGGGAGATCCGGCCAAGGTGAACCCGCTGGCACCTGCGGAACTCGTTATTGATCACTCGGTCATCGCTGATTTCTTCGGCGGTAAAGATTCGTTTGAGAAAAATACAGATGTTGAATATGAGCGCAATCGTGAACGTTATCGTTTCTTGCGATGGGGACAAGGTGCTTTTGACGAATTCAAGGTTGTGCCACCAGGAACCGGAATTGTTCACCAAGTAAATATTGAATACCTTGCTCGCGTCGTAATGACTCGTTCGGTAAATGGAGTACTTCGCGCCTACCCAGACACTGTTGTTGGAACAGATTCACACACAACAATGGTTAACGGACTAGGCGTACTCGGATGGGGCGTCGGCGGAATTGAGGCCGAAGCTGCGCTATTGGGCCAACCAGTGTCAATGTTGATTCCGCGCGTAGTTGGATTTAAATTAAGTGGTGCGCTTCCAGTTGGTACAACAGCAACGGATATGGCGCTAACAATCACAGAGATGCTTCGCAAGCATGGAGTTGTCGGTAAGTTTGTAGAATTTTACGGTCCGGGCGTTGTCTCTGTTCCAATGGCTAACCGCACAACGATCGGCAATATGAGCCCTGAATATGGTTCTACTTGCGCGATATTCCCAATTGATGATGAGACTCTTCGTTACCTACGCCTAACTGGTCGCAGTGATGAACAAGTAGAACTTGTCGAGCTATATGCAAAAGCGCAAGGTATGTGGCACGACCCAGCAATTAGTCCGCGCTTTTCTGAACATATCGAATTAGATCTTTCGACAGTTGTTCCATCTATTTCAGGTCCAAAGCGTCCACAAGATCGCATCTCGCTTAGCGACTCTAAAGGTGCGTTCGAGAAAATTCTTCCAACTTACATAACTGATAAGACTGGCAAAGAGGCTTATCCAGTAAACGTTGGCGCTAAAGCAACAACAATTAAGAATGGTGATGTGGTTATCGCATCAATTACATCTTGCACAAACACTTCAAACCCTTCAGTAATGATTGGTGCCGCACTTCTTGCCAAGAAGGCGGTTGAGCGTGGATTAACTTCTAAGCCTTGGGTAAAAACAACCCTGGCACCGGGATCAAAGGTTGTTACCGATTATTACGATCGAGCAGATCTAACGAAATATATGGAAGCACTCGGTTTCAATCTTGTTGGCTATGGCTGCGTGACTTGTATCGGTAACTCTGGCCCACTGCCAATTGAGATCAGCAAGTCAGTTAACGAACACGACTTAGCTGTTACGGCAGTACTCTCCGGAAACCGCAACTTTGAAGGACGAATTAGCCCAGATGTGAAGATGAACTATCTCGCGTCGCCTCCGCTAGTCGTTGCTTATGCGCTAGCCGGAACAATGAATCACGATTTTGAGAAGGATTCTCTTGGCAAAGATAAAGATGGCAAGGATGTCCTCTTAGCCGATATTTGGCCAAGCGCTAAAGAGATTCAAGATGTAATTGACTCATCTATTTCATCAGAGATGTTTAAGAAGGATTACGCAACCGTTTTCGATGGCGATCACCGCTGGAAATCACTTGATACTCCAACTGGAAAAACCTTTGAATGGGATGCGCAATCAACTTATGTCCGCAAACCTCCTTACTTCGACGGAATGCCAGCGAATCCAAAGCCGGTCACTGATATTTCTGGTGCACGAGTTTTGGCAATCTTGGGTGATTCTGTAACAACGGATCACATTTCACCTGCAGGAAATATCAAAGCCGACTCACCAGCCGGTAAGTATCTTGAAGCTCATGGAGTAGCACGCGCTGACTTCAACTCATATGGATCACGTCGCGGAAATCACGAAGTTATGATCCGTGGAACTTTTGCCAATATTCGCTTGAAGAATATGTTGCTTGATGGAGTTGAAGGTGGCTTCACACGTAACTTCTTAGATGAAGGTAAACAAGCAACAATTTATGATGCTTCAATTGCTTATCAAAGCGCTGGTGTCCCTTTAGTAATCCTTGCTGGCAAAGAGTATGGATCTGGATCATCGCGCGACTGGGCGGCGAAAGGCACAGCGTTGCTGGGTGTACGTGCTGTCATCGCGGAAAGTTTCGAGCGTATCCACCGTTCTAATTTGATTGGAATGGGTGTACTTCCATTGCAATTTAAAGATGGCCAAACAGCTCAATCTCTTGGCTTAACAGGTACTGAAACTTTTGCAATTTCAGGAATCACTGAATTAAATAGCGGTGGAATTCCGAAAGAGGTAAAGGTCACAGCGGGCGATAAGTCATTTATCGCCAAGGTGCGAATCGATACGCCGGGCGAGGGTGATTATTACCGTCACGGGGGGATCATGCAGTATGTACTCCGCCAATTACTTCAGTAATGGCGCATATAAAAGGCTCCTTGCTGGCTTAAAGATCGCGGATTTACTTGCTCCAACCTAGAATAAAGGCATGATTGAGCAAATTAAATCGCCTGCAGATATCAAGGCGCTAGATCTTGCCCAACTAAATTCACTCTGCGAAGAAATTCGCCAATTTTTGATCACCAAAGTTTCAAAGACCGGCGGACATCTTGGACCAAATTTAGGAGTTGTTGAGTTAACTCTGGCGATTCACCGAGCTTTCGATTCACCGCGCGACGTCGTTCTCTTTGATACTGGGCATCAATCCTACGTTCATAAAATAGTTACGGGGCGAGCAGATAGTTTTGATGGGCTACGTCAACGTGGTGGTATCGCTGGTTATCCAAATCGGAGCGAGAGCGAACACGATGTAATTGAAAATTCACACGCTTCCACCGCCCTCTCTTGGGGAGATGGAATCTCATTTGGCTTCGCACAGACTGGCCAGGTAGATCGACACGTAGTCGTGGTTGTTGGCGATGGCGCATTAACCGGTGGAATGTCTTGGGAGGCGCTAAATAACATCGCTGCCGCGGAGGAGCGAAAATTGGTAATAGTTGTAAACGATAACGAGCGTTCTTATTCGCCAACTATCGGGGGATTGGCGACTTACCTTTCAACTTTACGTGTCACAAAAGGATATGAACGTTTCTTAGATTGGGGTAAAGAAGTACTTCATAAGACCCCAGTCGTCGGCGCACCAATTTATGAAACTTTGCATGGAATGAAAAAAGGCATAAAAGATATCGTCGCTCCACAGGGAATGTTTGAAGATCTAGGTTTGAAATATCTGGGTCCGATCGACGGACACGACATAGTCGCGCTGGAAAAAGCACTACAGAAAGCGAAGGAGTTCGGTGCTCCTGTACTGGTTCACGTAATAACTGAAAAGGGTCGCGGCCATAAACCCGCAATCGATGATGAAGCTGAGAAGTTTCACGCTGTTGGCATAGTAGATCCTGAAACCGGAGCACCGCTTTCCAAGAGCGCCACAAGTTGGACCAAGATTTTCTCTACCGAATTAATTGAAATTGCTCGAGAGCGCAAAGATATAGTTGCAATCACCGCCGCGATGATGGGCCCAACCGGACTTGATGCCTTTGAAAGAGAATTTCCAAGCCGAACAATTGATGTCGGTATCGCAGAACAACATGCTGTTACCAGCGCAGCGGGTATGGCTTTTGCTGGCTTGCATCCAGTAGTTGCAGTTTATTCAACATTTTTAAATCGGGCATTTGATCAATTGCTTCTTGACGTCGCTCTGCATAAGGCAGGAGTTACCTTTGTTTTAGATCGCGCTGGTGTAACTGGAGATGATGGTCCATCACATCACGGAATTTGGGATTTAGCATTAACGGGAATCGTTCCGACGATGCATGTCGCTGCCCCGCGCGATGCAACGCGACTGCGCGAAACTCTGAGGGAAGCCGTAGCAGTTTCTAACGCGCCTTCGATGTTGCGCTATCCCAAAGGCGCGGTGCAAAGTGATATTCCGGCATTTGAACGTCGCGATGGAATTGATGTTCTATATCGCGGCGAAAGTGCCGATGTCTTATTGGTGAGTATTGGCGCTATGGCTGCAATCGCAGTTGAGGCGGCGGGTATGGCTTACCGAGAAGGCGTGGGCGTAACGGTTATTGATCCACGATGGGTGAAACCATTGCCTACTTCTCTAGCCACGATGGCGCGACGATACAAGAGCGTGGTGGTTCTGGAAGATGGCATTAAGCACGGCGGAATCGCAAGCTCAATCTCTGAAATGTTCCGCGAGGTAGGACTGACTATTCCAATTCACTCAATTGGTGTTCCACTTGAGTTTATTGAACATTCCAAGCGGAACGAAATATTCAGCGACCTAGGCATCACTTCTCAAAGCATTGCGCGCAGTATCGTTGAGTGGAATAGCTCTAACGGATCGGTCAACTCAATTG
>CAMBOZ010000020.1 GCA_945869505.1 Bifidobacterium breve
ACATCACCACTGGATAGGCCATTCCAACTCTAAGGTCTGTGTATTCGGCGATTAGCCCTGTGATTGAAGGTCCGAAGAAGAACCCAGCGATTCCAATTACTCCAACTCTGGAAATTGCCACCGCCGGCGCCATTCCTGGTGTCTTGCTAGCGGCCAGAATGAATGCGGGAAACATAGGCCCGATGCCCATGCCTGCAGCAATGAAGCCAATATTTACAATAATCAAAGCAGGGATTGGATAAAAGTCTGATAATGGAATCGCTATCGCAATCGCAATCCCCCAAATGCTTCCACCTAAATAACCACCAAGTTTTACCAGGCGCGCTGGACCAAAGTGGTCAAGGGCGCGATCTCCTAAGAAACGGCTTACGATCATGGCGAGTGCAAAAGATGCAAAGGCAGATGCATAAACTCCTTTCTCGTATCCCATCTCATCCCGCAATAAAATTGCACCCCAATCACTTGCGGCCCCTTCACCAATCAGGCTTGCCATTAATCCAAATCCCAAGAACCAAAGTGGCATGACTGATTTACCAATTAGCGAAATCTTTGATTCGTGTTCTTCTTCGCCTTTATGTCCGTCAATGCTTGAAGGAAGTAAGTAATAAGCGGCAATTAAATAAGCGAAGACTGATACGACGGCTATAGCAATCAAATTAGCTTGAGGTGAAACATTGCGAGTAATCAACCCGCCAATCACAGTAGTTAAAAATGCTCCAGTGCTCCACATTGCGTGAAAGGAAGACATATAGCGCCGTCCCAAGATTTTTTCAATGACAGTGCCTTGAAAGTTGTAACACATATCTATAAGCGCGTAACCGAGCCCCATCGTGTAGAGTGTTAGAAATAGCGTTACTGCATTTGTAGAAAGCGCCATCCCCGCCAACCCTGCGGGCATGACAAATACACCAAAGAAAATTGTGCGCTGTGAACCGTAGGTATGCATTAAGCGGCCTGCTAGCTGTGCGCCAGTTACCGAACCAAAAGCACTTCCCAATAAAACAAATCCGAATGCGCCATTTGAAAGACCGATAGCATCTTTGATTTCCGGGATCCTTGGGACCCATCCCATAGAAACTATTCCGAGCAAAAGGAAAGAGATCCACAGAGAATTTCGCGCTAATTTCGCGCGATGAAGTTGATCAATTGTGCCGCTAGACATTTGCCAAGGGTATCCTGCAACCATGGAAGGCATCTTAGAAAAGGCAGCGGTAAAACGATTTATTAAGGCCGCCTCAGATCTTGGAGTAAAGGGAGAAGTAACTGTTCTTTCAGAAACTGCCCGAACCGCTGTTGATGCAGCCAACGGTCTTGGCATTGAAGTCGGCCAAATCGCATCCTCGCTAATCTTCAAATTGCCTTCTGGCAATCCTCTCTTGATTATCACTAGCGGCCGCCATCGCGTTGATACAGATTTAGTTGCGAAGAAATTAGGCATTGCTGAACTTGGTCGCGCCGATGCCAATTACGTTAAAGAAGTTTCCGGATATTCGGTAGGTGGCGTTGCACCGCTAGGTTGGATTACTCCCCCAGAGCAAATAATCATCGACCAAGCTCTCAATGATTACGAAGTCGTATGGGCAGCTTCTGGCCACCCACACGCCGTTTACCCAACAACCTATACAGAATTAATTCAAAGCACTGGTGCGACGCCAATGGTTGTTGGCGATTAACTAAGTAGTTCGGAAAGTAACTTCTCGACGCGCGCTTTTATTTCATCTCTAATTACGCGAACTGGCTCAATCCCCTGCCCCGCTGGATCTTCCAGTACCCAATCTTCATAGCGCTTACCGGGATAAAACGGGCAGACATCGCCGCAGCCCATGGTGATAACCGCATCTGATTCTTGTACTGCTTCAGGTGTTAAAACTTTAGGAGTGTTATTTGCGATATCGATTCCGACTTCGGCCATCGCTGCTACGGCAACTGGGTTAATGGAATCTTTTGGAGCAGAACCTGCGGAAAGCACTTCTACGCGTCCTTGGCCGAGTTCGCGCATAAAACCTGCCGCCATTTGAGAACGGCCGGCGTTATGTACGCATACAAAAAGGACTGTTGGTTTGCTCATTTAATGCTCGTTTCTTTTCTCAATCTCGGTTTTTTGAAATTATAAAATTGGTTAAGGCAATGCCAGCAATGGCACCGATTACTTGCGCTGCAATAAATGGCAAGACAGATGCGGGTGCAATGCCTGCGAATGAATCAGAGAGAGTTCTTGCCACAGTTACAACGGGGTTGGCAAAGCTAGTTGATGAAGTAAAGAAGTAGGCGGCAGATATATAAGCGCCAACGAGAACTGGAATCTTGGCTTCGCTCTTTTGCGCGATTGCGGTGAAGATAATAAAGACTAAGCCAGCTGTTGCCAGAATTTCACTCACGAAGAGATCTGTGCCCGTGCGATCTTTATGTGAGATTTCAATAATTGGTAATTTGAAGATGAAGTTAGCGAGGGCAACGCCGATCACTGCGCCAACTAACTGCGCCGCAAGGTAGGCCGCTGCAAGAGAAGGCGTGATGTTCTTCTTAAACGACTGGATTACAGTCACAACTGGGTTGAAGTGCGCTCCGCTAACAGGTCCCAATAAGGTGATGAGAATGTAGAGAATTAGACCGGTTGCCGCTGAGTTAATCGTTAACTGCACGCCAACATCTTTTGAAAGGTTGGTAGCCATTACGCCTGAACCGATTACAACCAACAGCAAAGTGGCGGTGCCAATTACTTCGGCAAATATTCGTCTCAGATTCACTCCCCAATCATCGGGTATAGATCAGCGGGCAATGCCCTGCGGCACAGAGTAATATTCAATTTAAGATGAACATTACGTTAACGCGGTACCCAGCGAATAGAGAAGCCGCTCCACACATTGCCTTGATTCACGGCATGGGGTCTGCTGCAACTGCTTGGAAGCCACTTACGCCTCACCTGTTAAATCACTTTAATGTGATTACCGTGGATCTGCCTGGCCACGGCGAATCCGCTTTCACAAAAGGTCAGGCGATGGATCCGGCTTCGATTGCTAAACAAGTTGTGCACCAAATTGAAAATGAGTTTGGATTAAATGAGTTTGATCTAGTTGGAAACTCTTGGGGTGGATGGATCGCACTTGAGATGGCCGCTAATTTCCCCGCGAAAATAAGTAGCGTTACCGCACTAGCACCGGCTGGATTTTGGTTGGCTTCGTATGTTCAACGCGCGCCTGGCACCGCAACTCTGCAGTTCTTGGCTAAGAACTCTGCGCTACTTGCCCCGACTTATTTGAAATATGAATGGGCTCGTAAATTAGGTTTTGAAGATGTCTCGCCGCATTGGCGCAGCTTTACTTATGATCTCTGCCTTGATGCAACAGTTGCAATGGCAAATTCCAAGGGTTACTTTCCGGCCTGGGATGGGATGTTAGGCAAGCGTTTTGATTCGCAAATCGATCAACACATTCCCGTAAAAATCATCTTTGGAGATACAGATAAAACTTTGCCTGCTACCACTTGTCAAGAACGTGCGATGGCACCCAAGCATTCACAATGGATCACCCTTTCAGAATGCGGTCATGCACCAATGTGGGATAACGTTGAAACAGTTGCTGATCATATTCTGGAGATCACTGGAATTAGGCGATGAGCACTTCTGAAGTTACGGTCATATATTTTTGGAATATCAAGCCACGAAATATTGGTTTTGCACTTCTTCGTATGGCACTCGACCGCGGGGCTTTACGCCGATTAAGCGGTGTGCGATTTGCCAAGATGCTTGGTACCGGAAAAGGAGAAACTTTTACTCCTCGTGATGCCGATGCCAATCGCTGGGGTGCATTGGTCGTTATTGATAGCGCAAATGTGCAAGCGCTAGATAATTCAAAATTGGTCAAGAGATGGCGAGCCCATTCGCTATCAGAAGTTAGATACTTACTAGATCCAATCTCATCTCACGGGCTGTGGGCAAAGACCAATCCCTTTGCATATTCGGCAGTTCAGACTGATGGTGAAGTAATTGCCATTACTCGTGCTCGAATTAAATGGTTCCAGAATTTGCGATTCTGGCGCGCTGTCCCACCTGTGACGCAAAGTCTTCACTCATCTCCTGGGCTAATTAATACCATCGGGATCGGTGAAGCCCCGATCGGATTGCAAGGAACTTTCTCGCACTGGCAAACAGGTGCAGCTCTTCGAAACTTCGCATACAAGGGTGCTGCGCATCAAGACGCGATTGCTGCAACAGAGCGCCACAATTGGTATGCCGAAGAACTCTTCGCCCGCTTTGCAGTACGCGATATTCGCGGCTAAAAATCGCTAAATTACTAAGTAATCCGTAAGTAGGGCAGACTTAGCCTATGTCGATTCGTCATTACAACCCACGCAGGCGCCATCGCCGCGGCATTTCGGATCGCTCCCGCTTTTTTCTTTACCTAATTCTCTCTGCCGCTCTTCTATTACAAGTCTCTTATCCGTTGCTCGATGGTGAGTCACTTCGCGTCGTAACGATCGCAACTGTTTATTGGGGTGCGGCCGCAATGGCACTTCACGCACTACTTTCTTTTGGTGCTCGCTATGCATTTACATATTTGGCGATTTCACTAACCTTCGGTTTCTTTATTGAACTACTTGGAGTTTCAACTGGTTGGCCTTTTGGTGTTTATGAATACGATCCTTCGCTTGGTCTGCAATTAATAGGCGTTCCACTTGTTGTTCCATTTGCGTGGGCGATGATTGCGCACCCAATTTTATGTGTTGCAAGGCGCGTCACCAATAACTGGGTATTTCTCTACGGTGGATTCGGAATGATGGCTTATGACTTATTCCTTGATCCACAAATGGTTAACGCCGGTCGTTGGACTTGGGAAGTACCTGGCTCACACGTTCCATTTATGCCAGAAATCCCACTTTCGAATGCCTTTGGTTGGTTGTTATCTGGCATGGCCTTGATCGCCCTGCTCCACTTGGCGCTCCCCCGCGAGCGAAGAAAACTAAGTGCAAGTTACACGGCAGTTGATATCTTCTTAATCTGGACCTGGTTTGCTGGAGTAGTTTCAAATCTCTTCTTCTTCGATCGCCCCGGAATAGCGTTTCTATTCGGAGCCTGCTTTGGTCTCTTCCTTGCACCATATCTATTCTCGCGCTGGCTTGGGCGCCCTTAACTATTTAAACGTGTTTACTAACTTAATTTTCTTTGCAACAGCGCTACTTCTTCTTTTGGCAATCACTAATTTCTTTACAATTCGCCGGCCCGAATCTGTAACTCAGCGCTCGGAAAGTGTAAGCATCCTGATTCCAGTCCGAAATGAAGCCGAAAATATCGCCGATCTGGTTTTGAGTCTGCAGACGCAGCAATTCTTAGTTAAGCCTGAAATCATCTTCATAAATGATTCATCTACAGATGAAACTCTGAAAAAGTTGCAGCAGGCAACGCTGGGTGGAGCGCAGATTAAAGTTGTAAACGCACCAAGCCTTCCGAGCGGTTGGCTGGGCAAGCCGTGGGCACTTCAGCAAGGATTTTTACAAGCCAATGGCGAAATTGTTGTAACCCTTGATGCAGACGTTCGATTAACTCCGACGGGTATCTCCCAGGCTATTGCAATGTTGGGTGAGCGTGCATTTATTTCACCGTACCCAAGACAGATCGCTAAAACTTTTTCGGAGCGTTTGATTCAACCTTTATTGCAATGGTCATGGATGAGCACAGTGCCACTGCGCATAGCTGAAAAATCTTCAAGAACTTCACTCGCTGTTGCTAATGGACAATTCTTCGTTGTGCGCAAGAGCGCGCTAAATAAGATTGGTGGTTTTGAGGCCATTGCATCTCAAGTGCTAGACGATATGGAATTGTCGCGGGCGCTAATTAAATCTGGTGCACGCGGAGGAGTTGGCGATGGGTCTTCACTTGCGCAAACGCGGATGTATCAAAACTTTGCAGAAATTAGAGCGGGGTATGGAAAATCCCTTTGGAAGGCTTTTGGAAAGAAAAGCGGAAGCGCTGGCGCGATCACATTTCTATTTGCGACTGGGATCGCCCCGCTAATTTCGTGGGCGAACGGGAGCCCACTTGGTTTCATGGCCTATGGATTTGTTGTTATTACCCGAATGCTCAGCGCTTATCGCTCGCGCGGAAAATTAATGGATTCATTTCTACATCCAATTTCGTGCGCTATCTTGATCTATCTAATTATCTATAGCTGGCGCGCACGCGGTGTTGTTGCGTGGAAAGGTCGCACGCTATGAGTAAGGCAAAAGAAAAAGTTTTGATAATTGGCGCAGGCATGGGAGGTATGTGCGCTGCTGCGCGCTTGGCTAGAGCTGGATATGAAGTAACTGTCTTTGAATCATCTGATCGACATGGTGGAAAATGCCGTACCGAATGGGTCGGCAACTACGCCTTTGACACAGGTCCATCACTTCTGACTTTGCCTGCGGTCTATCGTGATTTCTTCCAACGTACCGGTGAGGTGATGGGTCGAGTAGTTGAACTGCAACCGGTTAGCCCATCTTTTGATTACCGATTCACCGATGGCAGCGCGGTTCGTTTTGCCAACTTGTCGCGAAAAGAAACGTTGGCTGCGATTGAAAGTTCCTTTGGCCTTGCATCTGCGCAAGAGTGGGATCAAATAATGCGCCAAGCCGAATCAATGTGGGATGTTTCGCGGGAGCCGTTTATTGAATCTGAACTGCGTTCAGTGCTCTCACTTTTGAAACGCCCAACCTTGCTGCGAGATCTGCGGATAATTTCACCGTGGAAATCTTTGCGCGATTTCAAAGTAAAGGATCTGCGCCTTCGCAATATCTTGGATAGATATGCAACTTACAGTGGCTCTGATCCGCGGGTAGCACCGGCGGTGCTTGCTTCAATTGCCTTTGTGGAAGAAGCATTTGGCGCTTGGCACATCAAAGGCGGAGTTGGAAAGTTAGCTGATGCGGTTTATCAAAGATGCTTAGATCGCGGTGTTAAATTTGAATTCAATGTCAAGGTCTCTCAAATCAATCACGATGGAAATTCCACAACCGGCATCACCTTGGCAGATAACCGAAAAATAGACTCTTCCATAGTTGTCGCAAATGCTGATGCCACAGCGGTGTACAACAAATTGATAACTGGAAAAGTTAAGAAAATTCGCAAAGAACGCTCCAACTTAGCCAAGGCTGATCCCTCACTTGCTGGCTTCTCACTACTGCTTGGACTTCGCCCCAGCGAAAGTGAGACTGGGCTTTCGCATCACAACATCTTCTTTCCAGAAAATTATGATGCTGAGTTTGTAGATATCTTTGACCGCAAGCAGCCAGTCGCTGATCCAACTATCTATCTCTGCGCACCGCGGGATGAATCTATGGTTAAGCATCCTGGCCACGAGGCTTGGTTTGTATTAGTAAATGCACCACGACATGATCAAGGCGGCACTGACGGTTTTGATTGGAACGATCCAGATTTCAATCATAAATATGCGATGCAAATTATTGATTCACTGGAATCTCGCGGTATTGCAATTCGTGATCGTTTAGAAGTGTTAGAGATTCGCACACCAGCAGATTTAGAGAGAACCGTATCTGCACCCGGCGGTGCGATCTATGGAACTTCCAGCAATGGCGCGCGCTCTGCGTTTATGCGCGCTAAGAATCGTTCGCCTCTGAAAGGTTTGTATTGCGTAGGTGGATCGGCGCATCCAGGTGGCGGGCTACCTTTAGTTGGTTTAAGCGCCGAGATTGTTGCGCAGGCTATTGTGGGCAAAGCGAGCCACTAAGCCAAAACTTAATGTCTGCAAAATGGCGAGAATTGCCATAGTTAAAGTAACTAATTCGAAACTCAGTGCATAAGAAACTAGAGCGATAAAAATAAAGCTGGCACGCACTGGACGCTCTGCAGGAGTAACCACACCAACGCCACTGACTCCTAGTGAAGTTAGCCTGGCACGTGCATACTCTTGCGTTGAGGCAATTACGTAAGTTACAAGTACCAACCAAGCGGGTGCGCCAATTCGATAGGCAACATAAAACCAGAGCGCTTCACTTATGCGATCGGCAACCGAATCTAATATCGCGCCAAATGAACTCTGCCGCTGTTGAAAGATAGCAACGCTGCCATCAATTCCATCAGCGTAGAGAGATAAAACCAGCAGTGGAATCGCCCAAAGTGAGAGCGGATTGGCCGCCATTGCAATTGCAAATAGGACTCCGAGCAGAGTCAAAATATTTGGAGTGATATGTAATTTAGAGAGAAATTTTGCGGATGCAAATGAAATAGCCAACCAGGCTTTTACGATTCCTTTTATTTCAGCTCCCCCGTGTAAATCACTCCACGTGGAATTGAATACTTCCTTTTTCATGCCCGCTTCTTATCTTTGATTTGGGCAAATATCTCGCGCGTGGCGGTAGATGTATTCATAGTATAAAAATGTAAACCAGGAACGCCTGCAGCCAAAAGCTCTTCGCAAAGCTTGGTCGCTAATTCAACGCCTAACTTTCGAACATCATCTGGGTTATCTTTTACTTTTTCAAAGGCGGCGGATATCGCGCTAGGTATCGGGGTCCCGGTTAATTCAGCCATTCGATTAAATTGATTGACATTTGTGACTGGCAAGATTCCGGCGATGATTGGTAACTGTGATCCGCGGGCGGATAATTTATCGACTAGCGATTTCCATTTAGCGGCTTCAAAGAAAAATTGTGTTGTAGCAAATGTTGCACCAGCGGCTTCCTTACGAATAAGCGTTTCCACATCTGCAGCAAAATCTCCATTTGATGCCGGATGGCCATCTGGAAAGGCGGCCACACCAATTGTGAATCCGCCAAAGTCTGCTGCTAAAGAAACTAATTCATCCGCATGATTTAAACCGCCAGGCGTTGGTGACCACGGTGCGCGTGGACCACCTGTTGGATCACCGCGGAGCGCCAAAATATTGTGAATTCCAGCGGCTTTGTAACGCGACAAAATTTCCAACAATTCTTCTCGTGTAGAACCAACACAAGTTAAATGTGCGACAACCGGCAATTTCGTGTGTTCGGTAATTTCAGAGGTGATTCGTATTGTGCGATCACGCGTTGATCCACCTGCTCCATAAGTGACGGAGATGAAGTCTGGGGCAATCGGCTCAAGCGCAGTGATTGCGCTCCAAAGGCGGTTTTCACCCTCTTGGTCTTTGGGCGGGAAGAATTCAAATGAGTAGGTGACGGCATCCCCGTCTCTCTTCATGCGCATCTCCATGCGGTCAGGGTACCGTTGCGCCGTGGTTAACGATGCGCGTGGCACGCTCCTTGAGATTCGTGAGCAGGTTCAGAGCGAACTCACCTCATATTTAGCGTTGCAACGCGAATACCTTTCATCGATCGGTTCAGAGTTAGCGCCGGTCTGCGATGCCCTCGAGTCATTTCTTTTAGAAGGCGGCAAGCGGTTGCGTCCGTTATTTGCATATGCTGGCTTTAGCGCAACAGGCGCGGTTGCTACCGCCGCAGATATTCGCGCCTTCACCAGTCTTGAATTGTTGCAAGCCTGTGCGTTGATTCACGATGATTTGATGGATCGCTCTGACACACGTCGTGGCAAACCAGCAATACATCGCCACTTTGAGAATTTACATCAACAAGATGCGATGAACGGTTTATCAGATCAATTTGGTGAAGCAGCTGCAGTATTACTTGGTGATCTAGCCCTTGTTTGGTCCGATCATTTACTTCATACATCTGGCGTTGCAAATGATGCGCTGTTATCTGCGCTTTCGGTACACGATGAGATGCGCATTGAGTTAATGGCTGGTCAATATTTAGATGTGCGCGAATCTGGTGAAAAATTCCCCAGCGTTGATCGTTCGTTGCGAATTGCTAGATATAAATCTGGCAAGTACACCATTGAGCGGCCTCTGCATTTAGGCGCGGCGCTGGCGGTTACCGATCCGGCAAAGCGTAAAGATCTGACAAATATTTTGAGCGCTTACGGACTTCCACTCGGTGAAGCCTTTCAGCTGCGCGATGACATGCTCGGAATCTTTGGTGATCCTTCAGTTACGGGAAAGCCGGCAGGAGATGACATTCGCGAAGGTAAACGAACTGTGTTGATGGCAATGACCTTTGAGCGGGCCGATCAGGAAACCCGAGCGAAACTAAGCGCCGCACTCGGTCGCGCCGACCTAACCGCGGATCAAATCGAAGAGGTTCGTGATCTGATCACCGCAACAGGTGCGGTGAAAGTTGTCGAAGATCTCATTGATGGGCTACTTTCCAACGCGCTAACTGCCGCAAACTCTGCTGAAATTGCTCCCTCAGCCCGTGAGTTACTCGTCGAACTCGCAACTAGCGCAATTCGTAGGAGCCATTAAATGACTGCCAGAGTTAAAGGACCAACCGATCACGTTGTCGTCGTCGGTGCAGGGTTAGCTGGATTAAGTGCTGCACTTCGTTTAGCTGGTGCTGGACGCAAAGTTACGGTCATTGAACGCGAGAGCGTTCCGGGCGGGCGAAACGGTTTGCTTGAAAAAGATGGTTACTCATTTGATACTGGGCCATCTGTATTAACAATGCCTTCGCTTATTCAAGATGCATTTAGTTGCGTTGGCGAAGATATGAAAGATTGGCTGGAACTTTCTCCGCTAAAACCGCTTTATCGCGCCTTCTATCACGATGGTTCACAGATCGATGTGCACGCCAATACTGCTGAGATGGAAGAAGAAATCCGTCGCACGGTAAGTGCCGAAGAAGCGCTGGGCTATCGCAGATACGTAGAGTTTGTAACCAAGTTATATAAGTACGAGATGAACGATTTTATTGATCGCAATATTGATTCTCCATTTAATTTACTTACCCCCAACTTGGCGCGCTTGATCGCACTTGGCGGATTTAGACGACTCTCCCCTAAAGTAAATCAATTCCTAAAAGATCCCCGCCTGCAAAAGGTTTATTCATTCCAGGCGATGTATGCAGGCGTTAGCCCACAACAGGCCTTAGCAATTTATGCAGTTATCGCTTATATGGATTCAGTTAACGGCGTCTTCTTCCCTAAGGGTGGAATGCACGCTGTTCCGCGCGCACTAGCCGCAGCAGCAGAAAAGCACGGTGTGACTTTCAAATACAACACAACGGTCACAAAATTAGATGTCGAGAATGGACGCGCTAAAGCGGTAATCACCGACAAAGGCGAACGCATCGAATGTGATGTCGTCGTAATGAACCCCGACCTTCCAGTTGTTTGGCGTGATTTGCTTGGTAAAACTCCCCTATCGATTAAGCGCCTGAAGTACTCACCATCTTGTGCCACTCTCTTGGTTGGCTCCTCCAAGAAATACGATCACGTTGCTCATCACAACATCCACTTCGGAAAATCTTGGGATGGCGTCTTTGACGAATTAATCAAGAAGAAGACTTTGATGTCTGACCCATCAGTTCTAGTAACAATTCCTACTAAAGACGATGCTGCACTAGCACCGGCAGGGAAAGAGAGTTACTACATTCTCTATCCGACCCCAAACTTGGATGCCGATATTGATTGGAATAAGCAAGCACGTCCTTATCGCGATCACATGATTAAAACGCTTGAAGATCGTGGTTACACCGGATTTGGTGACTCAATCGAAACTGAAGTGATGACCACACCGCTTGATTGGCAAGCACAAGGAATGGAGCGCGGTGCACCGTTTGCTAGTGCGCACACCTTCTTCCAGACTGGACCTTTCCGTCCACGCAATATTGCAGCAGGTTTTGAAAACGTGGTCTTTGCTGGTTCGGGCACCCAACCTGGAGTTGGAGTACCAATGGTTTTAATCTCTGGTCGTCTGGCGGCGGAGCGAATCGTAGGTCCGGTTAAGTAAGTGAATGAATTAAACGCTGCACAGATTTTCGATCCTGAATTACGCGCATCTTACGAAGAATGCAAACGTTTAAATTCGCTTCACGGAAAGACTTATTACCTTGCAACACTTCTCCTCCCGGCGGCTAAGCGACCATTCGTTCATGCCCTGTATGGATTTGCACGTTACGCCGATGAAATTGTCGATGATTTAGCATCCACGCTCTCACCTGCTGAAAAAGCGAAAGTTCTGCGAGAGTGGAGTTCAGAAGTTTTAGCGGGACTGAAATCCGGTTCCACTAGCGATGCTGTAGGTAAAGCGCTAATCGATACCGTGCAGCGCTTTGCAATTCCGCATCAACACTTTGTAGATTTTCTGCACTCTATGGAGATGGACTTAACCGTCACGCAATATAAGACTTATGAGGATCTATACGAATACGTTTATGGATCGGCAGCAGTAATTGGCTTGGAAATGGTTCCAATTCTGGGCGGCGATACCGTTAACTCCTTAGATGCGGCGAAGGATCTTGGAGTAGCATTTCAATTAGCTAACTTTATTCGTGATGTCGGTGAAGATTTAGATCGTGGCCGGATTTACCTGCCACTTGATGAGTTAGCAGCACACGGCGTAACTCCCGAAATGCTTTATGCGCGCAAGTTAACTCCTCAAATAATTGATGCACTGAAGTTCCAAATAGCGCGGGTAAGGCAATTGCAAAAGTCGGCAGAACCTGGCATCGCGCTCCTTGATAAGACCAGCCAGCCATGTATTCGCGCCGCAAGTGAGCTCTACTGCGGAATAGTTGATGAGGTTGAAAAGATTGGGTATGACATCTTCAATAAGCGCGCAAAAACCTCCACGTTTCGCCGCGCACGAGTTGCTGCACGTGCCTATTTAGACGCAGTTATCGCTCGCATCGGCTAAAGTAATAATCGCGGGAGCCGCTAATACGGCTGAGAGGATCTGAGATTCAGATCGACCGCTAGACCCATCCGGTAATGCGGATGCGGAAAGGAATGAATCGTGTCAATCTTTAATTTCTTATCTGATGTCCTGATAACTATTTGGGGCTACGAACTTTCTTATTTAGAATTTGTTGCAGTCATAGCCTCGCTTATCGGCGTCGCACTTGGCATCACGGGTAAACGAATTACATGGCCGTGGTGGGCAATTAGTTCGGTTCTCTACGGAATCCTATTTTTGCAATGGGAACTATTTGCAAGTGCCGCGTTGCAGATCGTCTTTATCATTGCCGCAATATTTGGCTGGTTTGGCTGGGAACCAAGTGGCGCAAAGCCTGGCCCGCTTAAAAATAAATATCGCCTCGCTACATTTGCTGCAATTATTCTGGCAACTCTGGCGCTTGCTCCAATCCTAAAATCTTGGGGCGCAGCTTCAACGTACGCTGATGCAGTTCTATTTTTTGGCTCACTTGCTGCGCAAATTTTGATGGTCTATGAAAAGTATGAGAGTTGGATAATCTGGCTACTAGTTGATGCTGGTTACGTCGCCTTGTATGCCACACAGGATCTCTTATTCACTTCACTGCTCTATGTTGTATTTACAGTTCTGGCGGCGTTGGGATGGGGTAAATGGTATGGAGCTCATCGAAGCGCTACTAGATCTATGTAGTACAAAAGAACGCCCAATAATTGCTATTGATGGTCCAGCTGGCGCCGGTAAGACAACTTTGGCGCACGAAATATTTCTGGCAATTTCACCAAAGATGTCAGTCAACGTTATACATATGGACGACTTATATGACGGATGGGATAACGCGCTGGGTGAAGATCTAACAAAGGTTCTGACTCATATAACTGATCAGCATAAGCAAAAGAAGTCAGCGAAAATTAGTAAATACAATTGGGCCACATCTTCTTTTGAAGATAGCGAAGAGTTGCCTCCTGCTGACTTATTGATTCTGGAAGGAGTTGGCAGTGGCGATATGGCTATTCAAGATGATTTAGCCGCCCTAATTTGGATAGATATCGACCCTGAAATTGGCGTAAAACGAGTTATTGAACGAGACGGTGCAAAAGTAGTCGATGAGATGCGCAAGTGGCTTGGAACACAAGAAGAATATTTCTCTCAACACTCAACGCGCGAAAAGGCAGATTTCATACTAACTACATAAAATTGTAGATATGTCTGACCTTACTGGCGAGCTAATTGATGGGCGCTATCAACTCATCCGCCAGATGGCAGCAGGTGGCATGGCCACAATTTATGAAGCGATAGATACGCGTTTAGATCGCAGAGTCGCAGTCAAAATTATGCATCCGCATTTGGCACAAGATGAACAATTTGTAGAACGCTTTATTCGCGAGGCAAAGGCTTCTGCCGCCTTATCTCATCCAAATATTGTCTCGGTGCAAGATCAGGGTTGGAATCAGAACGGAAGCCCTGCAGTCTTCTTAGTGATGGAATTGGTCGAAGGACATACCCTGCGCGAATATTTAAATGAGCAAGGTGCGCTTACCGTTGCCGCTGGAATTAAATTTTTGCTGCCGGTCTTAAGCGCTTTAGCGGCTGCACACAAATTAGGAATCGTGCATCGCGATATAAAACCTGACAATATTCTTATCTCTAAAGAAGGAAGAATCAAGATCGCTGATTTTGGTTTGGCTAAGGGTCCACTTCTTGGAACCACGATGACGGCCGAGTCGAGCATTGTTTTAGGTAGCGTTTCCTATCTCTCCCCCGAACAAGTCCAGCGTGGTGTTGCCGATGCGCGAAGCGATGTTTATTCGGCCGGCATAACCGCCTTTGAAATCTTTACTGGTGAAAAACCTTTTGCGGGCGATGAGCCAATTCAAATTGCTTATATGCATGTCAATGAGCGCGTTCCTCTTATGAGCACCAAGCGCAGTGGAATTCCAACTGAGTTAGATCAGCTGATATATCGCGCAACCAACTCTGATCCGGATGCTCGTCCTGTCGATGGTGCGGAATTCCACCAAGCGCTCACTGCGATTTCTCAAGCACTTGATCCAAATCAGAAACAATTGAGTTTGGAATTGGATATACCGATTGCTCCGATGCGCCCGGCATCGAAGAAACCATCTCGCCGAGAACGGGCGCGTATCGAAAAGGAAAAAACTGTGGCTATAAAGAAGGCTGAAGATACCGGCGAAAATAATAAGTCAGGTGGCAAAGAGACGACTGCGCAACTGCGTAAGAAGAAAAAGGTAAGCAAACGTGTTCGACGTAATCGATACATCGCTGCGGCGCTAGCGATCGCCCTCGGTATTGGTGGTTGGTATGCCCTTGTAGGTCCGGGTTCTAAAGTTGTGGTTCCTTCGATTGCTGGCGCCACCGAAAAGCAGGCGAATAAAGTGCTGAGTCCACTTGGAATCACTTTGCTTATCTCTGAAAAGCGATTTGATGAAGAGATCCAAAGTGGGCGGATTATCGAATCTGATCCTGCGGGTGGTGGCAAAGTTGATGCCGGAGGCGAGGTAAAGGCGATTATTTCGAAAGGACCAGAGCGTTATGAGATTCCATCTCTGGTTGGTTTAACACCTGAAGCCGCGGTTAACTTGCTGGCAAAGTTCCCGGTAAAAGTTGGCGAACTTAAAGAAGAGTTCAACGAGAAAACTCCCAAAGGATTTGTGATCTCAACTTCACCGGCTGCAGGTGAAAAAGTTAAGCGAGATTCGACCGTAGATTTACTAATCAGCAAAGGTGTAGAAACTGTTGAAGTTGCTTCATATGTTGGTAAGTCAGCTGATCAAGCCTTAAACGAATTAACTGAAGCTGGATTTGATGTTGATACCGTTGACCAATTTAGCGAAAGCGTCTTGGCCGGAACTGTAGTTTCTCAAGTTCCTTCTGGCGGAGCTTCATTGGAAAAGGGCGCAAAGATTTCTTTGACAATTTCAAAGGGTTCCGAATTTGTCTTTATTCCTAATGTCTTCTCGCTAACTGAAACAAAGGCACGTGAGGCGCTAAACGATCTCGAACTTAAAGTTGTGGTCAAAAAGATTGGCGCTAAGAAGGTTAAGGCGGTAACAAATATCTCGCCTAAAGTCGGCGCAAAGGTCAAACGAGGCAGCACGGTGACTATCACTGTAGGGTAAGCAAATGCCTAAAACCTCACCGCGCATTGGCGCTCATACTCCAACCAGTGGTGGGATGGCCAAACGAGCGATTGCCTACGCCGAGACAATCGGTGCAGAAGCAATTCAGGTATTTACTTCTAATCCACGTGGTTGGGCAATGCCTGAAACAAATCACGAGGCAGATGCGCTCTTTCGTGAGAAAGCTGCGGCGTTAGATATCGAAACCTATGTGCACGCTCCATTCCTAATCAATTTGGGTTCTCCCACAGAAGGCACCTATAAAAACTCTTTGGCATCCACCGAATTCTCGCTAAAGCGCGGAAAAGAGATTGGCGCGCTCGGCGTTGTGGTGCATACCGGTTCGGCAGTTAATGAAGATTTTATTGATAAAGCCTGGAAGCAGATTCATAAAGGGATGATGCCGATCCTCAACGCGCTAACCGATGATGCTCCAATGTTGCTTCTTGAACCAACTGCTGGGCAAGGACAGTCACTAGTTAAGCGCTTAGAAGATTTAGAGAATTACCTTAAGGCTTTGGAGTATCACCCAAAAGTTGGTATCTGCTTGGACACTTGCCACGTATTTGCCGCAGGCCATGACATAGCCAAAAAAGGTGGAATGAAAGAGACTTTAGATCTTCTAGTTGAAGTCGCTGGCGCAGAACGTATTCAACTGATCCACGCCAACGATTCAATGGATGTTTGTGGCGCTCTGAAGGATCGTCATCAAAACATCGGTGATGGTTTTATCGGAGTTGATCCCTTTAAAGAATTACTAAAACACCCAGCGGTTAAGAACGCTCCGCTTATTTTGGAGACACCGGGAATGGAACCTGAACACGGCAAAGAGGTTGCACTCTTAAAAGGTCTACGTGGATGAACGCTCGCCATCAACTGCAATTAAGACTTGCCCCCTGGGCCTTGCTCGCTGTTGCTGCAGCTTGGGGTGCGGCATTTGTGGTTATGAAGCCAGCGATCGAGCGCCAATCAGTAAATAGTTTTCTAGCCACTCGATTTGTTGTGGCTGTTGTTGTAATGATTTTGCTGCGCCCGAGCGTTCTGCGAAAGATCAATAAAGAAATGCTTTTGAAAGGTTCGCTAGCAGGCCTATTTCTTGGTACTGGTTACATTTTTCAAACTTTGGGACTAGCGCGCACCGGCGCTGCTATAACCGGATTTGTTACCGGCCTTTACGTCGTGCTCACTCCCCTAATCGCTGCGCTCTTTCTTAAAGAAAGAATCAAAGCTTTTACTTGGTTCTGCGTCGTTCTCGCCACAATCGGCCTAGCCCTTCTCTCATTACGTGGTTGGTCAGTTGGAATTGGAGAAGCTCTAGTTTTTGTAAGCGCAATTGCCTTCGCCGCCCACATTGTCACTTTGAGCAAGTGGAGTTTGGGATTCGATGCCTATGCACTCACGATTGTGCAGTTATCGATCTGTGCACTTTTAACCGGTGTAATCTCAATCGATCAAGGATATGAAAAACCTACAGATTCTGGAGTTTGGGGCGTTGTTATATTCACTGCAGTTATCGCCACTGCCGTCGCCTTTATTGTCCAAACTTGGTCACAAGCACATATGAGTTCAACTAAGGTCGCCGTTATTTTGACAATGGAGGTTGTCTTTGCTGCTCTATTTGCAGTCGCCTTCGGCGGAGAGTCATTGACTCTGCAAGTTTCAATAGGTGGCGCAATGGTCTTACTCGCAATGTATTTGATCGTAACGAAAGAAGCGTGAGAGGCTAAGTAGATGCAGACGCCTATCGATTTACGTTCTGACACGGTCACTCGTCCATCACAAGCGATGCGCGAAGCGATGGCGCAATCACCGGTCGGTGATGATGTCTACGGCGATGATCCAACTGTTAATTCACTTGAAGAACGCGTTGCCACAATGTTTGGCAAAGAAGCCGGAGTCTTTACACCTACCGGTTCACTTGCCAATCAATTGGCGATTCGCATGTTGGTCGCACCTGGTGAAGAGCTGCTGGCTGAATCTAATTCGCATATCGTTCGCGCTGAACTCGGAGCGGCTGCAGTATTTAGCGGCATAACAACTCGCACTTGGCCAGCTAAGAACGGTTTACTAATCGCTAAAGATGCCCTTGATTTAGCGCGTCCGAATTCAGGACCATATCTGGTATCTACCACTGCGATCGCGGTTGAAAATACCCATAACTTCGGTGGCGGAACAGTTCAACCGCTTGAGGAAATTAAGGCGCTACGAAAAGGCGCTGATGAATTAGGCCTGGCTCTTCATTTAGATGGAGCGCGAATTTGGAATGCGCACGTGGCAAGTGGCGTCGCGCTAAATGAATATGGCAAGTACTTCGACACCATTAGCGTCTGTCTCTCTAAAGGTTTGGGTGCTCCAATTGGATCAATAATGCTGAGTGATAAAGAACGAGTGGCAAAGGCGCGGGTATGGCGTAAACGCTACGGTGCCGGAATGCGACAAGTTGGTTTGTTGGCAGGTGCCGCACACTACGCGCTAGATAACAACATCGCTCGATTAGCAGAAGATCATCGTCGTGCTAAAGAAATTGCAATCGCTGTATCTGCGATCAATTCCTCACTTATTGATCCAAATTCTGTTGAGACAAATATCGTTGGTCTTGAT
>CAMBOZ010000021.1 GCA_945869505.1 Bifidobacterium breve
CAAGCATCGGGCCATCCTTTTCAGTCAATATGTCTGGGCGCACATGGACCGTGTAGTCAGGATCTATTCCCACAATATTTATGTCGTAGGCAGTGTGGTGAATTTTGCAAAGGCTTAGACCATTGGTTACTGTAGTTGAAGAAGTCTCATCGCTATCCGGCGTTATGTGCGCAGCATCCAAAAGTCGGCCATGGCCGAGACGACAGATTGCGCACTTTGTCTCATAGGCACTGATTACTCGGGCACGAAATGCCGGTTGATGCAGTCGCTGTTTCATCATGCGTTCGGCATATCGTCTTTCAATAAAAGATTCTGATCGAGATGCTGTAGCTAGCGAAAGGTCGGGGGCGATAAGGCAATATCCCTGATCAGGATAATCGTTGATGATGAAAACTCTGTATGGAACGTAACGACCTGAATCTTGTTGGACAAACCAAACAAGTGGAAGTTGTAATTCCATAGCCTTGCGCATCTTTGTATTTTTGCCAGCGGTTCCACCTGATTGATAGTCATATCGCCAGAGTCCGCCCGAGACTTCTTGGTCCTCGTACTTTCCTGATTTTGTAGTGTTGATTGACAGTGTTGCTCGGAGTTCTTCACCGAGAGTCCACGAAACGCCTGGATTCCAAATTCCACCTTGAGAATCGATTACACGAATAGTTTGCTCCGCATAGGTGAAGGTGCCGAGTTCGGCACGGGAGAGCATGCCGTCGCCCTCATTTGCTTTGGCAATGATCTTTTCTATCAAGTCCTCACGAAGAGCTTGCTCGTCCTCGAGTGTCCACATGGCCTTAGCTTAAGGACTTGCCAGGATAAACGGAAGACAAGATCAATTGCTTCATTTCCTGATTGCTCTGATGATTGGTTGAAGCTTCTTTCCTGTTAGCGAATAATAGGCTGTCAAAGATATTCGTATCATCATTTCAAAATTGGGCGCTTCAATAGTAAAACTCTCCTCATTTTTTTGCCCGAACATCTTGTCTTTGACTTTAACGTGGACTCTAGAAATTAATTCTGGGTGATTTTTAGGGCATTCACATGGTCGTGTGAATGTGAACCATTCGGCCACCCCTAAAGCGCCTTTATCGACAGGAGAAATCGATATCTCGTGGTCCAATGTCAAAGGAATTCGCAATACCGGTAACTTTGTACTTTTATTCAGGCGCGGGTGAATTCCCAATTGCCTGGCCTGGTGAATTATCACTTTGGTGTCCATTTGTAATGCGACATCAGGAAACAATCGTCGCAGATCTAGATTTACGTTCTTAGGCAGCTTGGACAAAGCTCACCACCACTTCAAATAGGTCTGCCTTTGAGGTGATGTGAAATGCGTGGCAGCGGTAGCAGAAGTAATAGCGCTTTTCCTGGCGCTTTGAGATTTCGCCTTGCGCTTCGATAGACATTCGTTTGGTCCGGATTGCGAAGAGTGCCTGTTTGACTTCTTCCAGGTCTCTAAAGACTGCTTTCCCACAGTGGCCGACTCCCTGCCCTCTTTTGCGGCTATAGGCATCGGTCTCATTGATATCTATGCCAGATTTCAATGCTGCGTTCTGAATAATTCGTATTTCTTCATCTAGGTAAATGCTTCGAATGTGCTTTGTGTTTCTCATAACCTGTCCCTTTGTTAGTTTGTTATGCCAAATCGGGCGAAGCGGCATATTGGAGAGATTAGAGTAGAATTTAGTAGATGTCAAGAAATTCAAGAACCTGCCCATAGCCCCGCGTGTCGCAGTTTGGCAGTATGGCGACTATCTACGCTCAAAATGACGAATTTGAGGTCAAATTGCCAAGCATCCAAAAGACATTATCAGTAGAAATTGTCGGTGAGTTTGCCATATATAGTATATTTGAGTTATAGTACATCTCATCTACCAAAGAATGGAACTCGTGAACCCACCAAGCATCAATCTCCCAGTAAATGGGTCAACCCTTGTCAAATACCTAGGAGAGGTAAATGACTATGAATCGACCAAAGCGGGTGAATACATAAGGTCTGAAATGGCGGGTCTTCTCAAGGCAACGATCCTCTCTTGGTTTGAATTGCCGCCGCCGGAGCTTGATCGAACACTGATGAAAAAGATCGTAAATTCTGTTTTGGCAGCGGGCAATGCCGGACTTGAGAGAACTATTGATGCTCTCGAGGAACTTCGATTTCAAGGAGTTCCGCTGACCTCGCCTCGAACACCGATGGGAGCAGCAGTTGAACTGCGCGAAGTTGTACGTGACTTTAGGGCGGCCAAGAATTGGCTCTTTAACCAATCCAAGTGCGTGAACTCAATTATTAAAGTGCCTCAGTTCTTCGGGAGTAGAAATCCCAACTGGCAGGAACTAGCAGGCAGAGAAGTTTCCGGAATTCTGGATTGGTCGAAATGGCAGGAAGACTTATACGGCCTTTGGGAGCAAAAAACTAAAGTCGACGAGAGACTCCGAGGATCATATAAAAATAATTGGGGTATTTTTCAAGTCACTTTTGACGATACCTTGATGAATGGGCAATATCGCCTTTACCTACAACAACAAATTGATCAAATCATTCATCCCAGTGAGATTGAAGGATACATCGAACAAGCCATGGACCATATGGCGGAATCGATGCTGAATCCAAAAAAGATTACTGGCAGCTATGAGTTGCAGATCAATGTCGAAGGTTCAGAGGTGTTCTTTTACATAATGCTCAATGAAAGATTTGCGAAGCCCGGGAAACTGAATTCGGTAAAATCGGACTTGATATACCAGCTATCGAGCCTGATTGAGAAGGCTTCCACGAAGCTTGCAATAAGTGAAATGGCCACAGATTTTCCAACTTTGTGTTTAAGAATGAGAAAACCAAGCAAGAAGACTGATTTTGATGCAATATCTTCATCTATTTCAAATTTTTGCGAACAACTATGAGCGTAATCCGTAGCAAAATGACACATTATATCTGTCGGGCTTAATGCAAAAATATCTGTCACACCCCGGCCCTAAGCTCTGATCTATTACTAACTCTGCTTCTAACAAGTTTGTTGCCGCACTAGCCATAATCGCCACCCCTTTCACGTAGGGGCATACGAAAGAGCCGTACAACGGAGCAAAGTCACTAAATGCGATGTGTGCGAATATATTGAAGCGTGATGGAGAGTGGTATTGGGAGAGAGATTAGCGCGGCATTTCTTTAACCATCTCTCAAATTTTCACTTTCGACTCGAAACACAAGACCTTTCCCGAGTGAAATTGATGAATTCGGGCATAAGAAAGGTTTCGAACAGTTTTTGCCATAAAGTATGTCCAGGTGAAGCGATTCGCCTAGGAAGTGATCGGTGAGTACTTGTGAATCCCACAGTCTTGACTGAAGTAAAAGCTATTCTGGCCAAGGACGATCTCCTTTTGGGCGAAATATTCAATGCTATGGCGACTGGTGTTACGAGTGCTGTTGCCTTAGTTGAGATAACCAGCGCTGCCAATCGAGGAGTCGTTTACAACTATCAGAAAATGCTTCTGGCGATTCTGGAAGGCAAGATGCCAAATAGTGCCTCCGTTTCAAGGGCTGCTGCACGTTCCATATCTAGGTTGATAAAAGACAATTCATCCATTTCACCAGCGACTCTGGAATACCTGAATTCAACGCGTGCAGCATTGATTGAAAATACCGAATCTGAAACGGCAGTTCTGCACGATCAGGCTTCTATAGAAGCCCAATCTGAGGCTCTTGAGAAAGTCGCATCAACCATTAAAAATGGAATTTATGTTTACTCTTTTCCAACCTACTTGCATTTCGGCACCGTCGAAGATCAGGACGTATTCTGGCTAAAAATCGGCTCGACTAAGAATTCTGTTTGGCAACGAATAGTCGATCAGAACCGCCAAACATCAATGCCGGAAGATCCAAAATTGCTACGTATCTATCATAAAGACCAAATGGATATCGATTCAATTGAACAAAAGTTTCATACAACACTCGACCGCGTGGGGCATGAAAGAAGTGCCGCACGACGCACTAAAGCAGGCAAGGAGTGGTTCGCCTCGACACTTGATGCCATAGATGCGATAGCCGATCTCCTTGATTTAGAAATTGAGAAATACGAAGCCGAAGATAGCAATCTGTAGGTATTTAAGTGGGGATCACATTGAAAGCTAATGGTTTGACATGAATACTGTCATTGAATTTCCTAACGATGAAGTCTGGATTACGGGCTCCCATCTACTAAGACGTTTTCAAGACTCTCTTTTCAATTGTCTTACCGAGCAGTTGGAGCCAAAGTATGGTGAAGATTGGTTTGGGAAAACACTTGTTCCTACGCCCAATTCCAGTTTTCCCGTCGATAAAGACCTAACTGGTTTCTTAAGCCAACTGATACGTTACAAAAATCAAAATTTCCGACTTGCTATCGCTCAAGGTTTTTTTCAAAAGACATTCCTCACCAAGGAACAAGAAGCGGCATTTAAGGCAATAAAACGCTTACGTGATCGGTGGTTTCACGAAAGCAGCGATGTTAAGGGCAAAATAGTAATCTCAGATTTAGAGAAATTAGCTCTAGCCATTCAGGTATTTCCAATGGATGCAAGTTTAAAAATGGAATGCGACCGAGTTTTATCTGGTGCAAAAGAGGGCAATGTGACTCAGGCGCTCTTTTCTTTGTCATGGATTGCACGCCACCTTGAGCAGCAGTCTATTCAAACAAATAGTTACAGAACTTTACAAAATGAGATTGCGATGTGGAAAAAAGATTACGCAAATCTTACTAATACCTCTGACGAACTCCAGAGATTAAATGAGTTTACTAAGATGTTAGAACACGCATATCAAGCATTAGATTTTCAATATCTATATTTAATGCATTTTTATCATCGAATTCAGAAAGACTTACTCGATATGCTGGACGAGGGCGCGCATGAGGGGCTTGATGAGGACATTGTTTCACTTCTTGAAGAAAGCAAGAAGTATCAATTTGTAAGCCCCGTCGAATTTCTAGTTTGGGAAGAGTCTGAGTTGGAGACAATTGATGCTGCTTTTAATCGTCTCACGGAGACTCAAGGTAGTGATAAGTGTGATTGTGTTTACTGTGCTCAATTCTCGGGAGTAATGAGCCCATTCACTGTCGAAGATAACGAGAGAAATGAATTCTTCGAGAAAATTCTGGGCAGAGAAAATGGAGCAAGGATCGCACGATTATTTCTTTCCAAAAAGTAGCCCGCTGCCTGTTCCTCCGAATCTCCAGGCGCTACGCCAGGAATTAAGTGTATAAAGCGAAGGACTTTCAGGTTGCTTTTAGTTTCCTGCCAACATCTCAGGAGTTAACGGAATATAAGCGCGTGAGACGAGCTTTTTCTTCTTAACTTCAGCCACTTGTAACTTATCTTTCATATCAACACCGGCGTTAAATAGCCCGATCCAAAGAGTAGGCATCTGGCATTGCTCGACACTGTAATCATCTGGGAGTGAAGAATAGATAACACCCGATAGTTCGCTTCCTGCAGGAACATCTTGCGGATCAATGCTGTCGCTATAGAACGAAGAGTAAGTTTTTTCGTTCTTGCAACGCAGCAAAGCACCTACGTCCAAACCCGCATCAATTTTCTTAGAGTAATTCTCCAATTTTACGTCAATTGCATAGACAGAAACTTCAACATCGATTGGCGTGGATCTACGATCAAACTTAAAGCTATTAACCGTGACCAAGAATTTTTCATAAGTGCACTTGGTCGTGTACTTGCCCTTGACCTTCAGAAATTTGCAATCAGGTAGCGCCATTGGAATCGCCTTACCAAATTCAACTTTGGTTGCTGCCTTTAGCTCTAGTTCGAATTTGCTGGGCAGAGCGGCGGAGGCCGCGGTGGGGTTGAATGCAGCGGCCACTAAAGCGACTGAAATCAAAACGGATGCGGACTTTTGATTAATTCTCATAGGGGAATCCTGACCCATTACTCGTCAATGCTCAACTTGAAATATGGGATTTCGGGGGTGATTATCGGGGTAAAGCTGCAGCGGCTGCGATTGCAACCGCTGCAGTGGCACGTGGGTTATGCGGCATCTGCATCGCCGAAGATTGTTTCTGCGATAGTGGCTATGCGTTCTAGCCGGATATTGGCTTCTTCCTCTTTGCCAAGTGCGGTGAGCGCTTTGGCAAGTGCTTGGTTTGCACCGAGGATCTCTTCCCAATCTTTGTTTTCATCGAGTGTTAATTGTTCTAGGGCCGAGACCAATTCTCGTTGAGCATCTTCATACTCTTGGCAGAGTAGGTGTGCGACGCCGAGGCGATAACGTGCAAATCCTTCCATTGACATATCTTCGGCAACTTTTGAATAGTTGAAGTAATGCTTGGCGTGGAACTTTGCTTCTGGGCCATTTTCTAGGACTGCATATGTAATCGCTAGATACTGATCGGCCCAGTTTACGTATTCCGGATTCTTTGCTTCTTTGAATAGTTTGCGAGCGCTTAGGAACGTTGCAATTGCTTCGGTGTGCATCTCCAGTTTGATCTGAGCTGTTCCGATATTTAGAAGGTCGATCCCCATCGACATCGGTGTTGCATCAGGATCAATTGCACTTTGTGCGGCTAGGTGACTGTCGAGACTTTTCTGCCATTCTCTGGCTTCATACCAATCGCAGGCGGCGGCGCGTTTGGCTTTGATATAACCGGTTGTGTCATCATCGATCTGAAACAACTTGGCTATTTCTTCGAAGGTATCTGCAGATTCTGCCTGGCGCTTTAAGTGGCGCAGTGAATATGCTTTTCCTTCATAGAGGTGGATAAGTTCTTTAATATGTGAATCCATACCTAGTTTGAAGTAGATATCGATTGATGTATCAACGAGTTGTAAGCATTCGTTGAAAGCATCTCGCCGGAATGCGATATGGCTGAGTTCATCTAAGACTTCAGCTCTTTCGGCACCTTCGGTCGTACTCATTCGCTCCCAGAGTTCTAGCTCTTGGGTGTTGTTCTCATCGTTGTTTTCTGCGCTCACCGTTTCCTTCTTCTTCGGGAATGTGCTTCGGACAGTTGCAAAAGTTACCGAGGGTCACTGACAAGGGGTTTTGCTGTGGCTTGGGGGTTCCTTAGGGGGAAGCGGAGAGTAACACAGATTTCGAACAGGTGTTCGGGTGGGCTTTGGGCTCCGCTACTGGGGGTTGTCGGTGGCTGGCTGTATCTTTTACCTAGGTCAAGAACTAAGCGTTAAGCCTTTAGCTTGCTTAGTACCAACCGCGCCAACCGCGCACGGTGGTTCTAAAGAAGACCTGCTGGCGATGAATGACACCGCCAGAAGAGCGGGTCTCTATGTGAGGTCCATTAAGGACTGTGTTTGTTATGCCAAAAGCAAAGAAGAGCGCGAAGAAGTATGTGGATCTAAAGATAACCAGTGGCGAATTGGAAGAGCTGCATAGCAAGATGGATGGCGAAGTTGGAATGGCTAAATATGGGCGCTTTAAGGCGTGGTTGCATTACGCGAATTTGAATTCGTGGCAGCACCAGAAATGGCATTGGGGTTATGTAAATAATGCCGGGAAAGAATGGCACTGCACGTGCGGGTTGGTTGTGGCGATGGATGCGGTGGCCGAAGTTGATGGGCTTGCGCATTTGGAATTAGATGCGGCCCATCGCGGGCGGGGACATCGCTCGTTGCCGGACTTCGGTGAAGTGGTTGTTGCATTTATATATGACTACAAATGGATGGAAGAGCTCGGAGTTTATTACTACGACGCTTTCTGTCAGGTTTGTGGTGATTACGTGTTGGAGCGTCCGGGGAAAGATGCAGATATGTTCGCAGACATTCACAACATTAGTTGTGGGTAGTTACTCGCAGTAGTTAATGCAAAGTGGCCTCACGTAACAAGTGTGAGGCCACTCTGTGGTGCGTACCGCTGGCGGGGCTCGAACCCGCTACCATTCCCATAGTTGGTGGGATGCTCTATCCAAAAGAGCTACAGCGGTACGCAGGACAGAACCTAAGTCAGTTGATGAAACTGATTTAGGTTTTTTGCTTTCGCTGTGGATAAGATTTAAAACGATTTTGTGTTACTTCTTTAACTGACTTAACTTCTTTTCGACCTCTGGGTAATCAGGGTTATCAACTAAAATCTTTTCGAGATCCTTTATGCCCATCGCGCGCTTGCCCATTAGGGCGTAGGTAACTCCGCGTTCGAATAGTGCGCGGTGTTCTAGCGCCTCTGGGGAGTCCTTCAATTTAAGTGCTCGCTTGAAGCATTCAACGGCAGCCTCGTGTAGCCCTTTTTCGCGAAATGCCACACCGCGCAAGATCATTAACATTGCTGTCGCATCATCAAAGACTTCAACATCTTCGGTAGTCTCAATCGCACCATCAAAGTCTTTATTTGATAGCTCTACATCGGCAAGTGAAACCGCAACCATCTGATCTGCCGACATCTGAAGCAATACCGCAACAGCTTCTTCATACTTCTTCTGCCCCTGCAAAACTTCGGTGTAGATAAATCCAAGGGTTTGTTTGCTGTAATGCATCTGCGTTGCGATTCCGGTTGCAATAGATACCTGCGGCATAATCCCTTTAAAGTATTTATTAACGTGTTTATTGCTAAAGGCTAGGTCTCGGTTCTCCCATAAAACCGCGCCCCACGTGGCCGCCTCGGTTTCCCACTTGTCATCGGTGATGCCGTGCAAGAAAGAGATTAGCTCGAGTGGGTATTTCAAATCTTCATATTGATTGCGAAGCGCCGCAGCCTTTTCGATTACATACGTAGCATCGGCAAGTTTGTCAGCATTGTAAATATCTAGCAAGAAAGCGTTGAGTGCTCGTTCGGCTTTGCCCGAAAAAAAGCCAGGAGCGGGCGGACCGCTTGGTGTTTCCGAATCTTGTGCCGAAGATCTTGCACGAGCGCTAGAAGAGCGAGTTCCGCTACTGATGGTTTCGACGTTATATAAACCAGTTCCGGGAAGGCCCGTGCTAAATGTTCTGCGTCCTTTTGAATTGATTGTGTATCTAGCCCCAGGTACACCAAAAGATAAACCGACCGTCTCTTTACTGAAGTTCAAGCGCACGCCAGGAAGCAACTTCATCGACTTTCTGAAGCGAAGGCTCATGAGTAGAGAGTAGGCGCGAAGTGTTACAGGCGGCTAGTGCCATTAGGCAAAAAAGAAACTGACCCGGGAACTTGGAAGACCCGGGTCAGTTTCTTTTTCTATTTACTTCTTATGGGGAGTTTTTCCGCCATTAATTGCCCAGTAGGTAACACCTGCTACTAGAACACCCAAGAACCAACCATATGGAGCGAACTTGTCATATGAAACTGGTCCCCAGATTGGTAGGAAGCTGGAGAAGACTGACCCAATAAGTGCGGCGGCAATTGCCTTCATATTAAATCCGGATTGGAAGAAGTATGGTCCGCTCTTGTCTTCTGTATAAAGTGCATCAACATCTACTTGTGACTTACGAAGCAAGTAGTAATCAACCATGATAATTCCAAATAATGGTCCCATAGTTGAGCCGATTGCATTTACGAATGCTGGTGCATTGTCCCAAGGGTGAAGTGGATACAGTACAAGTGCAATACCTGCAGCTATGTAGCCACCCTTCTTGAAGTCAATCTTGTTTGGAGCAACATTGGCGAAGTCGTAAGCAGGTGAAACAAAGTTTGCTACGACGTTAATTCCAAGTGTTGCAACTGCAAAGGTCAACATTGCAAGCAAAGCTAAGAAGACAGAGTCAAACTTAGCGGCGATTGCACCTGGCTCTAGAAGAACTTCACCATAGACCTTGTAAGCAGAAGCAGTTGTTAGGGCTGCGACAACTGAGAAGAGAATTAGGTTTACTGGAAGGCCCCATAGGTTGCCCTTCTTGAGCGACTCTTTATTTGGACTAAAGCGGGAGAAATCGCAGAAGTTTAGATAAAGGGCGGCAAAGTACGTAACCCATGTAGCAGCAACTGCAAATATCGCAGCCATACTGCCTGGAGTTACTGCAAAGCCAGTCTGGCCTTTTGCAAGATCAGCCAAAGCTTTTGGATCCATGTCTACATTAAATGAAATGGTTCCAGCCTTGATTGATAGACCAACAGCTAGGAGCAACATCATGGCCCATACAGCAGGTCCGGCAAAGTCCATAAAGCGGCGAACTGTTTCCATACCCTTGCTGATAATCAAGAGTTGAGCAGCCCACACGCCTAGATAACAAACTACCTCGAGTGGTGTGTGATCTAGCCAAGTTCCGCTTTCATTAAATGACTTCATGCCGTCATAGCGAACAAGGAATGCAACTATTGCGCCGGCGGCAGCACTTGTCTGTGCGCCGTACCAAAATGTTGCAACTATTGCGCGGACAAGCGCCGGAATATTTGCGCCGAATACACCAAAAGATGCACGCGCCAGCACTGGATAAGGCACACCGGTTTTAACGCCAGCATTTCCTACCAATGTCATCAAGAAATAAACCGCTGTTGAACCAAGAGCAATTGCAAATAAGAACTTAAGTCCACCGCCTGCAACTAAGAAAAGACTTGCTGCGAGGAAGTAGCCGTAAAGGCTGTGAACATCTGAAGTCCAAACATTGAATATGCTGAATGATCCCCAATTGCGTACTTTTGCAGGTGCCAAGTCTTCATTATGAAGCCGTGGCGACACTTGATAAGCCATGTTTCTCCCATCCAAATTTGGCGTAGAGAATAAATCGGAACGAAAGTTCGTCATTGAACTCTGCGCGAAGACCCTCACGGAGTTACTTCAAGTTCTAATGTAAACCTGAGGCTGGCCGAGTTCAAGCACATAATGGTTTTTTCTCAGCGTAGTTAATTTACTGGCTGGTAGAAAAGCACTGATTTCAAATCAAAATTCCGCATAGTGAAACTTAAGCGCACTTTCTTGCGAGTTTTTAATAGCCTAACCAACTGCAAATTCTTGCGCTAATTCGCTGGCATATTCAAGTAATAGTGGTGAGTACTTGCTGATAAACGCATCCGTGACCCTTGTAGCTGGACCACTTATAGAAATTGCCGTGGGAGATGCAACGCCAATAAGTGCAGCTGATATACACCGCACGCCGACTTCTTGTTCGCCTTCATCAATGGCATATCCTCTAGATTTGATTACTTCTAGATCCTTACTGAGAGATTTCCAAGTGGTGTGAGTAGTTTCGGTGTACTTAGGCATTCCTGTATGCGAAATTATTTCTTTTCCTCTTGCCTCAGAAATACTAGCCAGGATGGCTTTGCCGACACCGCAAGCGTGAGGTAGCACTCGTCTACCTGCTTCAGTGAACATGCGCATGTTGTGCTTTGATGGAGATTGCGCGATATACACAATCCGATCGCCTTCAAGGGCTGCCAAGTTAACAGTTTCACCACACACGTTTGCGAGCGCCAACAAAGAAGGTTTTGCCCACGAAGCCATTCCTCTTGATGCTGCTTCACCTAGATAGAGAAGTGAGGCGCCAAGTGTGTATTTGCGCGCTCCATTTCTCTTTGCATAACCTAAATTAACTAGCGTTTGCATTGAACGGTGCACTGTTGGAACCGGCAGATCTAACGCGGTGGCTAACTCTGTTAAACCGATCTCTCCCCCGTTGCGGGCCATCTCTTCCAAAATTGAAAAGGCGCGATCCACCGACTGAACACTAGAAACTTTATTTGGCATAGGTGTCGCCTTTCGTTGCAAATGATGCTACCTTAAATTTCATTGTAAGAAAATGATATTCCGTATAGTGAAATATGAAAAGAGGCGATCTTTTGAGCATTACGAGCCCTGGGTACGGGATTACGATCCGGGTGGAGGCGAAAACTCAATCCTCCCCCACCTCACTCATCACTGCGGCAATTGTTAGTTCGGGTGCGACTTTGACGGCCTTAGACGTTGTTGAGTCTCATCATGATCGCGTCGTTGTAGACATTACGTGCGATACACGAGATGCAGAACATGCGAACGAGATTAGTGCAG
Organism: Bifidobacterium breve; assembly: GCA_945869505.1. The sequence continues at coordinate 11,880 of CAMBOZ010000021.1, forward strand.
CAATCACTGCGGCATCGCCTAACTTTACTGTCAAGAAAGTCAGCGATAGAACTTTCCTAATGCATTTGGGCGGCAAGCTTGAAGTTGCTTCCCGGGTTCCTTTAAAAAATCGTGATGATCTATCACGCGCTTACACGCCAGGTGTTGCCCGCATTTGTCTGGCAATTGCCGCAGATAAATCTGATGCACGTCGTCTGACCATTAAGCGAAACACGGTGGCGGTCGTCTCTGACGGTTCAGCAATTTTAGGTCTTGGAAATCTTGGCCCAGAAGCCGCTATGCCTGTTATGGAGGGTAAGGCGGTTTTATTCAAACGTTTTGCCAACGTCGATGCTTGGCCAATTTGTTTAGATACCCAGGATACTGAAGAAATTATTCGCACTGTTCAGCTGATTGCTCCTGGTTTTGGTGGGATTAACCTTGAAGATATTTCAGCCCCTCGTTGCTTTGAAATTGAAGCACGGCTAAAAGAACTCTTAGATATTCCTGTCTTCCACGATGATCAGCACGGAACAGCCATCGTTGTTCTGGCTGCACTACTGAATGCGTTGCGCATTGTTAAAAAGGATATTGGAGAAATCCGAGTAGTTCTAACAGGCGCTGGAGCAGCCGGAACAGCAATTCTTAAACTCCTCTTTATATCTGGCTTAAAAAACGCAGTTGCCTTTGATTCAAAAGGAATTTTGCATAAGGATTCACCTTCTGAAAATCCTATGCGGGCATGGTTAATTGAGAATACGAATCATGAAAATAAGCATCATTCAATCTCTGAGGCGATGCAGGGCGCTGATGTTTTCATCGGAGTGAGTGCACCGAATATCATCACGGAAGCAAATGTGAAATCTATGGCAAAAGATTCCATTGTCTTTGCTATGTCGAATCCAGATCCAGAGATTGATCCCGCCCTTGCACATAAGCATGCGCGCATCGTTGCAACCGGCAGGAGTGATTATCCAAACCAGATAAATAACGTTCTAGCTTTCCCGGGACTTTTCAGAGGTCTGCTTGACGCGGGAGTTTCAAAAATTACGGATGAAATGCTCGCGGCGGCGGCTCGGGCAATATCTGAATGCGTTAGCGCTGATCAACTCAATGAGAGCTACATCGTCCCTAGTGTTTTTGATCCAGCCGTTTCACCCGCCGTGTCTGATGCAGTTTTTGCAATTGCAACCCAAGGAAAGTAAGGAGTAAAGAAATGTCCGAGATTCGTGTTGCTCCTTCAGCAATTGTTGGAAGCGAAAAGGTTTTAACAAAAGAGGCCATAGATTTTGTCGTACACCTAGATCAGCTCTTCCACGCAAAACGTGATCAACGGTTGGCCGCAAGAAAAGAACAGCGTGAAATGATTGCCAAAGGTGGCACTTTAGATTTCTTGCCCAGCACACGGGCTATTAGAGAAGCGCAGTGGCAAGTCGCCCAAGCACCTGCCGACTTGCGTGATCGACGAGTAGAGATAACTGGCCCAACAGATCCGAAAATGGCAATCAATGCGCTGAACTCCGGAGCAAAAGTTTGGCTTGCAGATTTGGAAGATTCAAACACACCTCACTGGTCAAATGTCGTTGAAGGCCAATTCACTCTGCAGGGTGTTGCCCGTCGAAATTTAAGTTTCACATCCCCTGAAGGAAAATCCTACAAATTAAATGAGGGTCCGCTTGCAACGCTAGTTGTGCGGCCACGGGGTTGGCATTTGCTCGAGCGCAATGTGACCATAGATGGAAAACCGATTGTTGGCGCAATATTTGATGCAGGAATGCACCTTTTCCATAATGCAAAAGAACTTATCGCGCACGGCTCTGGTCCTTATTTCTACTTAGCTAAGACAGAGGGTCATCTCGAGGCGCGTCTTTGGAATGAAATATTCGTTGAAGCACAACGCTATCTGGGGATCCCGCAGGGTAGCGTGCGCGCAACCCTCTTGATTGAAACAATCCCTGCCGCTTTTGAAATGGAAGAGATTTTATACGAGTTGAAAGATCATATGTCCGGACTCAATGCTGGCCGATGGGATTACTTATTCTCAATGATTAAGGTCTTCAGAGATCGCGGCGCTGAATTTCTCATTCCCGATCGTGGTCAAGTTGCGATGACTGCGCCAATGATGCGGGCGTACACGGACTTACTTGTTCAGACGTGCCACAAACGTGGTGCTTTTGCAATTGGAGGTATGGCCGCATTTGTGCCAAGTCGTAAAGATGAAAATATAAATAAGATTGCATTTGAAAAGGTTCGTGCCGACAAAATCCGAGAAGCCGAAGATGGCTTTGATGGATCTTGGGTTGCGCACCCAGATTTAGTGCCGGTCTGTCAGGCAGTTTTTGATGGTGTGCTTGGCGATAAGCCAAATCAACTACTAAAAATGCGCCCGGAAGTTAAAGTGCAAGCAAGTGATTTGCTGGCAGTAGCTAAAACTCCTGGTGAAATAACCCAAGAAGGTCTTCGCTTAAATATCGATGTTTCACTTCAGTATTTAGCTGCATGGCTAGCAGGTAATGGAGCTGTTGCAATTCATAATTTGATGGAAGATGCGGCAACTGTAGAAATCTCTCGTTCGCAAATCTGGCAACAAGTTAAGAACAAAGTTATCTATTCTGATACCTCAAACGAGGCAAGCGTTGATTTAGTGCGCAAAATTTTGGCAGAGGAGTCTGAGCTGCTAATTGCTCGTGGTTGGGATAGAGCGAAGATCGCCCAAGCGGGAGAACTCTTTGAGCGTGTCAGTTTAGATAATGACTATGCGGACTTCCTAACATTGCCCGCACTTGAGATGATTGACTAATGAAGTTCGATCTAGTCATACGATCACAACAAGTCATAACCGATATTGGTGGCAGGCCCGCAGCCGTGTGCGTTAAAGCTGGAAAGATTGTAAAAATCGTTGGCTTTAGCGATGTTGTGCAAGCAGCAGAGGATGTAACCATTTCTGGCGCTCTAATTCCCGGCCTGGTTGATTCACATGTACATATCAATGAACCTGGCCGAACAGAGTGGGAAGGTTTTGAATCAGCTACCAAAGCCGCTGCTGCTGGAGGAATTACAACAGTTATAGATATGCCGCTCAACAGCATTCCACCCACAGTAAATGTGGAATCTCTCGCGATTAAAAAGGCGGCTGCAACAGGTAAATGTTCAATTGATGTTGGCTTCTGGGGTGGATCCATTCCGGGCAATGTTAAAGATCTTGAGCCACTGCTTAAAGCAGGCGTCTTCGGTTTTAAGTGTTTCCTACTACATTCAGGCGTGGATGAATTCCCGGCATCTTCACTTGATGATCTATCTGCAGCACTTGAAGTACTAGCCAAAAATAATGCGTTAATGATTGTGCACGCCGAAGATTCAACTGCCATTGAGCGATCTACTAAACCGTCTTCACGATCTTACGCAGAGTTTTTAGCTTCGCGACCAAAAGGGGCCGAAAATGTTGCCATCGCCCAATTGATTGAAGAAGCCCGACGCAGTCAGGCCAAGGTCCACGTACTGCATTTATCTAGTGGCGATTCACTTTCTCTAATTAGATCTGCAAAAGCCGATGGAATAAAAATCACAGCGGAAACTTGTCCACATTATCTATCACTTACTTCTGAAGAAATCGTTGACGGAGCAACACATTACAAATGCTGTCCCCCTATACGAGAACAGCGTAATCAAGATGAGTTGTGGCAAGGTTTGGAGGCCGGAATAATCGATCAAATAGTTTCTGATCATTCTCCGTGCACAGAGGATTTAAAGATATTTGACGTAGGAGATTTCCAGCGGGCTTGGGGCGGAATATCTTCACTGCAACTAGGAGTTTCCATAATTTGGACTCAAGCCCTTTCGCGCGGAATAACGCTATGGCAACTTACAAAATGGATGGCTGAAAAACCAGCCCAGTTAGCCGGGCTTGCTCACAAAGGAGCGATAGCTGTTGGAATGGATGCCGATTTTGCAGAATTTGATACTGAAAACGAATTTAGAGTAGAACCGACAGAACTTTTTCATAAAAACCAATTTACGCCATACCAAGGAAAGTTTTTAAAGGGGAAAGTAAAACAAACTTGGTTAGGTGGTGAACTCATTTATAAAGATGGAGTCATGATAAATTCACCTCAAGGAAAATTTTTGATACGGGGAGAAAATTGAGCAGTTTCCAAACCTTGCCAGATTTAGCCGATCGGGAAAGTGGCGCGGGAGTTGTTTATGCAAATGACGAATTCTTCGCTGAAAAAGAGAATTTACTTAACCCAGGTCGAGCAAAGTTTTCATCGCACACCTTTGGCCACAAGGGTCAGATCTACGATGGTTGGGAAACCCGTCGACGCAGAAATGATCCCGGCAACGACTTTGCAATTGTGCGGCTCGGACAAGCTGGAGTTATAAAGGGTATAAACATTGATACCGGTAACTTCACCGGCAACTATCCCCCACATGCATCAGTAGAAGCCGCTCACTTTGGTCACATTCCAACAATTGCCGAACTTCTTAGCGCAAAGTGGATAACCATACTTGAAAAATCTGAACTCACTGGTGACTCTGAAAATCTCTTTCCGGTTACAAGTGATAAGCATTGGACTCACGTTCGCTTAACAATGCATCCAGATGGTGGCATAGCCCGCTTTAGGGTTCATGGCGACCCAGTTCCCGATGCGAATTGGTTGGTAGCTTCGGGTCCAAAAAATCTTGCGGCCCTTGATAACGGGGCACAACTTATAGGTTCAAGTGATGACTTTTACTCTTCAGCAAAAAATACTCTGCAATCCGGTCGCCCAAAGAATCAAGGCGATGGCTGGGAAAACAAAAGACGGCGGGGACAAGGAAATGATTATTTCATAGTTCAACTTTGTGC
>CAMBOZ010000022.1 GCA_945869505.1 Bifidobacterium breve
GGACATTTTGGCTGAAAAGGATGGCCCGATGCTTGAACATGGAATCAAGGAAATGGAAAAGGGAAAGCTGTGGGTTCCACTTTCTGTGGGGGAGCGGCCAGATAAGGATCGCCTAGAAGCGAGGTTTTCAGAGTTTTCACGCCAATAGCGCTCATTCGTGCGCTCAAGACAAACCCCTGTTTGTTGTCACAATCACCCGATAGGTTTTCCCTATGAGCCAAACGGAAAGTCGCGAAGCCGGGGCTACCCAGAGTTTAATAAACGCCTACCAGTCGAAGTATTACGCACATGAACTTCTGCGGAGCTATTCAAACGATCATGTGGGAAAACTCGCCGGGTTGCTTTTCGATGCCCAGGTCGAACCAAAGCCACATCAAATCGATGCCGCACTTTTCGCTCTTCAGACTCCTTACTTGCCTGGAGTAATTCTGGCCGATGAGGTTGGTCTCGGAAAAACTATCGAAGCTGGAATTGCCATAACCCAATATTGGGCAGAACGAAAACGTCAAATTCTGATCATTGCTCCATCTAGTTTGCGCCAACAGTGGCAGCAGGAACTCAGAGAAAAGTTCCTCATCCCTTCAACTCTCCTGGAAGCGAAATTTAAAGACGAGCAGCTTTCACAAGGAATTTCAAATAACACAGATGTACTCATTTGTTCCTATGAGTTCGCACTTCGCCACGAAACAAGCTTGATGAGAAAGTGGGATTTGGTTATCTGCGACGAAGCTCATCGTCTTCGCAATTTTTATACTGGACGAAATAAAGGGTCTGACGCAATTAGCCACATCGTTCGAGGAGCCAGTAAAACACTCCTTCTCACCGCGACGCCACTTCAGAACCGTCTTGAAGAACTATTTGGGCTAGTAAGCGTCTTTGACCCGACTTACTTTTACTCTCTTGATGCGTTTAGAGAACGGTACATAAAAAGTCGTACATCAAAAACTAATGACGATCTGGTCGAACGCGTTGCCGTAATTAGCAAAAGAACTTTGCGTAAAGACGCGGATAAGTACATTCATTTCACAAAGCGCCTGCCACTCACAATTGAGTTTTTGCCTAGCAAGCCAGAAATTGAGCTATATAACAAGGTAAATGAATACCTCCAACGCGAGGAGCTTTACGCTTTCAGTAACTCTCAACGCCATCTCACAGCTCTGATTATCCGTAAGCGTCTCGGTTCTTCCACATACGCTGTAGCGAGCACGCTTGAGAACATTGCGAATCGTCTCAATGAAGAGCTCCAGGCGGGTATTCGTCGCGACAATCGCGGTGTGATCATTGTTAATGATCTGTCACCGGAAGATCTGACAGATGAAGAATGGGAAGAATTAGAGGAAAGTGAAAAGTCTTCGTCGGAAACTTCCTTCGGACCAAGAGCGGGCGAAAAGTTAAGTAATGAAGTTCTTGAGGCAATGCGGAGTGAAGTTACTGAACTTCGCAGCTATGCCGAACTTGCTCGAAGCATCACCGTCAATGAAAAAGCTTCAAAACTCAATGAAGCCCTTGATTTAGGATTTGAACGGCTCCGCGAGCTAGGCGCACCAGAGAAAGCAATTATCTTCACTGATTCAACAAAGACCCAGGAGTACATCGCACGATCACTCGTTGAAGTTGGCCGGGCCGAAGGACTTATTCTCTTTAATGGTTCCAACGATTCACCTGGCGCGAATGAGATTTACAGAGAATGGTTGACAGCTAATAAAGAGGGCGATGTCATAACGGGGATTCCCGCAGTCGATCGGCGTAAGGCTCTCGTCGATTACTTCCGCACAACAGGCAAAATTATGATTGCCACGGAAGCCGCAGCAGAAGGTATCAACCTCCAATTCTGTTCGATGGTTGTTAATTACGATCTGCCATGGAATCCACAACGCGTTGAGCAGCGCATCGGACGAGCCCATCGCTTTGGTCAGAAATACGATGTGGTTGTTGTGAATTTCTCAAACAAAGGTAATGTCGCCGAAGCGAGAATTTTGGAGCTCCTTGCGGGTAAGTTCCACCTTTTTGAGTCAGTCTTCGGTGCAAGTGATGAAGTTTTAGGCGCTATTGAAGATGGCTTTGATTTTGAAAAGAAAATCAACGAGATTCTCAATAACTCGCGAAGCGATGCTGATATTGACGCGGCCTTTAAAGAACTAGAAAATCAATATGCCACTGAGATTACATCTGAAATGGCCGCAGCTAAATCCAAGGTCTTTGACAACTTAGATCCGAATGTTCAGGATCGGCTTAAGGCGTACGACTCGCAATCTAGTGATGTATTAAACAAGTTTGAGCGACTTTTATTAGCAGTGACCAAGCGCGAGCTTGCTCCTAACGCGAATTTCGAGAATGACGGTAGAAACTTCGTTCTACATAATTCACCAGTCGCCGAAGCCAAGACTGGGCATTACTACTTTAAGTCTGTCCCACTTGAGAATGCCCACCAGTATCGATTCGATAGTCCACTTGCGAAGCATGTGATTGATAAAGCAATCACGACCAAAACCCCGATTTCTTCACTAACTTTTAGTCTTGAAAAATCACAGCGAGCAAGCACGGCTGTGAAAGCGCTTGTAGGCAAGTCAGGCGAACTTACGGTCAAAGTTCTTACTTTCAGCATGAAGGCCAAGAATGACAAGATCTCTGAGTCGTACATGCTTTCTGGTGCATTTACTTCCGATGGTGAGTGGCTTGATCATGAATACGTATCAGATATTCTCGATTTACACTGCACTGAGTTAGAGATATCTGTTTCTATTGATGAAAGGCAATTTGAAGAGCAACTAGAAAAGCGCGGAGATCAACTTCAAAAAGAAGTCCAAGGTCGAAATTCTCGGTATTACGACCAACAAGAAGAGCTCTTATACCGAAATCAGCAAGATCGCCATGCCGAGTCAGAAGGAAAAATTCGCGAATACAGGAATAAGGAAAAAGAAGCGAGAAAGAACTCAAAAATCGCCGACGATCCAATGCAGCAGCTAAAATTCAAACAAGAAGCGCGTAAATGGGCGGATAAAGCAGAGGAGGAAGATGAGTTAGCGCGCGCCGCTCGAAAGAAAATGCGCGAAGAAGCAGAAAATTACCTAACACTAATTGAGCAATCGCTTAAAGGAACAAAAATGGTCGAGGAGCTTTTTACGATTGCATGGAAAATCACAGCCTGATTACGCGTTTCAACAATAGATATGTTAACTAGAAAAGGAAAAAAGAGAGCATGAGTACTTCTAACGAAGATTTTCAGAGAACAGAAGGAAGCAGCACCGACTTCCGCTCCGAATTCGCTTCGCATTTGGCCTCTCTATTTCCAGAGGCAATTGCCGACGGGAAAGTTGATATCAAGAAGATTCAAGAGCTACTTGGTGATGATTTAGTTGACGATCGAGAGAGATTCGGTCTTTATTGGCCAGGAAAGAAGAAGGCTCTTAGGGCCGCTCAAGATTCAACTACGGCAACTCTAAAACCAAATTTAGAAAATAGTAAAAATTGGAACGAAACAAAGAATTTGTTTATTGAAGGAGACAATCTTGAAGTTTTGAAAGTTCTTCAGAAGCACTACCACGGAAAAATAAAGATGATCTATATAGATCCGCCTTACAACACAGGCAAAGATTTTATTTATCCAGACAATTACAAGGAAGGGCTCGAGAGTTACCTTGAGTGGAGTCGACAAGTAAATGAAGAGGGAAAGAAAATAAGTTCTAATTCAGAAACTGAAGGTCGGTATCACTCAAACTGGCTAAATATGATGTACCCAAGACTGAAACTTGCCCGAAATTTACTTCGAGACGATGGTGTCATTTTCATCTCCATTGGTGATACTGAGTTACACCATTTAGCTAAAATCTCAGATGAGATATTCGGCGAAGCAAACCATGTCGCCACTTTTGCATGGAAGAAACGCGGAACAGGCGGCCAAGTTGCGAAGAACGCGATCATCAAACAAGTTGAGTATGTTTTGCTGTACGCGCGCTCACTGGATGGGCTCCAACTTTCAGGTCCAAAAAATGAAAATGAGGGCGAAGAGGGCTGGCGAGATTTTCGTAAGTCTGGCGGACAATGGCAACGAAAACATCGCCCAAATCAGTATTATCCCTTTTACTTGTTGAGTGATGGATCCCTTTCTTTAAATGAAACTAAAGACGCAACTGTAATTTTGCCTCAAGATTCCAATGGCGTCGACGGTTTTTGGGAAAATGGGATGGAAACGGCACGTCAGCGAATTGAGCAAGGTGATTTTAGAGTTAAAGAGGCCAAGCAGGGTTTAAAAATCGAACAACGGGACGTAGCAAAAGCAACTTCCAATGCTGGCAGTTTTATAGATATTCCATCAACTCGGGGAACGGATGAGATTAAGAAATACTTTGGGGATAACGTGGTTTTTGAGAATCCAAAACCAACTGAAGTATTGAAGGCGCTAGCAGTTATTTCTGATGTGCGTGATGGAGAAATTGTCTTGGATTTCTTCGCGGGGTCCGGTTCTACGGCTGACGCAGTAATGCGTATGAATAGCGAAGATGGTGTTTCGCGACAGTGGATTCTTGTGCAACTACCGGAGCCAGTGGAAGAGGATACGCCAGCAGCGGCATCTGGCTTTAAGCGAATTTCTGATCTGTCGCGAGCCCGCGTAGATCGAGCTGGAGATCTCATTAGCTCTGATTTACTGGGCGGAAATGTTGATATTGGTTATCGCAGCTTTAGTCTTACAGATACAAACTTTCCTAAATGGAAAGTTGATAGTGATTCCCAACCCAATGCGCTGGAGCAACATTTGCTTGATTTAAAGCAAAACTCAGCAAGTTCAACTACTCCAGAGGCTTTCTTGTTTGAAATACTAATTAAGCAGGGGTATTCACTGACTGAGAAGATTGAAGAACTTAGTATTGATGATTTGATAGTACAGAATGTTGGTTCAGGCCTGGTCTTGGCCTTAGTTGAAGCAAAAATGAAGCCGACTTTGAATCAACTAAAGAATGTACTTTCTCTAAATCCAGCACGATTTATTATTTTGGAGGATATTTTTGAAGGCGATGATGAGCTCAAAACAAATCTGGTTCAGGAATGCAAATCCCGCGGTATAGAACTCTGGACGGCTTAAATGGAATTCAAATTTGATGCCCATCAACAATATCAACAAGATGCGATTGCAGCAGTTGTTGATCTTTTTGAGGGGCAACCTTTGGAATTTTCAATATTAGAGTCGAAACTTACATCAAGTATTCAAGATAAAGGTGCGCAAGCTTCTTTGGATTTGATTAACGAAGTAGGAGCTATCGGAAATAGATTAGCACTGGACCACTCCATCATCGTTAAAAATTTACAGGTAGTGCAGGATAGAAATGGCCTTGAAGTCGTGGATCCAGAGGAGGTTTCTGGTTATGACTTCGACATAGAAATGGAAACCGGAACGGGTAAGACATACGTATATTTGCGGACAATTTTTGAACTGGCAAAGCGCTATAGATTTACAAAGTTTATTATCCTTGTCCCTAGTGTGGCTATCAAGGAGGGTGTTACAAGCAGTATCGACTTAATGGCACGGCATTTTCAGGAACTTTATGCGACCCCTTTTGATGCCACTGTTTATTCTGGAAGTAGTGCCGAGGAAGTACAGTCATTCGCAACTTCGACTAGTCTGCAAATCTTAGTGATGACGATTGACTCGCTTCGAGGAGATAAAAACACTCGTGTCATACATCAAAACCGTGACAAACTTAATGGATTGCGGCCCATAGATTATTTGCAGGCAACGCAGCCGGTGGTGATTATGGATGAGCCTCAGAATATGGAGTCTCTGCTGTCTTTAAGCGCGATATCAGAGCTAAATCCAATATGTACGTTGCGTTACTCGGCGACACATCGAAAGACACGAAATGTGGTTTACCGCCTAGATCCGGTCGATGCACACGAACTTGGTCTGGTTAAGCAAATTGTTGTTGCTGAGGCGCTACAACAAGGTGCAGATGCTGGTCAGTATCTAAAATTGATTTCGGTTCGAAACGAAAAAGGTTTCTCAGCAAAAATGGAGTTAGCTTGCCGAAAGGCATCGGACGGGTCTATTGAGCGAAAAGTGGTCTCAGTAAAAAACGGCCAAGATCTCGCGAAGTTAACAGGAAATCAAGCCTATGAAGGTTGGCTAGTAAATGAGCTTTCTATAGAGCCTGAGTCCGCGGAGGTGTTTCCATACGGAAGCATAAATGTTGGCGAAGTCATTGGCGGTTCTAATGATTCTATTTATAGAGAAATGATCCGCGAAACTATTCGTGAACATATGCGGAAAGAAGTGCTATTGCGTGAGAAAGGGATAAAAGTCCTAAGTCTATTTTTCGTAGATAAAGTCGCTAGCTTTATTGGTGAAGGAATGAATAACGACACAGCAAATGGCGATTTTGCTCTTTGGTTCGATGAACTTTTTAAAGAAGAGTTAGAAAAGAATCCCAAATGGAAGGCACTACTTCCCGAGGCTCCAGTGGAATACAGAAGCGCCTATTTTGCATCGATTAGAGGGAAAAAAGGGCTGTCTGCCGAATTCACCGACTCTACAGGGTCTTCTAAGAATGATGATGATGCTTACGATTTGATTATGAGAGCAAAAGCGCGCTTACTTGATGAAAATGAGCCGGTACGTTTTATTTTTAGTCACTCTGCACTTCGTGAAGGTTGGGACAATCCAAACGTTTTCCAGATCTGCGCACTACGAGAAATGGGTGGAGCAACGGAGAGACGTCAGACCATCGGAAGAGGGCTGAGATTACCTGTAAATCAAGATGGTGATCGTGTTCCAGATAGAAACATTGCTCAATTAACGGTAATTGCCAATGAGTCGTATAGAGACTTCGCTGACAGTCTCCAAAAAGAGTACACCGAGTCTGGAGTGAGTATTGGATTTGTTAGGCCCGGTGAATTCGCAAAAATTCTAATTGTGGATGCTCGGGGAGCTGAGAAATTACTTGGATATGCGGGCTCCAAGAGTATTTGGGAAGAATTGGTAAAGAGGAATTTCTTAGACGAACACGGTCGTCTGTCAGCAAACTATCGGCCCGAAATAAAGGGATTTACACTCGGACAAGCCCCCGACTTTTTCTGGCCTGAGCAAGAAATAATTCGAATTATGGGCAATTCCAAGGTAGATCGCTTCGTTAAACTGCAGAGAAAGCGAACAGCACGTACACTCAATAAGCAACTCTATATGAGCCAGGAATTTGACGAATTTTGGAGAACTATCTCGCAAAGAACCACTTACCGCGTAACTTTGGATACAGAAGCCGTAATCAAAGAAGCAGTAAATAAAATCAAAAGTGAACAACCTATTCAACCTCTTCGCGTCCAAGTCACAAAGGCTGGCGTGAAATTAGTGCGAGGGGGAACGCAAACTGCTGAAACTTCATCGAGATCAGCAGAATTAAACACCACTTATCAGCTTCCTGACATCATTACTGAACTCCAAGAAGCAACTTCACTGACACGTAAAACACTCGTAGACATTCTTGTTGCGTCAAACAAACTCGGACAGTTCATTTCAAATCCAAACGACTTTATCTCAATGGTCAAGCGCAACCTACAGAATGTCTTGGCGGCAGCTGTTGTTAAGGGCCTTCAATACGAAAAAATTGGGGGATATGTATATGAATTACGTGAACTGCAGAAAGATGGAATGGAAGAACGCGATCTATTTATTGACCGCCTTTATGAAGTCAAGAACAAGCAAAAGACTGATTTCGATTACATCCAGATTGACTCCGAAGGCGTAGATGCGCCCGAACGTCAATTCGCCGAGCTTCTGGATTCCCGTGAAGATGTGAAATTGTTCATGAAGCTACCCGATAAGTTCAAAATTGATACACCTGTTGGAAACTACAATCCAGATTGGGCAATCATCAAGCAGGTTGATGGTAAGGATCATATTTATATGATTCGCGAAACTAAGAGCACTCGTGATGAAATGAAGCTTCGACCAACTGAAAAAGCTAAAATTGAAGCGGCAAAAAAACATTTTGCTGCGATTGGTATAAAGCAAGGTGAAGTTGATTACGATGTCGGTGTTCCTGGTGATTGGCGTATTTAAGAACCTAAATCTGTGAGAGTTAGTTAAACTCGATGTTTCCCAATCTGCTTTAACCTCCGCAGCGCTTTCGTGGTGATCTTGCCACCGAAAGTTCCGCGTTTGGGAGATGAGAGAAAGCCGACTTCCATGGCAGTGCTCACGTATTCGCCGATGAATTTTTCGGGACGGACGAGTGAGTATTTACTTCGATTAATTAAGCGTTCGCGCTCTATCTAGAGACAACGGCCACGCGATCTTCACGCCTAACTTCTCTGCAGCGTTGATTGCCCATCTTGGATTACGCAACATTGCTCGGGCAAGGAATACGGCATCGGCTTGGCCGGTGGAGATGATTGCTTCGGCTTGTTCGGGTTCGGTGATTAGGCCGACGGCTGCGGCGAGGATGTTGGATTCGTTGCGGATGGATTCGGCAAAGGGAACTTGGAAGTTTGGTTTGGCATCTATTTTCGCGTTGTGAATGGCACCGCCCGATGATGTGTCGATTAAGTCAACGCCTAGTTCTTTAAGTTCTTTGCTTAGTTTTACGGAATCGGTGATGTCCCAGCCGCCTTCGGCCCAATCAGATGCTGATAGGCGAACAAAGAGTGGTGTTGTGTCGGGGATTGCTTGGCGGATTGCTTTGGTGGTTTCGAGTAAGAAACGTGTGCGGTTTTCGTAACTTCCGCCGTATTCGTCGGTGCGGTGGTTCATAAGTGGTGAGAAGAATTGGTGGAAGAGATAACCGTGGGCAGCGTGGATTTCGATAACGTCGAAGCCGACTTTTACGGCGCGTGCTGCTGCTTCGGCAAATTTTTCGGTGAGATCTTTTATCTCGTTGATGGTTAGTGCGCGGGGGATTGGATAACCCTCGAAGGCAGTTGCAGATGAAGAGGTGGCTTCCCATCCGCCTTCTTCTGGTGTGGCCATACGGTGGTCATCCCAAGGGCGCATCGTTGATGCTTTGCGACCGGCGTGGGCTAATTGGATTCCGATCTTTACGTTCTGTGAATGTGCGAAGTCGATAACTTCTTTAAAACTATTTGCATGTGCATCATCTTCAATTGAGGGGCAACCGATTGAGATGCGACCTTCGGGGATGACACCGGTTGCTTCAACCATGATTAGGCCGGGTGCGCCGGTGGCGAGCGCGCCGAGGTGAGAGCGATGCCAATGGCCGATGTGGCCGTTAGTTGATTGGTATTGGCACATTGGGGAGACCCAGACGCGGTTTTGGAAAACGGTTTCGCGGATGGTCAGTGGTGTGAAGAGTGCGCTCATGTAGTGATCATAAAGGGTCGGTACAAAGAGAAAACCCCGCCATTGCTGACGGGGCTTTTCGCTGTGCTCTGGATAGAGCGCACACCAATGACTAAGGTAGAAAAATTGTATCGAAGATTTAGGTGATTTTTCAATCTTAAAAGATATACACAAGAAATGTTTTTACCGATTTTGCGGTGCTTGTTTGAACTACTTTCCGCTCGTGTCTCGCTGTAGCTCAGCGGATAGAGCGCGCCAATGACTAAGGCGAGGTCGCGGGTTCGAACCCCGCCAGCGAGACCACACCTTGGAAGCCCCGGGAATTAGTCACCTGGGGCTTCTTTGTTTTAATTTGTTTAACTTAGCGTGCGGGCGTTGTCTACAGAAAGCACTAAACTCATTACATGACGTTAAATCTTGAGCGCGCATTAAGACATATGTCTTGGGCTAACAAAGAGATTTACAAGCTAATTGCCCAACTGCCAGATGAGGCACTCAATGCTTATGCCACAGATCCAGAATGGACAGTCGGTGAAATCCTGCGCCATGTCGCGTTCTCATCAGGAGCGCTCGGCGCAAGGCTCAAGGAAGCAGATACGGTGGCGGTGGATCGTCCAAAGACGATGAAAGAACTATTAGCGATCACAAAGCAGTTGCAAGCAAACGATGCAGAACTACTTCAACTTGCCAATATCGCAGATGAAAAAATCGCGGTAATGCGCAAAGGAGTGACCACGTACTGGATGCGCTCGACAATTGTTACCCAAGCAATTCACCACGCAACTGAACATCGTGCCCAAGTTGTTTCAGCGCTGGAAGCAAAAGGCTTCAAAGAAGTAAACCTTGATAATTTCTCTGTATGGGAACACGAAATCAGCCAAAGATAGCTTCGATTTAAAGGAGAAATCCCCGCCATTGCTGACGGGGTTTTTCGCTGTAGCTCAATATTGGAAAGCACCCCTCCAACTAAGGGAAGTGTAGCGGGTTCGAATCCCCTCAGCGGTATGCACCACAAAGTGGCCTCACGCAAGTTACGTGGGGCTTCTTTGTTTTAACTTTTCTCTACTCGAAATCTCCGCCACGACCAGTAAGGCGCTTGGGGTTTTTTCGGGGACGGTCCACACGCGTTGCCAGAGCTATGACCGCAATCGCATAGATGGCAATAATCGCAAAACCGATCTTCATTCCTTAACCTAGAACTGCCCAGGTAACGAGTGCGAAGATTGCGATTCCTAAACCGACAATTGCAATTGCTGAAAGTGAAAGTAGTCCACGTGAATCAGCGATTTTTTCGGCGAGAGCAGATTTCTTTTCTACTTTGCGTAGATCTACGAGAAGCGCTTCACCTTCGCGAACTGCGGCGTATTGGCTAATGATTGCCAAAATGCCTGTCGCTGCAGCAACGCCAAGAGCTAAATATTTGGTGGCATCGTTTGCGGTCTCGAACTTACCGAATGCTGCAAGTACTGTGATCGCAATCAAAACTAGTGCTGGTGCAACCTGGGCTTGAATAACTTGGGTGCGGGATTTATGCCAAAGCTGAAGTAGTGATTTTTCGTCCATTTTAGTTTCCTCTCCAAGAAACTTAATTATCCATACCGGATAAGGAAAGGTTACGCGAGGGTTAGCGCAAGCGCGCTGTGAAAAGGGTGGGAATTCTGGCTTGAGCGTGCTGTTATCCAGGAGTTCCAATAAACTTTACCTATGAAAAAGACTTTTACCGCCTTTGCTCTGGCCTTGGCACTTTCGATTGTTGTTGCGCCGGAATCATCTGCTTCCGTTAAAGCGGGAGCGGCTTGCAAGACGGCGGGGCTGGTAAATATCACAGGTGGATTGAAGTACGCCTGTGAGAAGAAGAGCGGCAAGTTAACTTGGAGCAAGGGCGTTGCGTGCAAGGCGGGCCTTACAAACATTACAAGTGGATTTCGATACACCTGTGTGAAGAAGAGTGGCAAGTTGGTTTGGGTTAAGGGCGCTGCAGTGAAGCCAAGCGTTAGTGCTTCACCAACTGCGAGTGCTTCACCAAGTGCAAGTGCAAGCGCTACACCGAAACCAAGTGTTACACCTACTGCGGCAGCAACAGTTGCTGCGGGATACACAATGGCGCAGGTGAAGGCAAATAAGAGCGCTTCAAAGTGCTGGTCTGTGATCAACGAAAAAGTTTATGACTTAACAGCTTGGATAAATGCGCATCCTGGCGGATCTGGAGCGATTGTTTCTTTGTGCGGTACTGATGGAACTCAAGATTTTCTTGCAATGCACCGGAATCAAAGTAAGCCAGAATCTCGTTTGAGTTCTTATTTGTTGGGGCCGTTAGCCAAGTAGTTACTGAAAGTAGTTTAAATAATTTTAAGAAATTGATTAAAAGTTTATGTTTTTAATATATATTTAGTGAGACCGCGCCGGAGTGCCAAAACCGACGCGGCCGCCGTATGCGAATCAGCGATCTTCTGGATCGGTCTCATTGTTTTTACGACGAGCTCTTCGCAATTCCCATACACGTAGTATGAGATTGGCTAAGGCAACGGCTAGCGTTGCCCAATCTCTGAAGTTCATTTCATCTGCACTCCTTTCTCCATTCTCAGCCGGCGGCTGAGAAATCAAATGTTTCGCTGGCGGCGTGCATTTGATTTGAAGGTAAGGATTAAGGCGTGCGAAAGATAATTCTTAATGCTGTGTGTGATTACTGGGTTTTGCTAAGTTGTGGATAATTCTCAAAGATGCGCCTCAAGGGATAGTTGTCGGTGGGCGGGGATAGGTTTATCGGTGAGCGAAGGGTTGAAGAATGTTTGAACTATTGGCTTTGGTTGCGATTATTTACTTATTTATCAATCGTAAGAAGCGATCTCGTAAGGTGCGGGGGATTGATGCTGAACTTCGCGAACTTGTAGAAAGTACATATCACTCCGATGCGATGGCGGCTGAGATAAAGGGTTATCTGCTCTCGGTTGTGGCCGATGATCGCGATGGAGCGGAAAAGTTTTCGGATGCGCGAATTGCGCAGGCGCAATCTATTTTGGATCGCGCAGGGCCGGCCGCTTTCTATTGGATGAGCGAGATCGCAACGCAGTTGGCTGTTCTATCTGCGGCGAAGATAAATGGAATGGGTACAAACGTTGAAGCCCAACTTGGTTCAGTTGGTATTACACCTGATGCCGTTGTGCGAGTGGTTGTTAAAGGTTAGATACTCTCAGTAACTAGAGTGTTTATAACTAAGTGATTTACTTTTTATGTTTTTAATATATATTTAGTGAGACCGCGCCGGGGTGCCAAAACCGACGCGGCCGCCAAATGCGATTTAGTGATCGCTGAGATCGGGCCCGCCGTTTCCACGGCGGGTTCTTCGCATTTCCACATATCTAAATACGAGGTCGGCTAAGGCAACGACAAGCGTTACCCAATCTAAGGTTCTCATTTCATTTGCACTCCTTTCTCCAGTCTCAGCGACGGCTGAGAGGTCAAATGTTTCGCTGGCGGCGTGCATTTGATTGGAGCTAAGGATTAAGGCGTGCGAAAGATAATTCTTATTGCAATCTGTGATTACTAGGTTTTGCTCAGTTGTGGATAATTCTCACAGTTTTACAAAGGTTCGCTTTGTTTGGCGCTTAATTACTGATGGCGGATGAACGCAGCAACTTCTGGGTTCATCTTCATTTCTGCTAACTCTTCTGGAGTTGGCAGAGTCGGACGGTCGCGTTCTAACTTAACTAAGCAGAGGAAACCAAAAACTTCATTGTCGTCGGCGCGGTATTGATGCCAAGCCCAAGGTGGAACATAGACCAGGTCGTGAATTGCCAGCGGCAGAACTTCATCCCCAACTAAACAAGCGCCTTTGCCTTTAATCGGAATAACCAAATGCGTGTGCTCGTGCTTTTCAAGAGTTGTGTGGCCACCGGCATCTACTTCGAAGTAGCGGACTTCCATGCCGTCTAGGTGATCTTCGCCGAATAAGACGCGGCGAGTTACATCTTTAAAAGTGGCATTGCCATCTTCATCTTTATATACGAGTTCCTCGATATTGCGCCAGCGATGAGGCGCATCTTGGATGACGTGGAATCTATTGTGGCTCACGCGGTGATTATAGCCGTGCTCGGTACCTAGTGTTTAATTGGCATATGAGCGAACGCAAATGGGGCTTTAAAACTAAGGCTCTTCACGCAGGTACCCAGCCTGATCCGCAAACAGGTGCGCGCGCCTTGCCGATTTATCAATCAACAGCGTTCGTCTTTGAAAATACCGAAGATGCCGGCAATTTATTTGCTCTGCAAAAGTACGGCAATATCTATAGCCGAATTGGAAATCCAACTGTCTCGGCATTTGAGGAGAAGATTGCTGCGCTAGAAGGTGGCCTCGGTGCGGTTGCAACATCGAGCGGACAAGCGGCTCAGTTCTTAACTTTTGCTGCACTCGCGGGTGCTGGAGATCACGTTGTTGCATCATCTGCTTTATACGGCGGCACAGTAACTCAGTTAGATGTGACGCTGCGTCGTTTTGGAGTGGACACTACATTTGTAAAGAGCGATAAGGCTGAAGATTTCGCAGCTGCGATAACCGAAAAGACTAAGTTTGTTTACGCTGAAATGATTTCAAATCCCGCATCACAGATCAGCGACATTGAAGCGCTGGCGAAGGTGGCACACGATGCCGGAATGCCGTTGATTATTGATTCAACAGTTGCAACGCCTTACTTGGTACGTCCGATTGAATATGGCGCAGATATCGTCTTGCACTCAGCGACTAAGTTCCTGGGCGGACACGGCACCACTTTGGGCGGCGTGATCGTGGAATCTGGAAAATTTAATTGGGGCAATGGCAAGTTCCCGACAATGACTGAGCCCGTTGCTTCTTATGGCGGAGTTTCTTGGTGGGAGAACTTTGGGGAATTTGGATTCTTAACCAAACTGCGTTCTGAACAACTGCGCGACATTGGAGCGTCGTTAAGTGCGATGTCAGCTTTTCTTCTGGTGCAAGGCGTGGAAACTCTGCCACAGCGCATGCGCGATCACGTCGCCAATGCCAAAGTTGTTTCAGAATGGCTAGAAAATGATCCGAGAATTGATTGGGTTAAGTACGCAGGATTGGCCAGCCATCCGCATAATGCACGCGCCAAGAAATATGTCCCTGAAGGTGCTGGCTCAGTATTTTCATTTGGAGTTAAGGCAAGCGGTGGCTTAACTAGCCGCCAAGCCGGTGAAAAGTTTATTAACTCAGTGCAGTTAGCTAGCCACTTGGCCAACATTGGAGATGTGCGCACTTTGGTAATTCATCCCGCCAGCACCACGCATCGCCAGTTAACTGACGAGCAGTTGCTTGAATCAGGAGTGCCACAAGATTTAATTCGCATAAGCGTTGGCCTCGAAGATGTTGAGGATATTCTTTGGGATTTAGATCAGGCGTTAACGATCGCTTCAGGAAAGTCACGCTAATGGCATATACCGAACCAAGCGCAGTTGATCGCTTGAGCTATATGCAAAGTGCCAAGAACGTGGCGATTGTGGGGGCCTCTGATAACCCATCGCGTGCAAGTTACTTTGTTGCCACATATTTACTTTCGGCCGCGCACTTTAAATTGTTTTTTGTTAACCCGAAACTAGATGAAATTCTGGGCCAGAAGGTTTATAAATCACTGGCAGATATTGAAGAGCCGATCGATATCGTCGATGTCTTTAGAAAGTCATCTGATATCCCAGGTGTGTTAGATGAAGCAATTGCAATTAAAGCCAAGACTTTATGGATGCAACTTGGTATTTCAGATCAAGCATCTGCCGAACGCGGGACTGCCGCTGGTTTAAATGTGGTGCAAGATAAATGCTTAAAGATTGAGCATGCGCGCTTTGCGGGCGGACTTAACTTGGCGGGTTTTAATACCGGGGTTATCTCATCCAAGCGCAATAAATCAATTTAGATCTCACCTTTATCTAAACCTTTCAGCACTTCTTTGGCGCGCAGTTTTAGCTCGGGCAGATCGGATAAGCGATTTAAACCAAAGATCTGTTGGCTCATCCGGTGATTCTTCTTAAATGTTTCACCGTGACGATCTAGAAAATCCCAATACAAAGTTGTAAATGGACAGGCGTCATCTCCGATGCGAAGTTTCGGGTTGTACTTGCACCCTTTGCAGTAATTACTCATCCGCGAGATGTAGGCACCGCCTGCGGCATAAGGCTTAGTCATCATTGCGCCACCGTCGGCGTGAACGCCCATACCAATTACATTGGGAACCATCACCCATTCGGTGGCATCGATAAATACTTCGCGCATCCAATCCAGGAATTCTTGGGGATTGGTGCCAGTTATTAGCGCTAAATTGCTTAGGACCATCAGGCGCGGAATGTGATGGACCCAGGCGCGATCCTGGATATCTGTGACAATTGATTTAACGCAATTCATCTCGGTCTTTGAGGGATCGCTAAATAGCGGCAGTAATTTCTTGGTGGCCTTTAGCTGATTGTTCTCGCGGTAATCAGGGCCTAAATACCAATACATGCCATTTACATATTCACGCCAGCCAATTACTTGGCGGATAAAACCTTCGGCGGATTCAATGGGGATGGTGCCGGTATTGAATTTCTTAACGGCGGCATCGATTACTTCTGATGAGTGCAGCAAACCATTATTTAAATATGGACTAAGCAGTGAATGATGAAGTGCCCAGTTATCGAGCGCCATCGCGTCTTCGTAAGGACCAAAGGTGGCGAAGTGGTTTTCAATAAAGTTATTTAGTTGTGCAAGTGCACCTTTGCGTGTGGTCGCCCAAGTAGTGGTGGGTGTGAAGTTAAGTTCTTTGCCAACTTCGATGTCGATTGAATCGGGCTTATGTTCTAGGTATTTTGGCCAGGTGTAATTTTTTGGGGGAGGCAGCCGATTTTCTTTATCAAAGTTCCAAGCGCCACCGGTGGGCTTGCCGTTTTCGATCAAGATATTCAAGCGTGCGCGTTGGGCGCGATAAAAAGTCTCCATCAAATAGCTCTTCTGCGAATCAGCCCAGATCGAAAAGTGTTTGCGAGTGGTTAAGAAGAAATCA
>CAMBOZ010000023.1 GCA_945869505.1 Bifidobacterium breve
TATGAAGTCAGCCACAGGTTCAATAAAAACTGGCGGAGGGCGTGGGATTTGAACCCACGAAACTTTCGTTTGCCGGTTTTCAAGACCGGTGCACTCGGCCGCTATGCGAGCCCTCCGTGGGAGAGATTACCCGAACTTGGTAAGCATTAAAAATCGGGTGGTATTACCGCGGAAGTTCGAGGAGTTTTTCTATAACGATTGCAACGCCATCTTGGTTATGAGGCGGAGCTACATCTTTCGCATTTGCTGGGCCTGCGTGATGACCATCGATCATTGCGTACGAGCGCCCCGCCCATTGCAACATTGAAAAATCATTTGGGTTATCACCAAAGGCGACACAATCTTCTGCTGTAATTCCGATACGCGCTGCCATCATTGCCAAAGTCTCGCCTTTAGATACACCAAGTGCTGAAATTTCAAGCAGCGAATCGTTATTGGCCGAGTGCGTAACATTTACTACACCTTGCAGTGCGGGTATAGCTAAAGCCAACATTTCATCGGCAGAAATTTCTTGTTGAGAAAGTCTCGCCAACAATTTAAGTGCTGGACGATTTGTTACCGAATCAATTGTATCTACGCCAATGTCATCCATTCCGATATCCCAACGTGGAATGTAAGCCTTCTCGCGATGGAAGTGATCATTTGATTCAACAGCGAATGAAACATTTGGAATAGTCTTTCGCAGAATATCTACCGCTTTCTGCATTTCAATCGGTTGAATCATCCATTGTTCAAGAACTTTATCGTTGTGCATGTCATATAGAAGTCCGCCATTGCAACAAATTGCAGTTCCGAAATCGAACGCTTCGCGCACATCGCTCATCCAGCGAGGTGGGCGCCCGGTTACGAAAAATATTTCGATGCCCATATCGCGGGCTTTAGTAAAAGCTGCAATTGTGCGGTGCGAAATGCCTTCGTTGTGAGGAACGATAGTGCCATCTAAATCTGTTGCAATTAATTTGGGGCGACGATCACTCACACAAGCTCAAATCTCTTCATTCCGAGGAATGGTTGTAGAGCGGCCGGGACATTTACAGTTCCATCAGAATTTTGATGATTTTCCAATATCGCAACAATCATGCGAGGAATCGCTACCAGAGTGCCATTGAGCGTTGCCACAGCTTTGGTTCCATCGGAATCTTTATATCGAATATTTAAACGGCGGGCTTGGAATTCTGTGCAGTTAGAGGTGCTTGTCACTTCGCGATAGGCGTTCTGCGTCGGAATCCACGCTTCTATATCAAATTTGCGAGTTGCACTTGAGCCTAAGTCACCAGATGCCACATCGATTACTCGGAATGGAACCTCCATTGCGTTAAGGAAATCTTTTTCCCATTGCAATAAGCGCTGATGCTCTGCTTTTGCTTCCTCTGGTTTACAGAAAGAAAACATTTCAACTTTATCGAATTGGTGAACGCGAATTATGCCGCGAGTATCTTTGCCATAACTTCCGGCTTCGCGACGAAAACATGAAGAATATCCGGCGTAACGCAGCGGCAATTTTTCCGCGGGTAAGACTTCATCCATGTGATACGCCGCAAGTGGAACTTCACTTGTGCCGACTAAGTAGTAATCATCTTTTTCTAGATGGTAAACATTTTCAGCTGCTTGTCCGAGAAATCCAGTACCTTCCATTGCGGCTGGCTTAACCAGAACTGGTGGAATTACTGGAGTAAATCCCGCCTTCAGCGCGCTTTGAATTGCGTAGTTAACCAAAGCAAATTCCAGCATCGCTCCGGTACCAGTTAAATAATATGAACGTGATCCTGAAACTTTTGCGCCGCGTTCGGTATCTATCGCGCCAAGCAACTTTCCGAGCTCGACATGATCTTTTGCTTCGAATCCATCTTTGGAAAAATCACGTGGAGTGCCAACATGTTCGATCGTTACGAAATCTTCTTCGCCACCGATCGGCGCTTCTGGATCTAAAAGATTTGATAGTTGCATAACGAGAGCACTGGCTTGTGCTTCAACCTCTGCGCGCTTGGCGTCGGCAGCCTTAACCTTCTCCGCCAGCGCTTTGGAATTTTCAAGTAACGCCGCTTTTTCATCGCCTTTTGCTGCACCAACAGATTTTGAGAGCGCATTCTGTTCTGCACGTAGCGTTTCAAATTCAGCAAGCGCTGCACGACGAATATCGTCGATTGCTAATACTTTATCTACGATCGCAACATCTTCGCCGCGACCTTTCTGTGAAGCGCGCACAACATCAGGATTTTCGCGCAAAAACTTAATGTCGATCATTGTTATTGCGCCTCTCTTGGATAAGAGCCTAAGAATCTAATGTCGTCGCAAATCTCTTTTAGCTCAGCCAGGCTGGTGCCAACTGCTGAATCATTAATGTGGCCTTCCACGTCAATAATGAAATGGTAGTGACCTAATTCGCGACCAGTGGGACGACTCTGAATAAATGTCAGGTTGACGCTATTTTTCGCAAAGACCTGCAGGATTTCCAGCAATGCGCCCGCGTGATCGATATCTATAAATACCGCCATTGAAGTTCGGTCATTGCCAGTTGCTTCAGGAACCCAACCTGGTTTTTGGGCACAGATAAATCGAGTTACCGCTCCAGTGTTATCACCAATATCTTCGGCGATAACTTCTAATCCAAAATGTGATGCAGCAACACTTGATGCGATCGCTGCATCCAGCTCGCCTTTGCTGACCAGTTCAGCGGCTGCCGAAGTTGAGTTGGTCGGCACAATTTCTGCGTGCGGGTAATTCTTGGCGATGTATGCGCGGCATTGCGATTCTGCGTGTGGATGCGTGCCGATTCGTACAAATTTACTTGTGCCAGGTTTTGCCATAAATGCGAACGAAACAGGCAGGGTCACCTCAGCTGCGATTGTTAGTGGATCTCCTGTTGCGAGTTCATCTAGGGTGCGAGCGACGACGCCTTCTACGGAATTCTCAATTGGTACAAGTGCATATTGCGCATCTCCGGTACGAACCGCATTTAGCGCCGCTGTGACATTTGCAAATGGGATTAATACATCTGAGTCACAAGTTATTTTCTTTAGCGCAGCCTCAGTGAAAGTCCCAACCGGACCCAAGTAGGCAAATGTATGGCTTTCTGCTGCGCTCACTGGTTAAGGATACCTGCTAATAAGTGGGCGCTGATCCTCAATTAAATCGCTCGCTACAAATTGCGCAAGAGTTCACGCGCAAAGCCAGGGCGATTGGTTATCAGATTGTCCACGCCTAACTCATTACAGAGCCTAATGTCAGCTGGATCATCAACGGTCCAAACATTTAATTTTCGACCAGCACTTTTGATCCGTTTTGCTAGAGCAGGTTCCTTCCGCAAAAGTGAAATTCCGGGGCCAAGTGATTGCGCTGACGAATATCTCGCGCTTACCCAAGGAGTGTGATCGTGAAGCAAGTATGTCGTTTCAATTTTGCTATCTAGGCGTTTAATGTGTTCAATCGCCAACCAGGAAAATGACATAACATTTACAGAGATGTCAGCCCTTTTAATTCGTTTTTCTTCGCGTTTAAGCTTCTCTACTATTTCATCTTCAACTGCAGTACGTGATGGAACCGGGTGTTTAGTTTCTAGCAATAATGATTTCTTCTCACTAATCCCAAAATCTAAGAATTCGTCGAGAGTTAAGATCTGCGGGTAAATACTCTTTAGCTGTGCGTAGGTACTTCCTGAAACCACCGCCTTGTCATTTGCACACCGTAGTAAATCTGTGTCGTGCCATAAGACAGCAACTCCATCTTTGGTTAAACGCAAATCACATTCAAAGCCGTCAGCGCCTTGCTTCACCGCTGCTTCATAAGCAGCCATGGTCATCTCCGGAAAGTCATGAGATGCCCCGCGATGAGCGTAGATCTTCATAGTTTGAGATTAACACCATTAGGCTACGCGGTATGAGTCGGCTTTATTTTCAATGCGCAGCGCGTTCTGCTGTCGGCTTGGTGCGAAATGGAAATGAAGATTCCGCTCTGGTTGGTTCGCAATTAATCGCAATTGCAGATGGCATGGGCGGTCATGCTGGCGGCGAATTCGCATCTTCAGTTGCGATAAATACTCTTTCAGAAATAGCGCCAACATTTGTCAACGCCGATGTTGATAGCGAATCAGCAAGTGATTTATTCCTGAACTCTCTTCACACGATAGATTTACAAATCCGCGCAGTCACCCAAGACGAACCACAGTTAGCGGGTATGGGAACAACTCTTACCGCGCTTTTTTTAAACGATACTGAAATCTCATTGCTCCACGTTGGAGATTCCCGGGCCTATCGGCTGCGTGGGAATGAATTAATACAGTTGAGCGCTGATCACACCGTTTTACAAGAGTTGCTCAATAAAGGGATCATCTCTGAATCGGATGCTCAAATTCATCCACAAAGATCAATGCTTACCCAGGCACTTATGGGCGAAGGCAATCTCGAACCTTCACTTCACATCTTCGAAGGAAAAATTAAGGATCGCTACTTACTATGTAGCGATGGATTGACCGGCGTCTTAAGCGATAAGGAAATTAAATCTTTGATCAAAGGTAAGGATGCCGTGGCCGCTGTTGATGCCTTGATAGATGCAACATATATAAACGGGGCACCAGATAATGTCACCGTGATTCTGGCCGATCTGGTCGAGTCAAGTAATACCGACGTTGAAAAGTTAGGAGCGGCTAAAGCATGATGAATAAAGTTTTAGGTGGCCGCTATCAATTAGGTGCGATGATCGGCACTGGCGGAATGGCTGATGTATATATCGCACAAGATCAACGCTTATCCCGCGAAGTAGCAGTGAAAATTTTGCGCAGTGATTTGGCAAAAGATTCAACATTTGTCGCACGCTTTAGAAAAGAAGCAAAAGCGGCCGCCGGGCTTAACCATCCCGGAATCGTTGCGGTTTACGACTCTGGTGAAGAACCTGCGCCATACATTGTTATGGAATTAGTCTCTGGCCACACTCTCCGCGAATTAATTCACGATGGTGAGCGCTTGCCACTTGATCGTGCACTAGAAATTGGTGCCGGAATTCTTGCGGCGCTGGATTATTCACATCAACGCGGAATTGTTCACCGCGATATAAAACCAGCAAACGTAATGATCACCAATAAGGGCGATGTTAAGGTGATGGACTTTGGAATCGCGCGCGCGATGGATGACTTAGGTGCAACTTTAACTAGCACCTGGAACGTAGTTGGCACTGCTCAATATTTATCTCCAGAACAAGCACTTGGCGAAATTGCAGATGCGCCGACAGATATTTATTCGACTGGATGTTTGCTATTTGAATTATTAACGGGACGTCCGCCATATACCGGCGAAACACCTGTATCAATTGCCTATCAACATGTATCTGGTGTTTTAACACCAGCTCGACAATTGCAACCAGATCTACCGGAAAGTGTAGAAGTTTTGTTAACGGTTGCACTTGCCAAGAAACCAGAAGATCGTTATTTATCTGCGAATGCAATGTTGGAAGATATAAATAAGATTAGAGCTGGACAAAATATTTCCACCAAGGTAGCCCGTACGCCGCTGATGAGCCGTCGCGCCGCGATTATTTCTGGCATCGCAGTTATTGCTATTGGTATCGCAGCTATTGTCGGAATCTCCGTCAATGGAGGATCTACTCCATCGCTTGGAAACGAAATTCCAAACGTAGTTGGTTTAACTGAAACCCAGGCGCGGGCGCTGTTGCAGGGTTACACGATCACAATTCAGCGTGCACCCGATCCACGTATTCCGAAGGATCGTGTGGCTAGCCAAATTCCTCTCGCTACAACTCAAGTTAAAGAGGGTTCTGCAATAACGCTAACGATTTCTGATGGTCCTGGTGATGCGATCGTCCCTGATGGATTAATTGGAGCATCTTTAATTGATGCTCGAACCATCCTTGCCGCCGCAGGTTTAGTTATTGCTAAAACAGAGGCTGCGCCATCTGATGAAGCGCAAGGAACGGTATTAAGTGTTACTCCAGAGGCCGGTTCTAAAATTACGGCTGGTTCTGGCGTTGTTTTGACAATTGCTAGCGGTGAAGTCGAAGTTCCAAATCTAATTGGTGTGGAAGCAATTCAAGCAAAAACTTTACTTATTCAGGCGGGCTTCTTGGTTCGCGAGTTTAATGATTACGATCCAGCACAAGCTGTCGGAGTTGTTATTCGTCAAGCACCTGATGCGGGTACCACGCAAACTATTGGTAAACCGGTGACTATTACAATTAACAAAGCGCCGTAATTTAAGAGCTGCGACCAACTACAGGAGATAATCCGACCGATTTGGCGAGCGCATTTTTATCTCCACATTGCGTCAACCAGTTTGCCAACATTAAATGGCCGTGTTCGGTTAATACAGATTCAGGGTGGAACTGAACGCCTTCAATTGGCAAAGTTTTGTGACGCAGCGACATAACAACGCCAGAATCTGTTGTGCCAGTTATTTCTAGTTCGCTTGAAACCGTATCTCTCTCAACGGCGAGTGAGTGATATCGAGTTGCAGTAAATGGCGAAGGTAAATTAACAAGTACACCTTTACCTTCGTGAATAACTTGCGAAGTCTTTCCGTGCAGTAACTCTGGTGCCCGCGAAACTGTTGCACCAAATGCCACGCCAATAGCTTGATGTCCCAGACAAACGCCAAAGAGTGGAATCGAATTTTCGGCGCAATATTTGATCATCTCAATACTTACACCTGCCGCCTCCGGAGTTCCGGGGCCGGGCGAAATTAAAACTCCGTCATATTCACTTGCTTCATTTGCTGCGACTTCATCGTTACGTTTAACGGTGCACTCAGCCCCGAGTTGGCCGAGGTATTGCACCAAGTTAAAGACAAAGGAGTCGTAGTTATCGACGACAAGGATGCGGGCCATGGCGTAATTCTGGCAGGCGCAGAGGATCGCTGTTTCCAGTATTGGATTTAGCCTGTAACCTTTAGCCATGCCAAAGTCGAAATTGCGTAAAAAGGTCCAGGAGCGCCACGCTCACGAAGAGTTAATTCACGATACTCAGCCACATGGCCCGCTCGAGAGCCCACGCTGGTTAGCCCCTGTAATGGTGGCCAATTTCTTGATCGGCCTCTTCTGGATCGTGATCTTCTATGTGACTCAGACTGATTATCCAATCCCAGGTATCGGCGCTTGGAACATGATTATCGGCTTTAGCTTCGTTGGGGTTGGATTCAGCCTCGCGACTAAATGGCGCTAGCCAATCTGGCCTAACTAAACAGCGATAATTTAACCTAATTCTCAGCGTTCTCTCAGGTCATGGGAGCATTCTCAAACCATGGCAAACATTGAAAGTAAGGGCTCATACCGCATTCTTGTAGTCGATGATGAAAAAAGTATCAGCGATCTAATTTCCACCAGCCTGCGCTTTGTTGGTTTTGATGTGCGCACAGCAGCGACTGGATCCGAAGCGTTAACCGTTGCCGAAGAATTTAAGCCGCAGGCGGTTGTCCTTGATGTGATGTTGCCTGATCTCGATGGTTTTGAAGTCTGTCGCCAATTACGCAGCGAAGGTTTAAACATCGGTGTTCTGTTTTTAACTGCAAAAGATGGGATGGAAGATAAGGTCGCCGGCTTAACAATCGGTGGCGATGATTACATGACTAAGCCATTTAGCTTAGAAGAGTTGGTTGCGCGTTTGCGCGCACTGCTTCGCCGAATTGGTGTTGTAGAAATTGATACTGATGATGAAAAGATTCGCTTTGCAGATCTTGAGTTAAACGAAGCAACACACGAAGTGCATCGCGCTGGCCAATTACTGGAAATGTCCCCTACTGAATTCCAGTTGCTCCGATACTTGTTGATCAACGCCGATCGCGTTGTTTCGAAATCACAGATTCTTGATCACGTTTGGCAATACGATTTCAGAGGCGATGCGGGAATTGTAGAAACCTATATTTCGTATCTGCGCAAAAAAGTTGATTCTTTTGATCCACCACTAATTCACACTGTGCGCGGTGTCGGGTACCGACTGAGATTGCCTGCAGCAAAATAAATGATTAGCCCATTTTCAAATTGGAGCCTACTTAACCGCCTGACTTTAGGCGTTGTGCTCCTTTCGGCAATGGGCTTTCTCGCATCCGATGTAGCCGCGCAAACAATGATGCGCTCTTACTTAACCCAACAAATGGATTCTGAGCTGTTAAGTGTGGCTGGGGGTTCATTTCCTCGAGTAGAACGCGCGGGAATTGCGCGCGAGGCACGTGAAAGTCAAAGCGATGATGATGACAAGGACAAGGATCAACCAAATGTCCCACTGCAACGAGTTCCTACATCAATTTCGTTAACTTTGATTGGCCCCGCTGGAATCGTGCTGGGGCAAATTGGTGGTGATTTAAATAGCACTGAAATAACTAGTTATTTACAGTCACTTACCCCCGAGCAAGTAATTAAGCGCGGTAATAAACCTTTTACGATTGAAGCGCCACAATCAGATTTCCGGGTAATCGCGCAGCGTCTTCCCACTGGTTTGGGAACGGTCGTAGTCGCACAGTCTTTTGAAGATATAGATCGCACGCTGCTTCGCTTACAGGGCTTATTTATTTTAATCGGACTTGTAATGATTTTATTTATTGCACTGGCATCGCGCAAAGTTATTACCGTCGGTCTGCGTCCTCTTGCAACGGTCGAAGAAACTGCCGAGCGTATCGCTGAGGGTGATTTAACTGCTCGTTTACCGGATATAAAACCTAATACCGAAGTCGGTCGTTTAGTTAATACTTTAAATATGATGTTAGGTCGCATTGAAGAATCTTTCGCTGCTCGTGTTGATAGTGAGAGCAAGTTACGAAGATTCGTTGCAGATGCTTCACACGAGCTTCGCACACCGATCACCGCTATTCGAGGCTTTGCCGAATTACATCGCCAGGGAGCGGTAACGGGTGAAGAAAAGACTAAAGAGTTAATTGGACGAATTGAAAACGAATCCAAACGTATGGGTTCACTTGTTGAAGATTTATTGTTATTGGCTCGCCTTGATCAGTCTCGCGAGATGAAAGCAGAACCAGTTAACTTAAGTAAGTTAGTTTCAGATGCGGTCGAATCAGCTCGAGCGGCTGGACCAAATCATGCGGTTAATTTCAGTAACTCTGATGAAGAGATTTATGCGCTAGGTGATAACGATCGTATCCATCAAGTGGTCGCTAACTTGCTCGCGAATGCCCGTACTCACACCCCCGCGGGAACAAAGATTGATGTATCAGTAATTCAAAGTGAAGACGGGGTTCGGATTCGTATTGCAGATAACGGGCCAGGCTTATCTGAGAAGGATCAATCTCGAATCTTTGAACGCTTCTATCGAGCAGATGCGTCACGCGTTCGTACAGATGGTGAAGGCACAGGGCTTGGTTTATCAATCGTTGATGCGGTGATGCGCGCGCATGCTGGGCAGGTAAGTGTTGAATCAGAGCTAGGTAAAGGCGCTGCTTTCACGCTCTTCTTCCCAATTAGCGGTTAGTTACCTAACGACTCCATCGCGCGCAGGGTGGCAATTCGCTCTTGAATCGGCGGATGTGTAGAGAACATTTTAGAAACTGCTTTTCCATCCAGCGGTGATTCGATCCAGATATGTGCAACGGCATTTGATTTTTGATGCACCACAGTTGAATCTGCCGCTAATACTTCTAAAGCTTTACGCAATCCAGCTGGATTGCGGGTAAAGGAAACTGCTGTTGCATCAGCTAAAGATTCGCGGCGACGAGAGATTGCGCTCTTTAACAACGTTGCGGCGATCGGAGCCAAAATTAGAACAACTAGCGATATGACTAGAAGAACTGGATTAGCGTTGCTATCGCGATCGCGGCGGCCGCCACCAAACCACATCATGCGCATTAAGAAATCGCTCAATATTGCTATCGCGCCAGCAGTGGTTGCAGCAACAGCCGAAACTAAAGTGTCTCGGTTTGCCACGTGTGACATTTCGTGCGCGATTACACCTTGTAATTCATCGCGATCCATAATTTCCAAGATACGAGTAGTGAAAGCAATCAGTGCGTGGTCAGGGTCGCGACCGGTTGCGAATGCGTTTGGTGCGCTATCTACAACAATTGCAACCTTTGGCATTGGCAAACCGCTAGCAATTACTACTTCTTCAATTACATTAAATAGTTCTGGATTATCTTCACGTTCAATTAACTTTGCACCAGTCATCTTTAAAACTAATTTATCTGATCCGTAATAAGAACCCCAGACACCAATTAATGAGATGCCAACGGCGAGTGGCACAACAAAGGTTGAGGTTCCGGCTCCAAAGTAAGTGAGCGCTGCATATGCAACAAGTCCGGTTAATAGACCCATCGACGCGAGTAGAAAATAGGTCTTACCTTTATTTGCACTCTGTTGAGCGCGAAAATCCTGCGTTGCCATCAGGTATTAAAAAGTAACCTTTGGTGCATTGCGAGATTGTGGATCTTCAACTTCGTAGAATTCACGCTCTGTAACCTTTGCAAACCCCGCGAAAAAGCTAGTGGGGATGGTTTTTACCGCAGTATTTAAGTTGCGCACATTGTCGTTATAGAACTGACGAGAAAAGGCAACTTTATTTTCGGTAGTTGAAAGTTCTTCTTGCAATGAAAGAAAGTTGGAAGAGGCTTTTAGATCAGGGTATGCCTCAGCAACTGCGAGCAAACCGCGAAGCGCTTGGGTCAACATGCCATCGGCTGCCGCAACGTCTGCAACAGTTGATGCGGTTGTTGCCTTGGCGCGAGCTGTAACAACGGCATCGAAAGTGCCTTGTTCGTGCTTGGCATAGCCTTTGACAGTTTCAACTAAATTTGGGATCAGATCAGAGCGACGCTTTAACTGCACTTCAATCTGTGCGAAAGATTCGTCAACGCCAATATTTAAGCGGATTAACCGGTTGTATTGGGCGATAAAGAAAAGAACAAGTAAGCCGACTACGGCGAGCGCGATGATGATTTCCATATTTATTTCAACCCCTTAAGCAAAGGTTGTATTCCCTTGCTGGTTACTTAATCTTACTCTGGTGAAAGTTCAAGAAAGAGCGGCTTGCGGTTGGTCCACGTTGGCCCTGATATCTAGAGCCATATTTCGCGCTGCCGTATGGATGTTCGGCTGGGGAAGAAAGCTTGATCAAGCAGAGTTGGCCGATCTTCATCCCAGGAAATAATTTAACAGGCAGGTTAGCAACGTTAGAAAGTTCGAGTGTTATATGTCCTGAAAAACCAGGATCGATAAAGCCAGCAGTTGAGTGAGTTAAAAGTCCAAGGCGACCGAGCGAAGATTTTCCTTCTAGGCGACCGGCAATGTCATCAGGCAGAGTGATAATTTCGTAAGTGCTGGCAAGCACAAATTCACCTGGGTGCAAGATAAATGCTTCGCCATCTTCTGCAACAACTTCGCGGGTTAGTTCAGATTGTTCGATTGATGGATCAATTACCGAGTACTTGTGGTTTTCAAAGACGCGGAAGAATTTATCTAGGCGGACATCAACTGAAGAAGGTTGGATCATCGCCTCTTCAAAAGGTTCGACGGCAACGCGGCCGGCGGTAATTTCGGCGCGGATATCGCGATCACTGAGTAGCACGGCGTGAGCCTATCTGACCGAGCGGGAAAGTAAGCCGAAGTGAGCGTCTGGGCTTGCGTAAGTTACTGGCGGGTAGCACTATTTGCCTATGAGCCATTACACAGCCAACCTGCGCGATATTGAATTCTGCCTCTTTGACCTGCTCGGAACAGAGAAGGTTTTAGGAACTTCTATCTTCAGTGAACTCGATCGCGAAACTGCGATGGGTATGTTGGAAGAGATGAAGCGTCTGACTGAAAATGATTTAGCTGAATCTTTTGTTGAAGGCGATCGCGTTGGTGCGATTCTTAATAAAGAAACTGGAAATGTCACACTTCCCGAAAGTTTTAAAAAATCTTATAAAGCATATGTTGATGGCGAATGGTGGCGCCTTGATGCGCCAGTTGATTTAGGTGGAACGAAAGTTCCAGCTGCTGTGCGTTGGGCAATTGCAGAGATGGTGCTTGGTTCTAATCCGGCAATTCATATCTACGCTTCAGGTTACGCCTTTGCACAAGTTGCTTATGTATTAGGAACTCCAGAACAGAAACAAATGGCGAAGTTAATGGTTGATCGCCATTGGGGTGCAACTATGCAATTAACTGAACCAGATGCAGGTTCAGATGTTGGAGCCGGGCGCAGTAAGGCCGTGCAACAAGCAGACGGCACTTGGCATATCACTGGCACAAAGCGTTACATCACATCTGGTGATGCAGATTTCTATGAGAATGTGATGCACTTTGTTCTTGCTCGCCGTGAAGGTGGCGGGCCAGGAACAAAAGGACTTTCGCTCTTCTTGATTCCTAAGTTTATGTTTGATCAAAAAACTGGTGAGCTCGGAAAGCGCAATGGCGTTTTTGTTACTTCACTTGAAAGCAAGATGGGTCTTAACGTATCGGCAACTTGCGAAGTAAATCTTGGCGAGAAAGAGCCTGCTGTTGGTTATTTGCTCGGTGATGTTCACGAAGGTATTGCGCAGATGTTCAAGGTTATTGAATTTGCTCGCATGATGGTCGGTACAAAAGCGATTGCAACGTTATCTGCTGGTTACCAACAAGCTCTCTCATATGCCAAGGTGCGGGTGCAAGGCGGAGATATGAAGGTAATGAACGATAAAGCCAGCCCGCGCGTAACAATTATTCACCACCCAGATGTGCGACGTTCTTTGATGGTACAAAAGTCTTATTCCGAGGGAATGCGCGCACTAGTTCTTTACACCGCATCAATTCAAGATCAGATTGAGTTGGCAATCGCCGCTGGCGATCACGATAAAGCAAAGTCAATGGAAGCGCTTAACGATCTGCTGTTGCCGGTTGTTAAAGGTTACGGATCAGAAAAATCTTGGACTCTTCTTGGTACCGAATCGCTACAAACATTTGGTGGCGCGGGATTCACTCAAGATTGGCCACTAGAACAATATGTTCGCGATGCCAAGATCGATACCTTGTATGAAGGCACAACTGCAATTCAGGGCCTTGATTTCTTCTTCCGTAAAGTTGTAAAAGATGGTGGAAAAGCACTTGGCTTACTCGGTAAAGAAATTCAAGCTTTCGCTGAATCTGGCGGAGCACATCTAGAGGAAAAGCAAGCGCTACTTAAAGCACTTGGTGATTTAAATGGCATGGTTGGTGTCTTAGTAGGTCACGCAATGGCTTCCCAAGAATCAGCTCCTGAAATTTACAAAGTTGGATTAAATACTTCGCGTGTATTGATGGCGGTCGGAGACATAATCACTACTTGGTTGTTATTGCGCCAAGCAGATATCGCAGCAAGCCGCATTGAAGGCGCATCAGCAAAAGATAAAGATTTCTATGCCGGCAAAATCGCATCGGCTAAATTCTTTGTCACAAATTACTTGCCGCATCTAACTGCTGATCGCAAAATCGTTGAGGGCACCGATAGTTCAATTATGGATATCTCGGAGAACGCTTTCTAACTTTAGATCGGCCTGAATTCAGATAGGCTCTGCCAATGCTGAATAAGCACCGCGGTGAGCTTTATATAATTCTGGCTGCACTCTTCTACTCCTTAAATGGAATAGTCGTTACTTTGGTCCTTGACCATCTCACAACTTTTCGCCTGGCCCAGGTTCGCGCGCTTGGCGCTTTCTTCTTACTCTTCTTAATTACCCTTATTCAAGATCGTAAATCCTTAAAGGCTGAGCGCCGCGAAATTCCAGTATTGATTATTTATGGAGTTGTCGGTTATGCAATGGTGCAGCTGGGATATTTCATCGGTATATCTCGAGGCGTTCCGCTCAGTTTGGTCTTAATTATCGAATTCACCGCACCTATCTGGATTGTTTTATGGATCAAATTTGTACGTAAAGGCCAGGTCGCGAACGGGATGTGGACTGCGATCGCGCTCTCTTTAATTGGATTAATTCTCGTTGCCAAAGTTTGGCAGGGTTTTGCATTCGATTTGATCGGAATATTCGCGGCCCTCAGTGCAGCCCTAGCCTTAGCGGTTTACTTCCTGATCAGCGAATCACAAGTTAATAAGCGTTCTGCGCAAGCGACTGTCGTTTGGGGTTTAGGTTTCGCCGGAGCCTTTTGGTCAATATTTCTACCGCTCTGGAAATTTCCTACAGATATTTTCACTGCGCAAATTAATTTGCAGGGCCGCTTCTCAGAGTACAGCGCACCTGGTTGGTTATTGATCGCATATGTAATTACCTTGGGAACAATGGTTCCTTATTTATTTGTCATTAACGGTATTCGCAGAATTAACGCATCGACATCTAGCGTTATTGGAATGCTCGAGCCGGTTCTTGCTGGTGCCTTCGCTTGGGTCTGGTTATCGCAATCTTGGAGCGCGATCCAGTTGCTGGGTGGAGTAATTGTTTTAATTGGTATTTATATTGCTGATCGAACAAAGGCAAACGCTAAATAATATTATTCGTTCCAGGCCCCAGCTGCAGGATCTTGTGGCGCAGTGAAGTCGCGACCTGCGCCCGCATTTGGAGCCATATCTGCAAATCGTGCAAAGTGAAGTTGCGCTGCAACTGTGATTGTCTTGGTCTGACCGTTACGGTGTTTAGCAACAATTAGATCCGCTTCACCTGAACGGTTCTGTGAGTCATACATATCATCTCGGTGGAGCAAGATAACTACGTCAGCATCTTGTTCGATAGAACCAGATTCACGAAGATCTGAAAGCATCGGCTTCTTATCAGAGCGTTGTTCTGGAGAACGGTTGAGCTGTGAGATCGCAATAACCGGAACGTTTAACTCTTTCGCCATAAGTTTTAGATGGCGGGAGAATTCAGAAACTTCTTGTTGGCGGTTTTCAACGCGCTTGCCGCTTGTCATCAACTGCAGGTAATCAATCACAATCAATTTAAGGTCGTGGCGCTGCTTTAAACGGCGGGCTTTGGCGCGGATTTCCATCATTGAAAGGTTTGGTGAATCATCGATAAATAAAGGTGCGGCAGAGATTTCACCCATACGGCGGGCGAGCTTTGACCACTCTTCATCACTTAATTGACCAGAGCGAATGTTATTTAAACCGACGCGCGCTTCGGCAGACAACATACGCATTGTGATTTCAGAGCGTGACATTTCGAGCGAGAAGATAACTGAAGTTTTGCCATCATGAATTGATGCGTGACGCGCAATATCAAGTCCGAGGGTTGATTTACCAACTGCAGGACGCGCAGCGAGAATAATCATGTTGCCCGGGTGGAATCCATGTGTAAGTAAATCTAAATCGCGGAATCCTGATTTAACGCCTTCGATACCGGTGCCTTTTTGAATCGCTTCAATCTCATCAAGCGCTTCTGGCAACAAGGTTGCAAGTTGTACATAATCTTCAGAGGTGCGACGTTCGGTTACTGCATAAACTTCGGCTTGCGCTTGATCAACTGCGTCATCAACTTCGCCTTCAACGTTGTAACCAAGTTGCACAATCTTTGTGCCGGCTTCAACTAGGCGGCGCATAATTGCGTGTTCGCGAACAATCTTTGCGTAATAACTCGCATTTGCGGCAGTTGGTACTGATGAAATTAAAGTATGTAGATAAGGTGCGCCGCCGGCGCGTGCAATATCTCCGCGTTTAGTTAACTCGGCGGCAACAGTGACCGCGTCTGCAGGTTCGCCACGACCATAGAGATCTAAAACTGCATCGTAGATAAGTTCGTGAGCTGGGCGATAGAAATCGCGTTCGCGTAAAATTTCGAGAACATCTGCGATTGCATCTTTAGATAACAACATTCCGCCAAGAACTGATTGTTCTGCGATTAAATCTTGCGGTGGTGTGCGCTCAAATTCTGTGCCAATATTGTTGTAAGACGGGTTGGCTCGCGAAGAGTTGTTGGGTAGTTCGGCGATGCTCACGGGTGAAACCTCCCATCTAGCACTGACAAAAGCGAAAGTGGTTGGGGATAAGGGTGTGCACAACTCGGTGGATAACCCACTTTTCCTGTGTAAATCCCTGTGTGCGGGGTGTGGGTAACTCATCGAGTGCTGGCACATTTAGAGGAAAGCGCAGGTCAGGCGGGGGTGTTTATCCCTAGCCCCTGTGTACGAAAGTAATTTCCAACTTCTCATTTGTTGAGATTGGCTCGCTGACTCCTGTTGTTCAACTTTATGTTGGAGACTAGTCACATGATCGTCGACTATGCCTTGTACCAAAATGGCGTGCGCTACACCGAACCATCCAACCTTCCCGAAATGATAAGTAAAGCCAGAAATGGTGATGGTTTTATCTGGCTCGGGTTGGCTGAACCGACTGAAAATGAATTCCAAAAAGT